>NZ_JAFLWU010000047.1:0-25777 GCF_017316265.1 Pseudomonas sp. Marseille-Q1929
TGATTATTTTCAGAAGCTTTCGAAGAATTCTTCAACAACTTCAACCACTTGCGCTTCAGATCTCTCATCAGCGGGAGGCGAATTCTACAGCGTTACACGCTGCTGTCAACACCTCTTTTTCAACTTCCTTCGCGCTTCGATGAACTGAAGCAACCTGCTGTCGAAAACTGCATAACTCATTGTTTACCAAGGAGTTTTCCGTTTCGACTGCGCCGGAAGTGGGGCGAATTATAGACATCTGAAATCTGCCGTCAATCGTTAATTTGGTTTTTCTATCAAACAAGCCAAAAAAGCCGAGCTCCCTCTATATAGAAGGACCAAACCAAGATAATTGAGCAATATATTGCTCAACCACAAACAGTTAAGCATCATAGCGCCCAATGCTTCTCTAAAATATGACCTCGGACGAACACCCCAATGACCACCTCCCCCCGCAGCCTGGCCTCGGCATTGTTTCCTGTCGGCCTGCTGTTGATCGCCATGGCGTCTATTCAATCCGGCGCCTCACTGGCCAAAAGCATGTTTCCTATAGTCGGAGCACAGGGCACCACAACCCTGCGTCTGGTTTTCGCCAGCGTGATCATGCTGCTTCTATTACGGCCATGGCGCGCCAAGCTGACGGCAAAGTCGCTGCGTACCGTGGTCATCTACGGCATCGCGTTGGGCGGCATGAACTTTCTCTTCTATATGTCGCTGCGCACAGTCCCGCTGGGCATCGCCGTAGCGCTAGAATTCACCGGGCCGCTCGCCGTCGCCATCTACGCATCGCGACGAGCCGTCGACTTCCTGTGGATTGGCCTGGCAATCATCGGCCTGCTGCTGTTGATCCCCATGGGAGAGGCCAGCCACGGCATCGACTTGATCGGCGCCGCCTACGCACTGGGCGCTGGCGTCTGCTGGGCCCTCTATATCCTGTTCGGCCAAAAAGCCGGCAACGACAACGGCGTCCAGACCGCGGCACTCGGTGTGATGATCGCCGCCTTGTTTATTGCGCCAATCGGTATTGTCCATGCCGGCGCCGCATTACTGACCCCAGCCCTGATCCCTGTCGCCATCGGTGTCGCCATTCTGTCCACGGCCTTGCCCTACACCCTGGAGATGGTCGCATTGACTCGCCTCCCCGCCCGCACCTTCGGCACCCTCATGAGTATTGAACCCGCATTCGGCGCACTCTCTGGCCTATTATTCCTGCAAGAACACCTGTCCCTGGCACAATGGCTGGCGATCACTTGCATCATCCTGGCCTCCGTCGGTGCCACGCTGACAATGCGCAACGAATCAAAGCCACTGGTTGCGGCAGATTGAGGCATCTTTGCAGGTAGCTCTGGTATTTGCCGCTCATTTAGGCCATGTTTAAGCCGTAAACGAATGTCATTCATGGAGATTTCCGACAGGGACAGCGCGAACGCTACACTCGAGAGCGAGTAGAGCCAGCTTCAAGCATCGCGAAGCGGCTATTAAGGATAGGAATGAAGCGAATTTTGATACTGTTGATGGTCGTGGCCATTGCTGGCTGTGCCGCGACCACCAAAACAGAAGTAAAACGGGGCAAAAAAGGGCTGCATATCAACTGTTCCGGCCTGTCATCCTCCTGGGACCAGTGCTACACCAGTGCGACCAACTCCTGCGGCGCCAAAGGCTACCGGGTTATCGCGAAGTCCGGTGACAATTCCGAGGAACCAGGGGACTACCCCTTCGGCCTCAACCCTGCCGGCTACACCAGCCGTAGCATGATCGTCATCTGCAAATAATCGCCCGAGCAGTCACCCCCGACTGCTCAGATTTAATTCCTGCGACAAACCCAGCCCTTCGCGGCGCTGCGTCTAGACTCCTGCTCGACTATCGAGCCAACGGAGTTCCCATGACGCACAACAAGAAAATCGTATTGGTAGTGGGCGCCGGTGATGCCACCGGCGGCGCCATAGCCAAGCGCTTCGCCCGCGAAGGCTATGTCGCCTGTGTCACACGCCGCAGCGCCGACAAATTGCAGCCACTGGTGGACAGCATCCGAGCCGCAGGCGGCGAAGCCCATGGCTTTGCCTGCGATGCGCGTAAGGAAGATGACGTAATCGCATTGGTCGAACAGATCGAAACTGAGCTGGGCCCCATTGAAGCGTTCGTCTTCAACATCGGCGCCAACGTCCCCTGCAGCATCCTCGAAGAAACCGCACGCAAGTATTTCAAGATCTGGGAGATGGCCTGCTTCTCCGGGTTCCTCAACGCACGCGAAGTCGCCAAGCGCATGGTCAACCGCAACCGAGGCACCATCCTGTTCACCGGAGCTACCGCAGGCTTACGGGGCGGTGCAGGCTTTGCCGCCTTCGCCGGGGCCAAGCACGGCATTCGCGCGCTCGCACAAAGCATGGCGAGGGAGCTGGGCCCGAGGAATATCCACGTCGCCCATGTGGTGGTCGATGGTGCCATCGACACCGACTTCATTCGCGACAATTTCCCGCAGAAATACGCCCTCAAGGACCAGGACGGCATTCTCAACCCCGAGCACATTGCCGACAACTATTGGTACCTGCACAGCCAGCCACGCGACGCTTGGACGTTCGAACTGGATCTGCGCCCCTGGAATGAACCCTGGTAAGTCCCCATAACAATAAGCAGAGAGCATCAGCCATGCGTAAAACCCTGGAGTTCTTCTTCGACCTCGGCAGCCCCGCCAGCTATCTGGCGTATACCCAACTGCCGGCACTGTGCGCCGAAACCGCAGCCCAACTGGTGTACCAGCCAATGTTGTTGGGCGGAGTCTTCAAAGCCACCGGCAATGCGTCCCCCATCACCGTCCCTGCAAAGGGCCGCTACATGTTCGACGACCTGGCACGTTACGCCCAGCGCTATCAGGTAACCCTCAGGTTCAACCCGCACTTCCCGATCAACACCCTGATGCTGATGCGTGCGGTCACCGGTATCCAAATGCGTCAGCCTGAACGTTTCGACGATTTTGTCGATTGCCTGTTCCGCGCCCTCTGGGTAGACGGCCTTGACCTGGGCAATCCCGCCGTCATAACCAAAGTACTCACCGAGCACGGCTTTGATCCGGACGAGGTCATGGCCTTCGCCAATGATGAAAGCGTAAAAACCGCCCTCAAGGACAAGACCGAACAAGCCGTACAACGCGGCGTGTTCGGCGCACCCAGCCTGTTTGTAGGCAATCAGCTGTTCTTCGGTCAGGACCGTCTCGAATTTGTGCGCGAAGCCTTGCTCAAATAGCCGCCGTACGCACCTGCAACCATTCAAGCGCAGCGCCACTGAGCAACGGGCTCAGGCGCTCGCGAACTTCGGCGTGGTAAGCGTTGAACCACTCACGCTCATCCGCCGTCAGCAGCGACGGTTCCAGGCAGCGGGTGTCGATCGGGCACAAGGTCAGGGTTTCAAACTTGAGGAACTCACCAAACTCGGTCTTGCCCGCTTCGCGGTTCAACACCAGGTTCTCGATACGCACGCCCCAACGTCCCGGGCGATAAGTACCCGGCTCGATCGACGTGATCATGCCCGGCTGCATCGCCGTTTGCGGCGCGGCCACGGCCTGGTAGGCGATTACCTGTGGGCCCTCATGGACATTAAGGAAATAACCTACACCGTGGCCTGTACCGTGGCCGTAGTCCACACCCTCGGCCCAGATCGGTGCGCGGGCGATGGCGTCCAGCAATGGCGACAGGATGCCCTTGGGAAAATGCGCCCGCGACAAGGCGATCACGCCCTTGAGCACCCGCGTGCAATCGCGCTTCTGCTCTTCACTCGGCGTACCAACCGGCACCATCCGCGTGATGTCCGTGGTCCCGCCCAGGTACTGGCCACCCGAGTCGATCAGCAACAAGCCATCACCTTCGATCAGCGCGTGCTCTTCTTCGGTGGCATGGTAATGCGGCATCGCCCCGTTGGCGTTATACGCAGCGATGGTATTGAAACTCAGCGACACATAACCCGGGCGACGAGTACGCGCCGCCGTCAGGTGCTCATCAATAGTCAGCTCGGTGATACGTTCGCGACCCAACGCACTGTCCAGCCAGGCGAAAAACTCACACAACGCCGCGCCGTCCTGCTCCATGGCCTGGCGGATATGTTCGGCGTCCGCCAGGCTTTTGCGCGATTTGGCCAGTGTGGTCGGGTTCAACCCCTCCACCAGTTTGACACCGGTATCAAGGTTCTCCAGCAGGCCCGCCGTGACGCGCGCCGGATCGACCTGAACACTCGTGCCCGCGGGCACCGCGCGCAATGCATCAGCCACTTCGCTGTAATCACGCAGGGTGACACCGTCCTGCTCCAGCACCGCGCGCAACGCTGCATCGACTTTGCTCAGCGCCACAAACAACGTGGCTTGCTGTTGATTGATCAACGCAAAGGACACGAACACCGGGTTAAACGACACATCGGCGCCACGCAGGTTGAACAGCCACGCGATGTCATCCAGGGTAGCGATAAAGTGCCAGTCGGCGCCCTTCTCTTTCAAGCTGGCGCGCAGTGCGGCGAGCTTCTCGCCACGGCTGACAGTGGCCTGCGGCGGCAGGTGTTGATAAATCGGCTGGTTGGGCAACGTCGGGCGGCCTTGCCATACCTCGTTCAGCAGGTCGATATCGGTACGCAGGCGTGCGCCGCGTTCCGCAAGTTTGCCACCGAGCGTACGCGCTGAAGCCACGGCCATTACCGCGCCATCCACTGCCACCACACCACCTTCCGGTGTTTGCTCGGCCAGCCATTCCAGCGGCCCAGGTTGGCCCGGCTGCAGCTTCACCAACTCGATACCGCTGCCCTTGAGTTCCTTGGTAGCCTGTTCCCAATAGCGGCTATCTGCCCATACGCCGGCGAAATCCGCAGTGACAATCAGCGTACCCACCGAGCCATGAAACCCCGACAACCATTGCCGCCCCTGCCAGTAGCCCGGCAAATACTCGGACAAGTGCGGGTCGGCTGACGGCACCAGCAGGGCATGAATGCCCTCGCGGCGCATCAGTTCGCGGGTCTGCGCCAGGCGCTGGGGAACCGTTCCATGGGTCAAGGGCTGCGTACTCATTGTGTCTCCTGCTAACCACGAATAATTATTATGTGTTGCGAAAAATGGATCAGACCGCCCAGAACGCCGGTGCGCTGGCCAATGCCGCCTTGATCAACTGCGCGGCCTGGTCGATGTCCTGCTCGGTGGTAAACCGGCCCAGGCTCAAGCGAATGGTACGGCCGGCACTGCGCGCGTCATGCCCCAACGCCAGCAGCACGTGGGACGGCGCGTTGCTTGCCGAATTACACGCCGAGGTCGCCGAAAACGCGAGGCCCGCGCTCAACGCCGCTGTATTGAATTCGCCCTCGCCGAACGTGAGGCTCAGGGTATGGGGAATCCGCTGCGTCGCGCTGCCATTGAGGCGTACACCCGGCACCGCTGCCAGCTGGTCCAGCAGACGCTGGCGCAAGGCGACGATGATAGCCTTCTCTTCAACGAAAGACGCCGCCGCCAGGGCGAACGCCGTGCCCATGCCGGCAATCTGATGGGTCGCCAGGGTACCGGAGCGCAAACCGCCTTCGTGACCGCCGCCGTGGATCTGCGCCAGCACCTTCTGCTGCGCCCGCGGCCCGACGTACAACGCGCCGATGCCCTTGGGGCCGTACAGTTTGTGCGCGGAAAACGACATCAAATCCACCGGCCATTGCGCCAGGTCGATTGCCACCTTGCCCGCCCCTTGCGCGGCATCCACATGCAACAACGCGCCATGCTCACGCACCCGCGCGCCAATGCCCGGAATGTCGTTGAGGGTGCCCAACTCGTTGTTCACCAGCATCAACGACACCAGGAAGGTGTCTTCACGCAACGCTTCGCTCACCGCGTCGGCAGTGATCAGCCCATCGGCATCCGGCACCAGGTAAGTCACGGCCACGCCGGCTTCCTGCAGTTGCCGCGCGGTGTCCAGCGTGGCCTTGTGTTCGATCTGGCTGGTGATGATATGCCCGCCCGCCACGCCCCGCGCCTGGGCCACGCCCTTGATGGCGAGGTTGTTGGATTCGGTGGCACCGGACGTCCAGACGATCTGTTCAGCCTGGGCGCCCACCAACTCGGCCACCTGGCGGCGCGCCTGTTCAACCGTTTGCCGGGCCGCTTGGCCGAACGCGTGGGAACTGGACGCAGGGTTGCCGAAATTGGCGTTGAAACCCAGACACTCAACCATGACCTGGATGACCCGCTCATCCACCGGCGTGGTGGCGGCGTAGTCGAAATACAACGGACGTTTATTCATGACAGTAAAGACTCGCAGAGCAGGTTCCCGAGAGCAGCGTCTCAGGGGCATCGACCGGGACAGAGGTCGTCAGGTTTAACCGATCGAATGCCGTTAAAAAAGGACCACTTTAGGTAAATGTGCGTAGGAACGCTCCTGAAATTCAGCTTAACAGGCTGAAGTCGTGCCATGGAAAACAAAAAGCCCGAGGTTTCTTAAAGAAATCCTCGGGCTCTTCACTGCCACCACGGCACTCAACTAGGCCGACCATGCAGGGTCACGCTGCGTTCGGCGTTCATCTCGCCCCTGCGATCAAAGCCGAACGACTTCTGTGACTGACCAGTCAGCGCGGCGCGCTGCTGTTGGTATTCATCAAACGACAAACCGCGACGGCTCAACGCTTCCAGCGCCAACTGTTTGCTTTCCTCTGCCGAGTACGGGCGCAACTCAGGGGACGGATGGGTCGCACATCCAGTGAGGACGGCAGTGACAAGCAACAAGCAGACAACAAGGAATCGGTTCATGGCGGCGGCTCTGCGAAGTGGGTTTCAGTCAATGAACACAGGCTACTCCCGCGCCTTCGCAGTGAAAAATCACCTCCCGTGATAGTCGCTATCAGCCATCGAGGCACCTTCAATAGTCGCCTCTTTATATTTCCTTATGATCTATAAATATGGAAATACGTTCATTTACGGAATAAATCTAACCCTCTATAAATAGCCGCACACCAAACCGGAACTGTTCGCTACGCAACTGTTGCCCAGGCAACAGCCATTCAACAATTCATCAGGCAAGCAACACCCGCTGGTTTCAGCTGCGAGCCCACAGCCCACGCCAATCAAGGCCCACCGCCGTTGGTACAGCTCTTGCTCAACACGTTGCACCGACTTGCTACGAACCCCTGTTGAAAAAGGAACTGTTCATGACCCGTCCCCTGAATGTCGTTGCCCTCTCCGGCGGAACCTGGCGCCCGTCCCGGACCCTCGTGTTGACCCAAGCGGTGCTGGCTGAACTGGCCACCTTGCTGCCGATCCAGACCACCTTGATCGAACTGGGCGACATTGCCCGGCCATTAGGCGGCGCCCTTTCCCGCGAGGAATTACCCGCCGACGTCGAAACGCAACTGTTGGCCATCGAACAGGCCGACCTGCTGATCGTCGCGGCGCCGGTCTATCGCGGTTCCTATCCTGGGCTGCTCAAGCATCTGTTCGACCTGGTCGGCCTCAACGCGCTGATCAACACCCCGGTGCTGCTCGCGGCGACCGGCGGCAGCGAACGCCACGCCCTGGTCCTCGATCACCAGTTGCGCCCGCTGTTCAGCTTCTTCCAGGCACTGACCTTGCCGATCGGCGTGTACGCCACCGAAGCCGACTTCACCGATTACCAAATAACCAGTGAGCCCTTGAAGGGCCGTATCCGCCTTGCGGCAGAACGCGCTGCACCGTTGTTTGCAGCGCACTCCCCCTCTCTGCTGAAAATCGCATAAGGATTTGTCATGGATGTTTTCTGGTTTCTGCCGACCCACGGCGACGGTCACTACCTGGGCACCACCCAAGGTGCGCGCCCCGTCACCCTCAACTATCTGAAGCAAGTCGCGCAAGCCGCTGACAGCCTCGGTTACTACGGCGTGCTGATTCCTACCGGACGCTCGTGCGAAGATTCCTGGGTCATCGCCTCGGCGCTGGTGCCGCTCACCGAACGCCTGCGTTACCTGGTGGCGATCCGTCCCGGCATCATCTCGCCGACCGTCTCGGCACGCATGGCCGCTACCCTGGACCGCCTGTCCAACGGCCGCTTGTTGATCAACGTGGTAACCGGCGGCGACCCCGACGAAAACCGTGGCGATGGCAGTTTCCTCGATCACAGCGAACGCTACGAAGTCTCCGACGAATTCCTCAAGATCTGGCGCCGCGTATTGCAGGGCGAATCGGTAGATTTCGAAGGCAAACACCTGCGGGTGCAGAATGCCAAGGCCCTTTACCCACCGGTACAGAAGCCGTATCCGCCGCTGTACTTCGGCGGTTCCTCAGACGCCGCCCACGACCTCGCCGCCGAACAGGTGGACGTGTACCTGACCTGGGGCGAGCCGCCCGCCGCCGTCGCCGAAAAACTCGCCGATGTGCGTGAGCGCGCGGCTCGTCACGGCCGCACGGTGAAATTCGGCATTCGCCTGCATGTGATCGTGCGCGAAACCGAGGAAGACGCCTGGAAAGCCGCCGACAAACTGATCGAACACATCAGCGATGAAACCATCGCCGCCGCGCAAAAATCCTTCTCGCGTTTTGACTCCGAAGGCCAGCGGCGCATGGCTGCGCTGCATGACGGGCGCCGCGACAACCTGGAGATCGCGCCCAACCTGTGGGCCGGTGTCGGCCTGGTGCGCGGTGGCGCCGGCACCGCGCTGGTGGGCAACCCGCAGCAAGTGGCCGCGCGCATCAAGGAATACGCTGACCTTGGGATCGAGAGCTTCATTTTTTCCGGCTACCCGCACCTGGAAGAGGCCTATCGCTTTGCCGAGCTGGTGTTCCCGCTGCTGCCGGAACCGTACGCCAGCCTGGCCGGGCGCGGTATCACCAACCTCACCGGGCCGTTTGGCGAAATGATCGCCAATGATGTGTTGCCGGCCAAAGCCTGAAGTTGATGAGGTCCGCTTTATGTGGGAGCGGGCTTGCCCGCGATGCAGGCGACTCGGTCCTTCAGTGATACCGAGGTGAAGCTATCGCAGGCAAGCCAGCTCCCACAAGCCCGCTCCCACATTTGAGCTTCATTGCCAGATAAAAATGAGGAACACCGCGTGACAGCCAAACCCCACAGCGTCCTGCCCTCCCCCTTGCAGACCGCCAAACTGCTGGCCGCCGAATTCGCCCTCAGCGCCGTCGAACGCGACGAGCGCGGCGGCACGCCCAAAGCAGAACGTGATGCGTTGCGTCACAGCGGCCTGCTGGCCCTGAGCATTCCCAGCCAATACGGCGGCCTCGGCGCACGCTGGAGCGACACCCTTGGTATCGTGCGCGAATTCGCCAAGGTCGACAGTTCCATCGCCCACGTCTTCGGTTTTCACCACCTGATGCTCGCTACCGTGCGCCTGTTTTCGCGCCCGGACCAGTGGCAACCCTGGTTCGAACAGACCGCGCGCAAAAACTGGTTCTGGGGCAACGCCCTCAACCCGCTGGACACGCGCACGGTGGTCAAGGACTTCGGTGGCTGGCGCGAATTCTCCGGCAAAAAGAGCTTCTGCTCCGGCGCCAGCGACTCGGAGATGCTCATCGCCTCGGCGGTGGATGAGAGCGCTGGCGGCAAACTGCTGATCGCCGCCATCCCCAGCGGACGCAGCGGCATCACCTTGCACAATGACTGGAACAACATCGGCCAGCGGCAGACCGACAGCGGCAGCGCCAGCTTCGAGCGGGTGCGCGTCGAAGAATCCGAGCTGCTGCTCGACCCCGGCCCACTGAGCACGCCGTTTGCCTGCCTGCGCCCGCTGATCGCGCAGTTGACCTTCACCCATATGTTCCTCGGCATTGCCGAAGGCGCCTTTGAAGAAGCGCGCAACTACACCCTCACCGAAACCCGCGCCTGGCATAAATCCTCTGCCATCGACGTGCGCAACGACCCGTACGTGCTGCATCACTACGGCGAGTTCTGGGTGGCGCTGGAAGGCGTGCGCCTGTTGGTGGCGCGCGCCGCCGAGTTGCTCGACCAGGCGTGGGCCAAGGGCCCCAACCTCAGCGAACACGAGCGCGGCCAACTGGCGATTGCCATCGCCACCGCCAAAGTCGCCGCGACCCGCCAGGGCCTGGAATTGTGCAGCCGCCTGTTCGAAGTCACCGGCGCGCGCTCCACCCACGCCTCGCTGCGCCTGGACCGCCACTGGCGCAACCTGCGCACCCAGAGCCTGCACGATCCGCTGGACTACAAGCTCCACGAACTGGGGGACTGGGCGTTGAACCACTCCCTGCCTATTCCGACGTTCTACTCCTGAGAAGAGGTGCCCATGCAGCTATTAACCCTACCGCCCTCGCCCGCCCTTGCGACCTCGATCCGCGCCACCGCCCAGGTCTTCGAAGACCCCAAATCCCAGGCGCTGCTCGACCACATCCAGCAAGTGGCGCCCAGCGAAGCCAGCGTGTTGATCATCGGCGAGACCGGCACCGGTAAAGAGTTGGTGGCGCGGCACATCCACAACCTCAGCGCGCGGCGCAACCGGCCATTCGTGGCGGTGAACTGCGGGGCGTTCTCCGAATCCCTGGTGGAAGCCGAACTGTTCGGCCACGAAAAAGGCGCTTTCACCGGTGCCCTCAGCGCCAAGGCCGGCTGGTTCGAAGAGGCGGACGGCGGCACCTTGTTCCTCGATGAGATTGGCGACTTGCCGATGGCGATCCAGGTCAAACTGCTGCGTGTCTTACAGGAGCGCGAAGTCGTACGCCTGGGTTCACGTAAGAGCATTCCGATTGATGTGCGCGTACTGGCCGCAACCAACGTGCAATTGGAGAAGGCGATCAATGCCGGGCATTTCCGCGAAGACCTGTATTACCGTCTCGACGTGGTCAGCCTGGAGCTCAGCCCGCTGCGCGAGCGCCCCGGCGATATCCTGCCGCTGACCCGGCACTTCATCGAAGCCTACAGCCAGCGCCTCGGCTACGGCCCGATCACCATCAGCCGCGAGGCCGAACACAAGCTGAAAAGCTACAGCTGGCCGGGCAATATCCGCGAGCTGGAAAACGTGATTCACCACACCCTGCTGATCTGCCGTAACGGCGTGATCGAACGGGACGATCTGCGTCTGTCCAACATGCGCATCGAGCGCCAGGACGACAGCGGGCACGGCACCGACAACAGCGCCGCAGCGTTACTGGAACGCGCCTTCCAGAAACTCTTCGAAGAACAGGCCGGCGCCCTGCATGAAAAAGTCGAAGACGCGCTACTGCGTGCCGCCTACCGCTTCAGCCATTACAACCAGGTACACACCGCCAACCTGCTGGGCCTGAGCCGCAACGTCACCCGGACGCGGCTGATCAAGATCGGCGAGTTGGCCGTGAACAAACGCCGCCCCGGCGAAAACCTGCAAGGCGAGCGCATGTTGCATTTATCCATCTAGACGGCAGTGCAAGGCATTGTCATGGCTGCGCTCGAAACTGCGCAGCACCTGGAACGAACCGAAGGTCACGGCCGTGGCCTGGTGGGCGCGGATCAGCGTCCAGAAATCTTCCTCGCCATGCTCAAAGCATTTAAACGCCGCCTCGCCGTCCTCACGGGTGCGCCATTGCAGGTAGTTGAGCACTCGCCGCCCATCGTCGCTGACCTGCACACTCGCATTGATAAAGCCGCCATGGCCTTGCGCCAGGCGCTCGCTTTGCGTGCTCAGCGCCGCCACCAGGGCGACTTGCTGCCGGGGTTCGATCTGAAATTCGATCAATTGAGTGAAGCTGCGATTCTTCTCTGATACCTGCATGAACACTCCCCTTTCTCTGTAGGCAGAATCTTGCGATTCGATGCCACGCAGGGTAAAACCTCTAGTTAAGTCAAGGTCAAGCACTGTCAGGGGTTTTTGCATGATCAACAAGGAACTCACCGTCGGCCAACTGGCGGCGCGCAGCGGTGTTGCGGTGACGGCGCTGCATTTCTACGAGAACAAGGGGCTGATCAACAGCAATCGCAACGCGGGCAATCAGCGGCGCTATCCGCGAGATGTGTTGCGGCGCGTGGTGGTGATCAAGATCGCCCAGCGCCTGGGAATTCCCCTGGCGACGATTGGAGAGGCGCTGCAAACACTGCCGGACGGGCGCACGCCGACGGCCAAGGATTGGGAACGCCTGTCGGCGCTGTGGCGCGAGGACCTGGATGAGCGCATCAACAAGTTGTTGCTGCTGCGTGACAAGCTCAATGGCTGTATTGGCTGTGGCTGTCTGTCGTTGGAGGCGTGCCCGTTGCGCAATCAGGATGATCAGCTCGGTGAGCGCGGGCCGGGAGCGCAACTGCTGGAACCCACCACACCCCCCTGAAGTGGCTGTCTTGGAGGGGTGACCTATAGTGAAAAAGCCGTCCCTCCAAAACCACCACCTAAGGAGAATGAAATGAGCGTCAAATCTATCCCCGAGGGCTTTCATAGCATTACGCCATATCTCGGCGTTGAAAAAGCCGCCGAAGCTATCGAGTTCTACAAGAAGGCCTTCGGCGCCACGCAAGTCATGCGCCTGGACATGCCCGACGGCAGCGTCGGCCACGCTGAGCTGCGCATCGGCGACTCGCCGATCATGCTCGGCTCGCCCTGCGATGAAAGTGCCTTCGGCAGCCCGCGCGACGGCAAAACCAGTGTCGGCATCCACCTCTACGTGCCAGACGTCGACAAGCAGTACAAACAAGCCATCGACGCAGGTGGCACCGTGATCTCGGAACCCAAGGATCAGTTCTACGGCGACCGCTCCGGCACGCTGAAAGACCCGTTTGGCCATGTGTGGTTCCTGGCCACCCACAAAGAGGACCTGACCGAAGCGCAGATTCGCCAGCGTGCCATGGAGATGTTTCAACAAGGCTGAGGACTAGCACAAAACCAATGTGGGAGCGGGCTTGTGTGGGAGCTGGCTTGCCTGCGATGCAGGCGACTCGGTCTACCTGACAAACCAGCTCCTACACACTTCATGAACGCCCCCTCCACGCTTTACCCCTTGCCTCCTACACCGGGTAATTCCACGATGCAGACCATTCTCACAAGGGGTCATTCCATGTTCGCCGGCTTCCAGAAAGACCGCTGCCACGTCAACGGCGTCGACATCAGCTACCGCAAAGGCGGCACAGGCCCCGGCCTACTGCTGCTGCACGGACACCCGCAAACCCATGTGATCTGGCACAAAGTTGCCGAGCAGCTGGCCCGACACTTCACCGTGGTCGCCGCCGACCTGCGCGGTTATGGCGACAGCAGCAAGCCGCCTGCCGATGACCAACACGCCAACTACTCGAAACGGGAAATGGCCCGGGACAGCGTCGAACTGATGCGCGCCCTAGGCTTTGACACCTTTTCGGTATTGGCCCACGACCGTGGCGCCCGCGTCGCCCATCGCCTGGCCCTCGACCACCCGGGCACCGTGCAACGCCTGGTGCTGCTGGACATCGCACCCACCCTGGCGATGTACGCGCAAACCAACGAAGCCTTTGCCCGCGCCTACTGGCACTGGTTCTTCCTGATCCGCCCGGCGCCGTTGCCGGAAGCCTTGATCGAGAGCAACCCCGAGCTGTACTTGCGCAGCGTGATGGGCAGTCGCAGCGCCGGGCTCAAGCCATTCACCGAGGAGGCCTTCGCCGAATACCTGCGCTGCATCAAGCTGCCAGGCGCCGCCAACGGCATCTGCGAAGACTATCGCGCATCGGCGGGCATTGACCTTGAACACGACCAGGCGGATATCGACGCAGGCAATCACCTCAACCTGCCGTTGCTGGTGCTGTGGGGCGCCGAAGGCACCGTCGGGCGCTGCTTCGAGCCGCTCAAGGAGTGGCAGCAAGTCGCCACCGACGTGCGCGGCAAAGCCCTGCCCGCCGGCCACTACATTGCGGAGGAAGCCCCCGAGTTGTTACTGGACGAAGTCCTGGCCTTCCTGCGCTGAGTGCTATTCTGGCGGCTCATGCCGCCACGTCTGCTTGTGATGATCAATAAGAAAGATACCGTGCCCCTGCCCGAAGACCTGAGGGTGTTCCTCACTGTGATCCGCAAGGCCGGCTTCGCGGCCGCCGCCGATGAGCTGGGGCTGTCGCCGGCGTATGTGAGCAAGCGCATCCAGATCCTCGAAACCACCCTGGCCACCCGCCTGCTGCACCGCACCAGCCGGCGCATTGCCGTGACCGAAGACGGCGAACGGGTACAGCGCTGGGCGGTACGCATCCTCGAAGACTTCCAGCAACTGTCCGATGAACTGTCCGACGCCCACGACAGCCCGCGCGGGCGCCTGCACCTGTGCAGCAGTTTCGGCTTTGGCCGCAACCATGTGGCCCCCGCCGTGTCCTTGCTGGCGCAACAGTACCCGGAGCTGGAAATCCGCCTGGACCTGTTCGACCGCGTGGTGGATATCGTCAACGAAGGTTTCGACCTGGAGATCCGCGTCGGCGACGACATTCCCGGCCAGCATATCGGCCGGCGTCTGGTAAGCAATCGACGGGTGCTGTGTGCCGCACCCGCTTATTTAGAGCATCGAGGCACGCCTCAGCAGTTGAGTGATTTGGAGCAGCATGACTGCCTGGTGATCAAGGAACGCGACAACGCGTTTGGCATCTGGAACCTGGCGTGCGGCGACGTACCGGCCAGCGTGCGTGTGCGTGGGCCGTTGTCGTCGAACAATGGCGAGATCGTGTTGCAGTGGGCCCTGGATGGACGCGGCGTATTGCTGCGCTCGCTGTGGGATGTGCAGCCGTTGCTGGAGCAAGGCAGGCTGGTGCAGGTGCTGCACGACTATTCCCAGAGTGCCAACGTGTGGGCGGTGTACCCGACGCGGCTGGCGCACTCCGGGAAGTTGCGGGCGTGTGTGGAGTTTTTGCAGGAGCACTTCAAGCAGCTCTCAATCTAACCCGGCCCCCGACTTGGAATGAGTACTAATGTGGGAGCTGGCTTGCCTGCGATAGCGGTCTGTCAGCTTGCTCATCTGTCACTGATACACCGCTATCGCAGGCAAGCCAGCTCCCACAATTTGTACTGCGGTGTGTCAGTTGAGCCAAGGGTTGGTTTTCAAGTGCTGGTGCTCGAAGGCCTTGATCTGCTCACTGCGCTGCAAGGTGCTGCCAATCGCATCCAACCCCAACAACAAAGCAGTCTTGCGCAAAGTATCAATCTGGAACGGGATCACTTGCCCATCCGCCAACTGAATCTCTTGTGCTTCCAAGTCCACACTGATCTGCGCCTGATTCGCCCGACTGACCGTTTGCCCAAGCCCCTGCAAAACCCCCTCCTCCAACGTAATCAACAACACCCCATTACGCTGGCAGTTGTCATAAAAAATCCCGGCAAAACTGCTGCCGATCAGCGCCCGAATCCCCATCTGCTGCAAACCCCACACCGCATGCTCGCGGCTGGAGCCACAGCCGAAGTTCGGCCCCACCACCATAAAGCTCGCCCCCTGCCAGCCCGGTTGGTTCAGCACGAATTCAGGGTTCTCCTCGCCAGAGGCCAAAAAGCGCAGATCGAAGAACAACCCACGATCCAGCCCACTTCGGTCGATGCCCTTGAGAAACTGCTTGGGCATGATGACGTCGGTGTCGATATTCGCCGCCAGCATCGGCGCGGCCTTGCCGGTAACGTGGGTAAAGGGTTGCAGGCTCATGAACGCTCTCCAAAGTGGCGGATGTCGGTAAGGCGGCCAGTGATGGCGGCAGCGGCGACCATCGACGGGCTCATCAGGTGGGTACGTGCGCCCGCGCCCTGGCGGCCTTCGAAGTTGCGGTTGGTGCTGGAGGCGCAGCGGTCGCCGGGGGCCAGCACGTCGTCGTTCATCGCCAGGCACATCGAGCAGCCCGACTGGCGCCATTCAAAGCCGGCACTGATAAAGATCGCCGCCAGCCCTTCGGCCTCGGCCTGGTCGCGCACTTCGGTGGAGCCGGGCACGATCATCGCCCGCACATGCGCGGCCACGTGTTTGCCGCGCACCACGCGGGCGGCGTCGCGCAGATCTTCGATGCGCGCGTTGGTGCAGGAGCCGATAAACGCATGGCTGATCACGATGTCACTCAGCGCCATGCCGGGCTCCAGGCCCATGTAGTTGAGGGCGCGGCGCATGTCTTGGCGCAGGATCAGGTCGCTGACCGCCTGCGGGTCCGGCACGCGGGCGCCGATGGGCGCGGCCTGGTCGGGGCTGGTGCCCCAGGTGACCATGGGTTGCAGGGTGGTGGCGTCGAGGTGCACTTCGCGGTCGAACACCGCATCGGCATCCGAATGCAGTTGGCGCCAGCCCACCAGCGCCTGCTCCCACACTTCGCCCTGCGGCGCACGCGGCTTGCCCTTGAGGTAGGCGAAGACCTTTTCATCCGGCGCCATGAACGCGCCCCGCGCGCCGGCCTCCACCGCCATGTTGCAGATGGTCATGCGCGCCTCGACGCTCAGCGCATCAACGGTCGAGCCACGGAATTCGATGGCGTAACCCGTGGCACCGGACGCGCCGATCTGGCCGATCAGCGCCATGATCACATCCTTGGACGTCAGGCCCGGCGCCAGCGCGCCATCCACGGTCACGCGCATCGCCTTCAACCGCTTATAGACCAGGGTCTGCGAGGCCAGCAGGTGCTCGATTTCCGACGTGCCGATGCCAAAACCGAAGGCACCGAGGGCGCCATAGGTGGTGGTGTGGCTGTCACCGGCGGCGATCACCATGCCCGGCAGGATAAAGCCCTGCTCCGGGGCAATCACATGTTCGATGCCTTGGCGCTTGTCGAGGATGTCCAGCAGTTCAATGCCAAAGTCCCGGCAATTCTCCGCCAGGTACGACACCTGCCGTGCACCGCCCGCGTCGGGCATCGCCGCAATGCGTGTAGGCGTCGTAGGGTTTACATGGTCAACCACCGCCAGCGCCGTGGCAGGGCGCCACACCTTGCGTCCGGCTTCACGCAGGCCACTGAACGCCTGGGGGCTGGTGTATTCGTTGATCACCTGGCGGTCTATATAAAGCAGCACATGGCCCTGGTCATCCAGGGCGCACACCGTGTGGGCGTCGATATGTTTGTCGTAGAGGGTTCTGGCGGTCATTTTTCTTCGGGCTCACGCAACGGTATGCGCCCATCCTACGTAGCCCGGCGCCCCTATCAACGGCACCCGGGTGAAGGCTGGGAACATGTTTCGTGTTCGATCGGGCGCCACAGAAACATTTACTTTCATTTCCGGGTTAGGGATTTCCGATTCTCATCCGTCTTAACTTAGATACAGCCCGTCGCGTCAGCAAAAGCTACGACCGGCCTTTTCCGGGCCTCCACCGCCCCCCTCCGCTCAAGACCCGCATCCCCATGTCGAAGAAGTCACGTTCAAAACTCTGGTTTCTCGTACATAGCTGGCTGGCATTGCCCATCTGGTTTTTTGTACTGATCGTCTGCGTCACCGGCACCTTGGCGGTGGTCAGCCAGGAGATCGTCTGGCTGGCCAACCCGGACATCCGCGCAAGCAAGCCGTCGGATGATGCCGAACCGCTGAGCTATGACCAGGTGATCGCCGCCATCAATCGCGATGAGCCGGCGGTGTTCGTGCAGTCGATCAGCCGCCCTGACGAGTCCCATTTCGCCCTCAGCGTCGACCTCAGCTACCCCGACGGGCGCTCGGTCGAGGTGTACGTCAACCCGTACACCGGGGCCATCCAGGGCATCAGCCCGTCGTTCAACTTCCAGGCCTTTACCCGCGCCCTGCACGGCTGGTGGCTGGTGCCGTTCACCAATGGCTACAGCTGGGGCTGGTACCTGGTGTCGGCGCTGGGCATTCCGCTGCTGGCGTCGCTGGTGACGGGGCTTGTGGTGTACAAGAAATTCTGGAAAGGCTTCCTGCGCCCCACCCTGCGTGTGCGCCACGGCGCGCGGATCTTCTGGGGCGACTTCCACCGCCTGAGCGGTATCTGGTCGATCTGGTTCATCCTGGTGATCTCCGTTACCGGCATCTGGTTCCTGATCCGCGCGATCCTGGGGGACAACCAGATTTCCATCTCCACGGAGCCGGTAATCCCGGTGATTGCCCGGGAGAAGGTGCCGATGTCGCAACCCGGCGTGCCGGCACCGATGATTCCGGTAGACGAGGCCATCAAGATCGCCACCCAGCGCATCCCGGGGCTGGAGGCGAGCTTCGTCAGCCTGCCGCTGAATGCCTACAGCCACCTGCAGATTGGTGGTCGGGGCTGGTACCCGCTGATGTTCCAGACCGCGCAGATCAACCCGTATGACGGCGAAGTCGCTGCGGCGCACCTGCTCTCCGACCGCTCGAAGCTGGAGTTCGTCACAGAGTCCATGCGCCCGCTGCACACCGGCGACTTCGGCGGCCTGTGGATCAAGCTGATCTGGGCCTTCTTCGGCCTGATCATGAGCATGATGGTACTGAGCGGCCTGCTGATCTGGACCAAACGCACCGCCCTGGCCACCCTCAATGCCCTCAAGCGCGAAGCCAAGGCGCAACGCGCGCCGGCAGCCATCCCGGCCATGCAGGCTGAAACCTCGGAGGCCAACTCATGAGCAAGGTCGTCGCCGCTGCACCGCCTTCGCCACTGCGGGCCTTTTGGCTGAAATGGCGTTTTCATATCAATGTCCTGCTGTTGCTGATCCCTCTGGGGTTCATGCCCAAGTACTTTGCCGACGCCGCGCTGTTTCGCGGTGACAGCGGCATCGGCGAGCGCGTGGCCGGTGACGTGCAGGTCGGCCCCTGGAGCCTGACCCTCGCCGAGTTTCGCAATGAAGGCCCGAGCCCCGATCCGGCCGGGCCGATGAAATTCTTCAACGCCGCCCTGTGCGACACCTGTGCCGAGCAGGTCAAGGCCACCTACCTGCGCATCGGCAAGCCCCGCAGCCTGCGCGCCGCCGGGGTGATCTTCTTTGGCACGCCGTACCGCATGGGCGCCGCCCTGCCGATACCGGAACGCACCCCGGCCGACGCCGAAGTGTGGGTCACCATGGAAGGCTGGGACGGCAGCATGCACCAGGGTTCCATCCCGCTGAGCCAGGCCTCGCCTGCCACTATTGCCTGGCTGAACAAGCAAGGAGTTAAACCATGACTTTGATGCGCACCTGCGCGGCCCTGTTGATCGGTGCCGGTTTCAGCACCCTGGCCCTGGCCCACAACCCGATGTGCGAATGCAAGGAAATCCCCGGCGAGCAGATCCAGTGCACCGGCGGTTTTTCCGACGGCAGCGGCGCCCCCGGCGTGACCCTGGACGTGATCGGCTACGACGAAACCATCCTGGTACCCGGCAAGCTCGGCCAGGACTCGACCCTGACCTTCAAGAAGCCGTCCGCCGAGTTCTATGTGCTGTTTGATGCGGGCCCCGGCCACGTGGTGGAAATCGACCAAGCGGACATCCAGCCGCAATGACTACCACACAGGTTGTACGCCCCGCCGGTGCCGGCCACGAAACCCTCTACGTCCTGCTGCTGTGCCTGATCATCCTGGCCGTGGCCGGCTCCGTCATCGCGCTGCATGGCGAAACCCAGGAAGTCGCCGCCGTGCCCAGCCACCAGTTGGACGCACGCCGCGACCTGAGCGCCGCCGAGCAAGGGATCTATGCGGACCTGCGGGTGACCCTGGATGAAATCCAGCTGTTGCAGCAGGAGCAAAGCAGCCTGCCGACCCCGGCGCAACTGGCCGAAGAAGGCTTCGCGCCCTTCGCCCAAGACGCCAGTTCGGTCAGCCGTGGCGACCATCGCTGGCAGGTGCTGGAGCCTTCGTCCTACCTGGGCCTGAGCCAGGTTCCGAGCACCGCCGGCTCGCTGCTGATGCGCGTGCACGGTGCCGAGCCGGACGTGTGGCTCAACCGCAGCGCCAACCTTGCCGCCCCCGCCGACCTCACTGACCAGGCGCTGATCGCAGCCGGCTGGCAACAAGTGGTCACGCAATTCGATGCCGGCGTGACGCGCCAGCACCGTCACTGAACGAGAAGACCGATTGCCCATGTCTATTTCATCTCCCCTGTTGCGTCTGTTGCTGGTCGGCCTGTGCAGCCTGATGCTCGCCCCGTTGGCCAATGCCGAGGCGGCTAAACGTTTGCGTATCGGCATCACCCTGCACCCGTACTACAGCTATGTGAGCAATATCGTCGGCGACAAGGCCGAGGTGGTGCCGTTGATTCCCGCCGGTTTCAACCCCCACGCCTACGAGCCCCGTGCCGATGACATCAAGCGCATCGGCAGCCTCGACGTGATCGTGCTCAATGGCGTCGGCCACGACGATTTCGCCGACCGCATGATCGCCACCAGCGAACGCCCGGACATCCCGGTGATCGAAGCCAACGCCAACGTGCCGCTGCTCGCCGCCACCGGCAACGCAGCGCGCGGTGCGGGCAAGGTGGTCAACCCGCACACCTTCCTGTCGATCAGCGCGTCGATTGCCCAGGTCAACAACATCGCCCGCGAACTGGGCAAGCTCGACCCGGACAACGCCAAGACCTACACCCAGAACGCCCGCGCCTACGGCAAACGCCTGCGTCAGATGCGCGCCGACGCCCTGGCCAAGCTGACCAGCGCACCCAACCCGGACCTGCGCGTCGCCACCGTCCACGCGGCCTACGACTACCTGCTGCGCGAATTCGGCCTGGAAGTCACCGCCGTGGTCGAACCAGCCCACGGCATCGAGCCAAGCCCGAGCCAGTTGAAAAAGACCATCGATGAACTGCGCGCCCTGGACGTGAAGGTGATCTTCTCGGAGATGGATTTCCCGTCCACCTACGTCGAGACCATCCAGCGTGAATCCGGGGTCAAGCTGTACCCGCTGTCGCATATTTCCTACGGCGAATACACGCCCGAGAAGTACGAAGTGGAAATGACCGGCAACCTCAACACCGTGGTGCGGGCGATCCAGGAGTCGGGGGCATGACGGCGGCTGAACAATTGAAAGTGGCCAGCGTCGGCCCGACGCTTGAGTTCGACAAGGTCTCACTGACCCTGGGCCGCACGGTGATCCTGGATGACGTGAGTTTCCAGGTGCAACCGGGCAGCATCCACGCGCTGGTCGGCCCCAATGGCGGCGGCAAAAGCTCGCTGATCAAGACGCTGCTGGGGCAAACGCCGCACCAGGGGCAGTTGCGCCTGCACTGGCCGAACAGCGTAGGCACAGTGGGTTATGTGCCCCAGGCCTTGGAATTCGACCGCGGCCTGCCGATGACCGTGGATGATTTCATGGCTGCCATGTGCCAGCGCCGCCCGGCGTTTCTTGGCCTGTCCAAGCATTACGCCGGCGCGATTGGCGATGCACTGGAACGCGTCGGCATGCAGGACAAGCGCAAGCGCCGCATGGGCGCGCTGTCCGGTGGTGAACGCCAGCGTGTGCTGCTGGCGCAGGGTTTGATCCCGGCGCCGCAATTGCTGGTGCTGGACGAACCGATGTCAGCCCTCGACGAAGCCGGTATCCAGGTGTTTGAACGCCTGCTCAATGACTGGCGCCTGGCCGGCATCACCGTGCTGTGGATCGAACACGACCTGGAAGCCGTGGGCCGCCTGGCCGAGCGCGTCACCGGCCTCAACCGCCGCGTGCTGTTCGACGCCACGCCCAAAGAGGCGCTCACCCCGGACCGCCTGCTGACCCTGTTCTCCACCCACCCTCGGAGCTCGGCGCAATGAGTTATGAAGCCTTTCGCTTGATGGTCCAGGGCTGGGCCTCTTCCGGGTACCTGCCGGAAGCGCTGGCCTATGGTTTTGTCGTCAATGCCTTGCTCGCCGGCTTGCTGATCGGCCCGGTGCTGGGCGGCCTGGGCACGCTGGTGGTGGTCAAGCGCTTTGCGTTTTTCTCCGAAGCGGTCGGCCATGCCGCGCTGACCGGCGTGGCCGTGGGCATCCTGCTCGGCGAACCCTACACCGGGCCGTACGGCGCGCTGTTCGGCTACTGCCTGCTGTTCGGCATCCTGCTCAATTACCTGCGCAATCGCACCGGCCTGGCGCCGGACACCTTGATCGGCGTGTTCCTCTCGGTGTCCCTGGCATTGGGCGCGAGCCTGCTGCTGATCCTCGCGGGCAAGATCAACGTACACATCCTCGAAAACGTGCTGTTTGGCTCGGTGTTGACGGTCAACGGCAACGATCTGCTGGTGCTGGCGATTGTCGGTTCATTGGTGATGGCCCTGGCGTTGCCGCTGTACAACCGCATCATGCTCGCCAGCTTCAACCCGCAACTGGCGGCCGTGCGTGGCGTGGCGGTGAAGACCCTGGATTATCTGTTCGTGATCCTGGTGACACTGATCACCGTCGCGGCAGTCAAGGTGATCGGCGCCATCCTCGTCGGCGCACTGCTGGTGATTCCGGCCGCAGCGGCGCGTTTGTTGAGCCAGTCGCTGAAGGGGTTCTTCTGGATTTCGGTCGCGATCGCCACCGTCAGCACCCTGTGCGGCATCCTGCTGCCGATCATCTTCGACCTGCCGATCCCGTCCGGTGCCGCGATCATCCTGATGGCCGGTATCGCCTTCGCCCTCGCCGCCATCGCGCGCGGCATCGTGCCCAGCCTCAAAGGGAATCTTGGATAATGCGCCCTGTCTTTCGCCCACTGGCCTTGGCCATCGCTTGCTTGATCAGCACCTCGGCGTTGGCTGCCGATGGTTTTGCGGCAAATGATTTCAAAACCAATCATGGCCTCGGTCACGCCGCGCTGAGCAAGGCCAAGTCGATCAAGCCGGTCAAAGTGCTGGCTTCGCTGCCGATCACCTACGGCTTGGCCGAAGTGTTGCTCAAAGGCACCGACGTGCAACTCGAACGCGCCGCACCGGCGAACCTGCCCGGCTCGCGGCAGGTGTCCTACTTCACCGGCCGTGGCGCCCCGGCGCTGAGCAAACTGGCCGAAGACGCCGACGCGGCCATCGGCCTGCGCTCGCTGTGGGCGGACGACCCGCTGTACCCGGTGGCGCGGCGCAGCAACATCCGTATCGTCGAAGTGGACGCCGCCCGCCCGGTGGACGGCGGCCTGCCGGGCATCGCCGTGCAGCCCGGCGTGGCCGATGGCTTGAACAGCCAACCGTGGCAATCGAGCAACAACCTGGGGCGCATGGCCGATGTGCTGGCCGCCGACCTCAGCCGCCTGGCGCCAAGCGCCAAACCGCAGATCGACGCCAACCTCGCCGCCCTCAAGCAACGCTTGCTCAAGCTCACCGCCGAGAGTGAAGCGCGGCTGGCCAAGGCCGACAACCTCAGCGTGGTCAGCCTGAGCGATCACTTTGCGTACCTGGTCAGCAGCTTGAACCTGGAAGTCGTCAGCACCGATGCGCGGCCGGACGCCGAGTGGACGCCCGAAGCCTTGCAAACACTCAGTGCCGAGCTGAAAGACAACGATGTGGCGGTGGTGCTGCATCACCGGCAGCCAAGCGAAGCGGTGAAAGCGGCGGTGACAGCCGGTGGTTCGCAGCTGTTGGTGTTGAATGTGGATGGCGCAGACCCAGTGGCAGAGCTGGAAACCAATGTGGATCAGGTGCTCAAGACGCTGAGCCCATGACATCCACGCCCACGTGGATCGCATCATGCCGCCAGAACTCCAGGTCGCAGTCGATCAACCGCTGGTGCTGGTCATAATTGACCCGGGCGATGCGCAAGCCCGGGCTGCCCACCGACACGCGCAACGTCGCGGCCGCTTCCACCGGCAGTGACGTCGGCACGATTTCAAAGCGCACCCGCCCGTAGTGCAAGTCGTACTTGCGGGCATACAGCTCGGTCATCGACTGGTTCAGGTCGCAGTCCAGAATCCCCGGAAAATACTGCGGGTTCAGGTAGTGCTCCACATACAGCACCAGGCGCCCATCGATCCGCCGGCCCCGGCAGATCTGGATCACGCTGGACAACGCCGGCAACTGCAACCACGCACACACCGCCGCCGACGCAGGCTGCAAGCGCGCCGAGATCACTTCGGTGGACGCCAACCGCCCCTGGTCGCTGACCATGGCGTGAAAGTGGCTACGCTGCATCAGGTTGTAGGCCAGCCGTGGCGGCGAGACAAACCAGCCACGGCGTTCTTCGCGATAGATCTGGCCCTGGGCCTCCAGCTGTAACAAGGCTTCCCGCACCGTGATCCGGGTGGTACCAAACAACTCGCTGAGCTTGCGCTCGGCCGGAAGTTTGCTGGCGGGCGGCAACAGGCCGTGGTCGATCTGCTCTTGCAGCGCCAGGCCGATGGATGTCACCGCCTTGATTGCCTCATCACGCATCAACGTTACCTATCTGGACTAGACCAGCACCGTTCGGGTGCATAAACCGCGTTGTCTTTGGGCTGTTGCGGTTGCCTGCCAGCCTAGGCATTGCAGATGACCGACAGATGACAGTCCGTGTCTGCCCCGCGCAGAACACCCTGCAATACATCGGCCAAGTCCAATCAATGCGGGCACTTGGGCATGGTCTACGCTCACTCTGAGCTGAGCGACATCAGCGATTTAAAAACGACATCGACATGAAACTGTCATCCACCGGGCCTAGATTGGCTCAGGTATTGCTGACCTAGACCAACATCACGCCAAACGTAGATAAAAACGCCGCGTTGAAAACGCCCAAAGGAGCTTCGGATGAAACAGCTTTTCCTGGCATCACTGTTAGGCTCGACCATTGCCATGTGCACCGCCGCCATGGCCGCTGATACCGATCTAAAAACCTTGGAAGCCGCCGCGAAAGCGGAAGGCGCCGTCAACAGCGTCGGCATGCCCGATGACTGGGCCAACTGGAAAGGCACCTGGGAAGACCTGGCCAAGACCTACGGCCTCAAGCACATCGACACCGACATGAGCTCGGCCCAGGAAATCGCCAAGTTCAAGGCTGAAAAAGACAACGCCAGCGCCGACATCGGCGACGTCGGCGCGGCCTTCGGCCCGATTGCGGTGAAGCAGGACGTGACCCAGCCGTACAAACCGTCCACCTGGGCCCAAGTGCCCGATTGGGCGAAAGACAAAGACGGTCACTGGGCCCTGGCCTACACCGGCACCATCGCCTTCATCATCAACAAGAAGCTGCTGCACGGTTCCGAAGTGCCCACCAGCTGGGCTGACCTGCAAAAAGGAAAGTACAAGGTCTCCATCGGTGACGTCAGTACTGCGGCCCAGGCGGCCAACGGCGTACTAGCAGCGGCCATCGCCAACAAAGGTGACGAAAAGAACATCGCCCCAGGCCTGCAGTTCTTCACCAAGATTGCCCAGCAAGGTCGCCTCGGCCTGTCCAACCCGACCATCGCCACTATGGAAAAAGGCGAAATCGAAGTGGGCATTGTCTGGGACTTCAACGGCCTCAGCTACAAGGCCAAGATGGCCAACCCGGATGACTACGTGGTGCTGATCCCATCGGATGGCTCGGTGAAATCCGGCTACACCACCATCATCAACAAACACGCCAAGCACCCGAACGCCGCCAAGCTGACCCGCGAATACATCTTCAGTGATGCCGGCCAGCTCAACCTGGCGAAGGGCAATGCGCGCCCGATCCGCGCGGAAACCGACCTGAAGCTGCCGGCTGATATCGCCAAGAACCTGATCCCGGGCGAGCAGTACACCAAGGCCAACCCGCAGCCGATCAAGGATGCCGATGCCTGGGAAGCGACTGCCAAGAAGCTGCCTCAGCTGTGGAATGAGCAGGTCATCGTAGAGATGAAGTAACAGACCTGAAATGCAGTCAGTGTGGGAGCTGGCTTGCCTGCGATAGCGGTGTATCAGTCGACATAAATGCCGAATGTCAGACCACTATCGCAGGCAAGCCAGCTCCCACAATTTGACCCGGTTGTTTCAGAGAGATTGAGTCAAGCCTACTGTTGCGGAGCGCCTCCCCCCATGAAGCACAATGTCATCCTTGTCGTGCTCGACGGCCTGAACTTCGAGGTTGCCCGGCACGCCATGGGGCACTTGCAGGCCTATGTCGGCGCAGGACGCGCAGCCCTCTACAAGCTGGAATGTGAACTGCCCGCCCTGTCC
>NZ_JAFLWU010000048.1:0-25097 GCF_017316265.1 Pseudomonas sp. Marseille-Q1929
GCCGCCGCCACCACCGCCACCGCGACCACTGCTGCTGAGGATCGCCAGCAGGATCGCGCCCACCGGCAGGCCCAGGCGATTGCATAGCCACAACACGCCGATCAGCAGGATAAACAGGCCAATGGAAAATCCCGGATTATCCTTGGCAAAGTTGGCATCCGCCACATGCGCAGGCACCGCCAGCGGTTCGCCGCCCACCACTTGCACCATTGCCGCGACGCCATCGCTGATGCCCTGGCTGTAGTTGCCGGCCTTGAACTTGGGCGCGATCACCTGGTTGATGATCACCCACGACTGCGCATCGGTGAGCACGCCTTCCAGGCCATAGCCGACTTCGATGCGCAACTTGCGCTCATCGCGGGCGACGATCAGCAGCGCGCCGTTGTCCTTGCCCTTCTGGCCGATGCCCCAGTGGCGGCCCAATTGATAACCGAAGTCTTCAATGGGCACGCCTTGCAGGTCGGGCACGGTGACCACCACGATCTGGTCGCCCGAGGTCTGCTCCAGCGCCTGCAATTGCTGGGTCAGTTGCTCACGCGTCGCCGGGTCGATCATCTGGGCAGTGTCCACCACCCGCCCGCTCAGCGCCGGGAACGTCAGCGCTGCCTGGGCCACGCCCACGCAGGCCAACAGCCACAGCGCCAGGCCTATCCTTAATAAACGCATCGACACCTCAATGCAGCGTTATTTGAACTTCACTTGCGGTGCTTTATCGGCATCGGCGCTGGTGGCTTCAAACGTCGCGCGGATCGGCAAGTCGCTGTACATCACGCTGTGCCACAAGCGGCCAGGGAAGGTACGGATCTCGGTGTTGTAGGCCTGCACGGCCTGGATAAAGTCGCGGCGCGCCACGGCGATGCGGTTTTCGGTGCCTTCAAGTTGCGATTGCAAGGCCAGGAAGTTCTGGTTGGCCTTGAGGTCCGGGTAGCGCTCGGACACCACCATCAAACGGCTGAGGGCACCGCTCAAGCCGTCCTGGGCTTGCTGGAACTGCTTGAGTTTTTCCGGATTGTCGAGGGTGCTGGCATCCACCTGGATCGAGGTGGCCTTGGCCCGCGCTTCGATCACCGCGGTGAGGGTGTCTTGCTCATGGGCGGCGTAGCCCTTGACCACTTCCACCAGGTTGGGGATCAGGTCGGCGCGGCGCTGGTACTGGTTCTGCACCTGGCCCCAGGCGGCCTTGGCCTGTTCGTCCAGGGTCGGGATATTGTTGATGCCGCAACCGCTCAGCACGCTGCCGATCAGTAGCAACGCGGCGGCTTTCCAGCCCCAGCGGTAACCTTGTGCTGCTTGCATGGTGTTTCTCCTGGCGAACCTTGATGGAATTGGGCAGCCGTGAGGCATAATCCGCGACCACGACTGGATTGCATCGAATCAATCAGCTAAAAAGATGCCCACCGCTAATAAGAGTTCCGAAGTGTGCGGCATTTGTCGGTATAACACTCGAACAACAACATACGTCCCCCACATTTTGGCAGAGCAGCGCATTTTTGCTGTGCAGTGAGCCGAAAAAGGATATTCATGAAAAAGCTGTGTTTGCTCGGCCTTGTTGCCACTCTGGCCAGTCACCCCGTATGGGCAGAAACAAAGCCTGCTGCGCTTAAAGACAAGGACGCGTTTGTCAGCGACCTGCTCAAGCAGATGACCCTCGATGAAAAGATCGGCCAATTGCGCCTGATCAGCATCGGCCCCGAAATGCCCCGCGAGCTGATCCGCCAGGAAATCGCCGCCGGCCGCATCGGTGGCACGTTCAACTCGATCACCCGCCCGGAAAACCGTCCGATGCAGGACGCGGCCATGCGCAGCCGCTTGAAGATCCCGATGTTCTTCGCCTACGACGTGATCCACGGCCACCGTACGATTTTCCCGATCAGCCTGGCCCTGGCCTCCAGCTGGGACATGGACGCCATCCACCGCTCCGGGCGCATCGCCGCCCAGGAAGCCGCCGCCGACAGCCTCGACATCACCTTTGCGCCGATGGTCGATATCTCCCGCGACGCGCGCTGGGGCCGCACCTCCGAAGGTTTTGGCGAAGACACCTACCTGGTCTCGCGCATTGCCGAAGTGATGGTCAAGGCGTTCCAGGGCACCAGCCCGGCGAATGCCGACAGCCTCATGGCCAGCGTCAAGCACTTCGCCCTGTATGGCGCGGTGGAAGGCGGCCGCGACTACAACGTGGTCGATATGAGCCCGGTGAAGATGTACCAGGACTACCTGCCGCCGTACCACGCGGCGATCAAGGCCGGTTCCGGCGGCGTGATGGTGGCGCTGAACTCGATCAACGGCGTGCCTGCCACTGCCAACACCTGGCTGATGAACGACCTGCTGCGTCGCGACTGGGGCTTCAAGGGCCTGACCGTCAGCGACCACGGCGCGATTTTCGAACTGATCAAGCACGGCGTGGCCAAGGACGGGCGTGAAGCCGCGAAACTGGCGATCAAGGCCGGTATCGACATGAGCATGAACGACTCGCTGTACGGCAAGGAATTGCCGGGGCTGCTCAAGTCGGGCGAGATCGAACAGAGCGACATCGACAACGCCGTGCGCGAAGTGCTCGGCGCCAAGTACGACATGGGCCTGTTCAAAGACCCGTACCTGCGCATCGGCAAGGCCGAGGATGACCCGGCCGACACCTACGCCGACAGCCGCCTGCACCGCGCCGAAGCCCGCGACGTTGCGCGCCGCAGCCTGGTGTTGCTGAAAAACCAGAACGACACATTGCCGCTGAAAAAATCCGCGACCATCGCCCTGGTCGGCCCGTTGGCCAAGGCCCCGATCGACATGATGGGCAGCTGGGCCGCCGCCGGTCGCCCTGCGCAATCGGTCACCCTGCTGGACGGCTTGAACGCGGTGATCGGTGAAAAAGGCAAAGTGATCTACGCCCGTGGTGCCAACATCACCAACGACAAGGCCGTGGTCGACTACCTCAACTTCCTCAACTTCGATGCGCCGGAAGTGGTGGATGACAAACGTGCGCCGCAGGTGTTGATCGACGAAGCGGTAAAAGCCGCCAAGAGTGCCGACGTCATCGTCGCGGCAGTGGGCGAGTCCCGTGGCATGTCCCACGAATCTTCCAGCCGCACCGACCTGAACATCCCGCAAAGCCAGCGCGACCTTATCAAGGCCCTGAAAGCCACCGGCAAGCCGTTGGTGCTGGTGTTGATGAACGGCCGTCCGCTGTCGATCCTCGAAGAGCACCAACAGGCCGACGCAATCCTGGAAACCTGGTTCGCCGGCACCGAAGGCGGCAACGCCATCGCCGACGTACTGTTTGGCGACTACAACCCGTCGGGCAAGCTGCCGATCACCTTCCCACGTTCGGTGGGGCAGATTCCGACCTACTACAACCACCTGACCATTGGCCGGCCGTTCACCCCAGGCAAACCGGGCAACTACACCTCGCAGTACTTCGATGACACCACCGGGCCGCTGTTCCCGTTTGGTTATGGCCTGAGCTACACCACGTTCAGCCTGTCGGACATGGCGTTGTCGTCCACCACCTTGAACAAGACCGGCAAGCTCGACGCCAGCGTCACCCTGAAAAACACCGGCAAGGTCGATGGCGAAACCGTGGTGCAGCTGTATATCCAGGACGTGGCCGGCTCGATGATCCGCCCGATCAAGGAGCTGAAGAACTTCCAGAAGGTCATGCTCAAGGCCGGTGAAGAGCGCACGTTGCACTTCACCATCACCGAGGAAGACTTGAAGTTCTACAACACCCAGCTCAAGTTCGCGGCGGAACCGGGTGAGTTCAATGTGCAGATCGGGTTGGATTCCCAGGATGTGCAGCAGCAGACCTTTGAGCTGCTCTGATTTAAAGCTGTAAATGCAGTCAGTGTGGGAGCTGGCTTGCCTGCGATGGCATCACCTCGGTATGACTGAAACACCTAGGTGCCTGCATCGCGGGCAAGCCCGGCTCCCACACAAGCCAGCTCCCACATTTTGATCTCAGCGGTCTGGTTAGCCGCGTCTATCCAGCAAGTTCACCACCAACCGATCAATCCACCCCCACACCCGCTGCTTCACCCGCCGCCACAACGGCCGCGACTGCCACGCCTCCAGGCTCACTGCCAGGCTCTGGGCAAAATCGCGCTCGAAACTGTCCGCCACTGCCTGCGTCAATTCAGGGTCCAACGCTTCCAGGTTGGCGTCCAGGTTGAAGCGCAAATTCCAGTGATCGAAATTGCATGACCCCACACTGACCCAATCGTCCACCAGCACCATTTTCAGGTGCAAAAAGCACGGCTGGTATTCAAAAATCTGCACCCCCGAACGCAGCAGGCGCGGGTAATACCGGTGCCCGGCATACCGCACGGACGGGTGATCGGTGCGCGGCCCGGTGAGCAGCAAACGCACATCCACCCCACGCCCGGCGGCACGGCGCAAGGCGCGGCGCACGCCCCAGGTCGGCAGGAAATACGGCGTGGCCAGCCAGATACGTTGCTTGCCGCTGTTCAACGCGCGAATCAACGATTGCAAAATGTCGCGGTGCTGGCGGGCGTCGGCATAGGCGACACGGCCCAGGCCCGGCCCCGTGGCGGGCATCTTGGGCAAGCGTGGCAAACCGAATCGGGTCGCAGGCTTCCACTCCCGACGCGCGGCGTTGGCGTGCCATTGGCGGTCGAACAGCGCCTGCCAATCCTGCACCAAGGGACCGTCCATCTGCACCATCACTTCATGCCAGTCGGCGGTGTCGTTGCCCGGGGTCCAGAACTCATCAGTAACCCCCGTACCGCCGACAAAGGCGCTGCCCTGGTCGATCAGCAACAGCTTGCGGTGATCGCGGTACAGGTTGCGCATCCAACGCCGCCAGCTCAGGCGATTGTAGAAACGCAGCTCCACACCCGCGTCGGTCAGGCGCCTGCGCAGCCCGAGGGTAAACGCCAGGCTGCCGTAGTCATCAAACAGGCAGCGCACCTGCACGCCACGTTCGGCGGCCAGCACCAGCGCCTGGACCAAGGCGTCGGCACAGGCGCCGGCTTCCACCAGGTACAACTCCAGATCGACCTGGCGCTCGGCGCGGGCAATGCCCACCAGCATTTGCGGGAAAAAAGCCGGCCCGTCGATCAACAGCTCGAAGCGGTTGGCGCTGCGCCACGGGAACACTGCGCCGCTCATGGTCAGCGCGCCGTGAAGATCAGCACCGCACCCACCGGCACCGACAAACTGATGGATGCCAAACCGGCCGCCTTGCGCAAGGCCGCGACACCGGGCATCAAATCAAAATCCTCGGCATGCAATACCACCGGCTCCAGGGTCACCACCTGGAAGCGCCGGTCATCCAGGCGCGTGGCCAGCAGCTCGGCGCTGTAGGTCTGGGTCTTGCCGTGCAGGGTCACGCTCAAGGGCAGGCGCAGTTCCAACTGCGCACCGGCGGCCAGGTCGTTGATCGGTTGCAGGTTGATCTGCGCGCGGATCAGCGCGTCGGGAAAGGTCTTGATCTCGAACAGGTCATTGCGCATACGCTCGTCGCGCAGCGGGATACCACCGTTGACCGACTCCAGCTCCACTTCCACTTGCGCGGCGCCAGCGCCGTCAACCTTGCCGTGCAACACCAAAAAGCGCTGCACCTCGGCGATGTCGGTGTTTTTGGTGGTGACGAAGGACAGGCGTGACGATTCGTTATCCAGGTACCAGTCGGCATGGGCAGGCACGGCAGCGGCGGCCAGCAGGGCGAAGGCCAGGGGTTTGATCAGCATTAAGAACTCGCGGGGGAAAAACCTGCACGAACCTTAAGCGCAATGTAATGAATGGCGCAAATCCAATGTGGATGCAGGTTTGTGTGGGAGCGGGCTTGCTCGCGAAGACGGTGTGTCAGGCGACTCATCTGTTACTGACACTACGCTTTCGCGAGCAAGCCCGCTCCCACAGGGGGTATGAGGTGTGTCAGGGGTTCAGGCGACAGCCCTGGCGGTCGCCGAGCCAGCGTGCGGTGTGGGTACGCCCCATGCCGCTGGCGGTGACTTCACTGCGCTCGGGGTTATCGCTGAACGCGCTGGTCGGAACGTACTGCTTCACATAACTCCGGCAATACTCCGCCGGATTATTAGCCACATACCGGCACGAGCAATACTCCTTGGCCGTGTACGCCGCAATGATGTCGGGAAAGGCTTGCAGGTTGACGCGCTCGTGCCACACCCAGCCCAACAACGCGAGCAACAACACCAGCAGCAGGCTGGTAAACGGCCGACGGCGGATCATGGCTGCACCGCCGCAAGCACGCGCTTGAGCAATTCGTTGTGGCGGTAACTGCCGTCGCGATCATCGCCGTAGCGCACGATCACCAGGTGTTCGGCGGGCAATACGTACAGTGCCTGGCCCCAGTGGCCGAGGGCGGCGAAGGTGTCGGCAGGCGCATCGGGCCAAGGTCTCGATGGGCCTTTATTGAGCCACCAATGGCCACCGGGCACGGCTTCGTCCTGTCCGGTTTTGTATTTATCGAAGGGCTGGCGGTTGAAGGCGACCCAGTCTTTGGGCAGCAATTGTTGTTCTCCCCAACGACCCTCCCGCGCCATCAGCAGGCCGATACGCGCCAGATCACGCGCGGTGAGGTAGGCGTAGGACGAAGCGACGAAGGTTTCATCCGCATCGGTTTCCCAGGTCGCGTTTCGAATGCCCAGGGGCTTGAACAGCGCATCCCACGGATAACTCATGTAAGCCTTGTGCCCAAGCATGCCTTTAAGGGCAGCGGACAGGATATTGCTGTCGCCACTGGAGTAACGGAACACCTGGCCAGGGGTGCTGGCTGCCTCGGTGTCGGCGGCGAACTCAGCCATATCACCGCGCCCCCGAGTGTAGAGCATCGCCACCACCGAGGATTTCAACGGGGCGTATTCGTAGTCTTCCTGCCAGTCCAGGCCCGAGGCCCAGTGCAGCAGATCAGCCATGGTGACCGTGGGATGCTGCTTCATCGGCGGATAGAAACGCGCGGCGGGATCGGTCAGCTTGAAGCGGTTTTCGCCGTAGGCCACACCCAACACCGTCGCCATCAAGCTTTTGCTGATGGACCAGGTCAGGTGCGGAGTGCTGGCCGTGGTCGGCGCGGCGTAGCGTTCATAGATGACTTCGCCATCGCGGATCACCAACAGCGCATCGGTACGAATGCCTTGGCGGGTTTCGTCATCGCGCGGGGGAAACGCGTAGGTGTTCAAGGCATCGACAGCGGGGCCTGCGATCGGTGTGCCTTGGGCCCACTCCTTGTCGGGCCAGGTTTCGGCGTGGGCGGCAGCGGTGACAGACAACAGCACAACACACAACAAGCCTCTGACCATGGACGCGGACTCAACGGGGGCATTCAAGCCCGCGAGCCTAGCCGAGGGTGATGACAGATTTGCGACAGGGCGGGCTGTCATTCAAGCGTCACCATAAGTTCATGGAGATGACACCGGGCCTCCATAGCCTGAGTTTGGACAACAAAGTCGACCGGCCGAAATCGTGGCCGGCACTCGGAGACTCGCCATGACTCAGATCGCCCGCATCAGCGACACCGGCAATGAACGCCGTCTGCAAGCCGAACGCCTGGTTGGCGCACAGGCGTTGCAGGAAGCCCAGGCCTTGCGGTTCAACGTGTTCAGCGGCGAGTTCAACGCCAAGCTGAAAGGCGCGGAACTGGGTCTGGACATGGATGACTACGATGTTCACTGCAGCCACATCGGCGTGCGGGACTTGAACAGCGGTCGCTTGGTGGCCACCACCCGTTTGCTCGACCACGCGGCCGCCAGCACCCTGGGCCGGTTCTACAGTGAAGAAGAATTCAGCCTGCATGGCTTGCTGCACCTGCAAGGCCCGATCCTGGAAATCGGCCGCACCTGCGTCGATCCGGCCTACCGCAACGGCGGCACCATCGCCGTGTTGTGGGGCGAATTGGCCGAGGTCCTCAACCAGGGCGGCTACAGCTACCTGATGGGTTGCGCGAGCATCCCGATGCACGACGGTGGCATCCAGGCCCACGCGATCATGCAGCGCCTGCGCGAACGCTACCTGTGCAACGAACACCTGCGCGCCGAACCGAAGAAACCCCTGCCGGCGCTGGATTTGCCGTCCAACGTCATCGCGGAAATGCCGCCGTTGCTCAAGGCCTACATGCGCCTGGGTGCGAAGATCTGCGGCGAGCCGTGCTGGGACGAAGATTTCCAGGTGGCCGACGTGTTCATCCTGCTCAAGCGCGATGAGCTTTGCCCACGTTACGCCCGCCACTTCAAGGCGGCCATGTAATGAGCCGCCTGCGGGTGTACGGGCGCATTGCCCGCGTGCTGGTGGTGGTGGGGCTGGGCTTGAGCATGGCCAGCGTGTTTGGCCTGTTCGAACGCCTGGGCATTGCCAACTCGATGGTGCGGCGCCAGCGTTGGTCGCGGTTTTTCATGGCGCGGCTGACCAATGCCCTGCCCTTTCGCGTGACCGTGCACGGTGAGTTGCCGCAACAGCCGATGCTGTGGGTGAGCAATCACGTGTCGTGGACAGACATTCCGTTGCTGGGCGCCGTGGCGCCGATGTCGTTTCTGTCCAAGGCCGAAGTACGCACCTGGCCGGTGGCCGGCTGGCTGGCGGCGAAGGCCGGTAGCTTGTTTATTCGGCGCGGCTCGGGCGACAGCCAGTTGATCCGCAAACAGATGACCCGCCATCTGGAGCAACAGCACCCGCTGCTGATGTTCCCCGAAGGCACCACCACCGACGGGCGCAGCCTGCGTACCTTCCACGGGCGCTTGCTGGCCAGCGCGATTGACGCGGATGTGGCGCTGCAACCCGTGGCGATCCGCTATCTGCGCGAGGGCGAGGTCGACCCGCTGGCGCCGTTTATTGGCGATGATGATTTGCTCTCGCACCTGATGCGCCTGTTTGCCAATGACCAGGGCGATGTGGAGATTCATCTGCTCAAGCCGATTGCCTGTGCCGGGCAGGAACGTGCGGCGTTGGCGTATCAGGCGCAGCAGGCGGTGCAGAAGGCGTTGTTTGGGCCGGTGCCGGAGGCTGAGCAGGTGGATGTTCGCCCTGCGTTCGCCGCCTGATCTCAAGTGAACACCGTTCAAATGTGGGAGCTGGCTTGCCTGCGATAGCGGTCTGCCAGCTAATACATGTGTGGCTGACCCACCGCTATCGCAGGCAAGCCAGCTCCCACATTTATATCTCAGTCGTCAGTTGGGTTTGTGCAAACACCTGCAGTTCGGGGTAAAACACGCGGAAGTCTTCACTCAACGGCTCATACAGCTCGCGCAATTCCTGCATCGCAAACCCCAACTCCTCAGGCTGCGACAACCGCCGCGAAATCCCGCGCAACACCTGTTCCATCACCGCAAACTCGCGATAAGACCCCAACCAATCATCTGCCGCCATCCAGGGCGCAATCTGCGCCAGCCGCCCCGGTAACTGTGGCTCGGCCGCCAGCACGCGGTACACCTGCGAGGTGAAGCGCTCCAGCGGCTGGTCGACGTACAGCGCCCAGTCCCGCGCCAGGCAGTGGTCGAAAAACACATCGAGGACGATCCCGGCGTAACGCCTGCGGGTGAGGCTGAAGCGCGACAACGCCTCCCCCACCAACGGGTGGCTGTCGGTAAACCGGTCGATGGAACGATGCAGCTGGATCGCCGCTTCGATTTGCGGGCTGTATTGGCCTTGCAGGCGGCCTTTGACGAAATCGCCATAGAGGCTGCCCAGCAGTTGTGCAGGAAGTTGGCCGCCGAGGTGCAGATGTGCGAGATAATTCATGGCGCGCAGTTTAGCACTGCCGTTAACGTATCGTTATAACCCGATATACCGATTCGATCTCGTTTAAGACCCAATTCATATTGGCATATCGGGATATAACGATTTAAGGTTCGCCTCATCGCGATATAACGTTTCAAGACACCGAGCACCTGCCATGTCCATCGACCTCGACGAAATAATAAAAGCCCTGGCGCACCCAGTACGGCGAGACATCCTCAACTGGCTGAAAGACCCGAAAGTGCAATTCCCCGAGCAACTGCACAACCACGAATACGGCATCTGTGCCGGGCAGATCGACCAACGCTGCGGCTTGTCCCAGTCCACCGTGTCGGCCCACCTGGCGACGTTGCAACGCGCGGGGTTGATCAGCAGCCAGAAGGCCGGGCAGTGGCACTTTTTCAAACGCAACGAGGAAACGATCCAAGCCTTCCTCGATGCGCTCATCACCGAACTCAGCGCACCGCTGTAACAAGGAAACCATAATGCCCCTCTCGCTACTCATACTGGCCCTGAGCGCCTTCGCCATTGGCACCACCGAGTTCGTCATCATGGGCTTGCTGCCCGATGTGGCGGCGGACCTCGGTGTGTCGATCCCTGGCGCCGGTTGGCTGGTCACTGGCTACGCCCTCGGCGTGGCCATTGGTGCGCCGTTCATGGCACTGGCCACCGCCAAGCTGCCGCGCAAGGCCGCACTGGTAGCGTTGATGGGCATCTTTATTGTCGGCAACCTGCTTTGCGCCCTGGCCAGTGACTACAACGTGCTGATGTTTGCCCGGGTGGTCACCGCGCTGTGCCACGGCGCGTTCTTCGGGATCGGTTCGGTGGTCGCGGCCAACCTGGTGCCGGCCAACAAGCGCGCCTCGGCCGTGGCCTTGATGTTCACCGGCTTGACCCTGGCCAACGTCCTCGGCGTGCCGCTGGGTACGGCGTTGGGCCAGGCTGCGGGCTGGCGCTCGACGTTCTGGGCAGTCACCGTGATTGGTGTGGTGGCGCTGATCGGCCTGATCCGCTTCCTGCCGGCCAAGCGTGACGAAGAAAAACTCGACATGCGCGCCGAACTGGCGGCTCTTAAAGGCGCCGGCATCTGGTTGTCGCTGACCATGACCGCGCTGTTCTCCGCGTCGATGTTCACCCTCTTCACCTACGTCGCGCCGCTGCTGGGCGACGTCACAGGCATCTCGCCCAAAGGCGTGACCTGGACCCTGTTGCTGATCGGCCTGGGCCTGACCCTGGGCAACATCATCGGCGGCAAGCTGGCGGACAAGCGCCTGGCAGCCACCCTGATCGGCGTGTTTATCAGCATGGCGGTGATCTCCACCGCGCTGACCTGGACCAGCATCGCCGTGATCCCGACGGAAATCACCCTGTTCCTGTGGGCCACCGCTGCGTTCGCCGCCGTGCCAGCGTTGCAAATCAACGTGGTGACCTTTGGCAAGGCGGCGCCGAACCTGGTGTCCACCCTGAACATCGGCGCCTTCAACATCGGCAACGCCCTCGGTGCCTGGGTCGGCGGCAGTGTGATTGCCCACGGTTTCGGCCTGACCAGCGTGCCTCTGGCGGCCGGCGCCCTGGCGATCCTCGCGCTGCTGGTGACCCTGATTACTTTCCGTCAGAACGGCGACGCCGACCTGGCCCCTGCGACCCACTGATCAACTTCAAAGAGAAAGGTGTTTTCCCATGACGACTATTTTCGACCCGATCAAACTGGGCGACCTGGAACTGTCCAACCGCATCATCATGGCGCCGCTGACCCGCTGCCGCGCCGATGCCGGTCGCGTGCCCAACGCGCTGATGGCCGAGTATTACGTGCAACGTGCTTCCGCCGGGCTGATCCTCAGCGAAGCCACCTCGGTGACGCCGCTGGGCGTGGGTTACCCGGACACGCCGGGCATCTGGTCCAACGACCAGGTGCGTGGCTGGGCCAACGTGACCAAGGCGATCCACGGCGCGGGCGGCAAGATTTTCCTGCAACTGTGGCATGTGGGCCGTATCTCCCATGAGTCGTACCTGAACGGCGAAATCCCGGTAGCGCCAAGCGCGATCCAGCCCAAAGGCCACGTCAGCCTGGTGCGCCCATTGGCCGACTACCCGACGCCGCGCGCCCTGGAAACCGCGGAAATCGCCGACATCGTCGACGCCTACCGCACCGGCGCCGAGAACGCCAAGGCCGCAGGCTTTGACGGCGTGGAAATCCACGGCGCCAACGGCTACCTGCTGGACCAGTTCCTGCAAAGCAGCACCAACCAGCGCACCGACCAGTACGGCGGCTCCCTGGAAAACCGTGCGCGCCTGCTGCTGGAAGTGACCGATGCTGCCATCGAAGTCTGGGGCGCCGGCCGCGTGGGTGTGCACCTGGCACCGCGTGCCGACTCCCACGACATGGGTGATGACAACCTGGCGGAAACCTTTACCTACGTGGCCAGCGAACTGGGCAAGCGTGGCATCGCGTTCATCTGCTCCCGCGAGAAAGAAGCCGGCGACAGCCTCGGCCCACAATTGAAGAAGGCATTTGGCGGCGTGTACATCGCCAACGAACGCTTTACCAAGGACAGCGCCAACGCGTGGCTGGCTGACGGTAAAGCGGATGCCGTGGCCTGGGGCGTACCGTTCATTGCCAACCCGGACTTGCCGGCACGCTTGAAAGCCGATGCGCCGCTCAACGATGCGCGCCCGGATACGTTCTATAGCAAGGGCCCGGTGGGTTACATCGACTACCCGACGCTGGCGATCTGATCGCCTGAAACGCAAAAAGCCCCGGCTCGCGAGAACCGGGGCTTTTTTATGCCGCTCTGAAGCACACCACCTACCCCCTGTGGGAGCGGGCTTGCCCGCGATAGCGGTGTGTCAGTAACAGATACTTTCACTGATCCACCGCTATCGCGGGCAAGCCCGCTCCCACACAAGCCCGCCACTTTTTGGACTTGCGTGGCGTAAGGGAAACACTCCTTCACACCCCTGCAACAAAATCCCTACAAAATACTTAGCCGGCTACCTATCAACCCCAGGCCAGCGCGTATATAAAGTCACCCCACAAATAAGGCAGAAGGACGATTGACCCTCCTTAAGCTTTACTGTTGACACAACCGGATGCAATTACGCATTTTGTCTCAATTGCGCAGGCTGGGGCTCAGGCGCAGCATGTCCAACCCGGCATCGACCCAGCGCTCAGCATCCTGATGCAGTTGGAAGCTGTCGGGGACCAGCAGCCACTGGCCGATCAGCCCGTTGATATAGGCATGAATGCACACGGCGCCACGGGTGGTGTCGAGGTTTTCCGGCAGTTGGCCGCGATGCACAGCATTGCGCAGGGTCAAGCCGATACGCAGATTGCACTCTAGGCTGTGGGTCTGGCGCTGACGGCGCATGTCGCACATTTCATCGGTGAATTCGCACTTGTGGAAGAGGATCTCATTGATGCGCCGGGTTTTCGGGTCCAGGGCCACTTGATGAAACAGATGGATCAACAGCTTGCGCATGCAGCCCAGCGGGTCGAGTTCGTCCTCGCTCTCACTGGCCCGGGCCAGTTCGTCCAGCGGCTCGTGCAACGTGTCGAGCAACGCTTGGAGCAAATCGGACTTGTTACTGAAATGCCAATAGATGGCGCCCCGGGTCACGCCCGCCAACGCAGCGATGTCCGCCAGGGTGGTGCGCGCCACACCGCGCTCATAGAAGGCCTGCTCGGCGGCTTGGAGAATCTGGCTGCGCGTTTCCTGAGCTTCCTCTTTGGTGCGACGAACCATGGCAGTAAAACCTCAATCAGGACACTTGGGACGATTGTTAACGCACAATTAATAGCGGCTAACGATCATCTGAATATTTGTGGGACGACACCATCGTGGGTGCCGAACGTAATGAAATCGAGGCTTTGGGCGTTGCTTTGTCAACATTCCGCGAAGCCTGTCAAGAGTTTACAAACAACCGTGAACGTAAGTATATTGCGTAGCAAGCTACTTATCTACTCACAGCTTGTTTTTTACCCTTCCACATTTCTTGTGCGCACTCTGCGCGCCTGACCCGAGGATCTTCATGCAACTTAAGCCAGCTGTTACCGCTCTGGTCACTGCCGTCGCCCTGGCATCGCTGCTCAGCGGATGTAAAAAGGAAGAAGCGGCTCCGCCCGCTCAAACCCCTCAGGTCGGCGTGGTCACCATTCAACCGCAAGCCTTTACCCTGACGTCCGAGCTGCCAGGCCGCACCACCGCCTACCGCATTGCGGAAGTTCGCCCACAGGTCAACGGCATCATTCTCAAGCGCCTGTTCAAGGAAGGCGGCGACGTGAAGGAAGGGCAACAGCTCTACCAGATCGACCCGTCGGTGTATGACGCCACCCTGAAAAGCGCACAAGCCAGCCTCACGCAGACCAAGTCCATCTCCGACCGCTACAAGCAGTTGGTCGATGAACAAGCCGTCAGCCGCCAGGAATACGACACCGCCGTCGCCAACCGCATGACGGCCGAAGCCAACCTGCAAACCGCCCAGATCAACGTGCGCTACACCAAAGTGTTCGCGCCGATCTCCGGGCGTATCGGCCGTTCTTCGGTGACCGAAGGCGCGCTGGTCAGCAATGGCCAGACCGATGCCATGGCCGTGATCCAGCAACTGGACCCGATCTACGTCGACGTCACGCAGTCTTCGGCAGAAATGCTGAAACTGCGCCGCGACCTGGAAAGCGGCCAACTGGAAAAAGCCGGCGCCAATGCCGCCAAGGTCAAACTGACCCTGGAAGACGGTACCGACTACAACCAGGACGGCAAACTGGAATTTTCCGAAGTTTCGGTTGACCAGACCACCGGTTCGGTCACCCTGCGCGCCGTGTTCCCCAACCCTGACCACACCCTGCTGCCGGGCATGTTCGTACACGCCCAACTGCAAGCCGGTGTGAACAGCAAGGCCATCCTGGCCCCGCAGCAAGGCGTGACCCGCGATATCAAGGGTATCCCGACCGCGCTGGTGGTGAACAAGGACAACAAGGTCGAGCAACGCACCCTGGTTGCCAACCGTACGTCCGGCGCCTACTGGCTGGTGGAAAAAGGCCTGGAAGCCGGTGACCGCGTGATTACCGAAGGCCTGCAATTCATCAAGCCGGGCATCGAAGTCAAGGTCAAGGACGCCGATAACGCCAAGCCTGCCGGAACCGTTGCTGCTCCTGCTGCCACTACGGGCAAAGGGGAGTAATCCATGTCGAAATTTTTTATCGACCGTCCCATTTTCGCCTGGGTAATTGCCCTGGTGATCATGCTGGTCGGGGCACTGTCGATCCTGAAGTTGCCCATCAACCAATACCCGGCCATCGCGCCGACCGCCATCGACATCCAGGTGACCTACCCAGGTGCGTCCGCACAAACCGTGCAGGACACCGTGGTGCAGGTCATCGAGCAACAGCTCAACGGTATCGACAACCTGCGTTATGTCGCCTCGGACAGTAACTCCGACGGCAGCATGACCATCACCGCGACGTTCAACCAGGGTACCAACCCGGACATCGCCCAGGTTCAGGTGCAGAACAAGCTGAACCTGGCGACCCCACTGCTGCCGCAAGAAGTGCAGCAGCAGGGTATCCGCGTGACCAAGTCGGTGAAGAACTTCCTGATGGTGATCGGTCTGGTGTCGGAAGACGGCAGCATGACCAAGGACGACCTGTCCAACTACATCGTGTCCAACATCCAGGACCCGATTTCCCGTACCGCGGGTGTGGGTGACTTCCAGGTCTTCGGTTCGCAGTACGCCATGCGTATCTGGCTCGACCCGGCCAAGCTGAACAACTACCAGTTGACCCCGGTAGACGTCAGCAGCGCCATCGCTGCGCAGAACGTGCAGGTGGCCACCGGCCAATTAGGCGGCCTGCCTGCCCTGCCCGGCACCCAGCTGAACGCGACGATCATCGGCAAGACCCGTCTGCAAACCGCAGAAGAGTTCGGCAAGATCCTGATGAAGGTCAACGCCGACGGTTCGCAAGTTCGCCTGCGTGATGTTGCGCGCATCGAACTGGGCGGCCAGAACTACAGCATCAGTGCACAGTTCAACGGCAAGCCGGCTTCCGGCATGGCGATCAAGCTCGCCTCGGGCGCCAACGCCCTGGACACCGCCAAGGCCATCCGCGCCACGGTTGCGTCCCTGGAACCGTTCTTCCCGCCAGGCATGAAGGCGGTGGTGCCGTATGACACCACCCCGGTGGTGACCGAGTCGATCTCCGGTGTAGTGCACACCCTGGTCGAAGCGATCGTGCTGGTGTTCCTGGTGATGTTCCTGTTCCTGCAGAACTTCCGCGCCACCATCATCACCACCATGACGGTACCGGTGGTATTGCTGGGCACGTTCGGCATCCTTGCGGCGTTCGGTTTCACCATCAACACCCTGACCATGTTCGGCATGATCCTCGCCATCGGCTTGCTGGTGGATGACGCCATCGTCGTGGTGGAAAACGTCGAGCGGGTAATGGCCGAGGAACACCTGTCGCCCAAGGAAGCGACGGTCAAGTCCATGGGCCAGATCCAGGGCGCCCTGGTGGGTATCGCCCTGGTGCTGTCGGCGGTATTGCTGCCAATGGCCTTCTTCGGCGGCTCCACCGGTGTGATCTACAAACAGTTCTCCATCACTATCGTTTCGGCGATGGCGCTGTCGGTACTGGTTGCCCTGATCTTCACCCCGGCCTTGTGCGCCACCATGCTCAAGCCGATCGACCCGGAAAAGCACGGCCAACCCAAGCGTGGTTTCTTCGGCTGGTTCAACCGCACCTTCGACCGTGGCGTGCTGAGCTACGAGCGCGGCGTGGGCAACATGATCAAGCACAAATTCCCGGCGTTTTTTGTGTACCTGGTCATCGTCCTCGGCATGGTCTGGTTGTTCACCCGCATTCCAAGCGCGTTCCTCCCGGAAGAAGACCAGGGCGTGATCTTCGCCCAGGTGCAAACCCCGGTCGGCTCGTCGGCGGAACGTACGCAGAAAGTCATCGACGACATGCGCGCCTTCCTGTTGCACGACAAGGAAGGCGAGCCAGGCGAAGGCAAGGCTGTGAAGTCGGTATTTACCGTGAACGGCTTCAACTTCGCCGGCCGTGGCCAGAGCTCGGGCCTTGCGTTCGTGATGCTCAAGCCATGGGATGAACGCGACACGTCCATGTCGGTGTTCGAAGTGGCCAAGCGTGCCCAGGGTTACTTCTTCGGTGCCTTCAAGGACGCCATGGTGTTCGCCATCGTGCCGCCTTCGGTTCTCGAATTGGGTAACGCCACCGGTTTCGACGTGTTCCTGCAAGACCAGGGCGGCGTCGGCCACGAAAAACTGATGGAAGCGCGTAACCAGTTCCTTGGTATGGCCGCACAAAGCAAGATCCTTGCAGGCGTGCGTCCTAACGGCGTGAACGATGAGCCGCAGTACGAGCTGACCGTTGACGACGAGAAAGCCAGTGCCCAAGGCATCACCCTGTCGAGCATCAACCAGACCCTGGCGATTGCCCTGGGTGGCAGCTACGTCAACGACTTCATCGACCGTGGTCGGGTGAAGAAGGTGTACGTGCAGGGCGAGGCCGCTGGCCGTATGTCCCCTGAAGACCTGGACAAGTGGTTCGTGCGCAGCGACTCCGGGAAGATGGTGCCGATGTCGGCCATTTCCTCGGGCAAGTGGATCTTCGGTTCGCCGAAACTCTCGCGCTACAACGGTGTAGCGGCGATGGAAATCCTCGGTACCCCGGCACCGGGCTACAGCACCGGTGATGCCATGGCCGAAGTCGAGCGCATCGCCAAGCAATTGCCGGCGGGTGTCGGCTATGCGTGGACCGGCCTGTCGTACGAAGAACGCCTGTCCGGTTCCCAGGCGCCGGCGCTGTACGCGCTGTCGCTGCTGGTGGTGTTCCTGTGCCTCGCGGCACTGTACGAAAGCTGGTCGATCCCGATTGCGGTGGTGTTGGTTGTACCGCTGGGTGTGGTCGGGGCGTTGATCGCCACGAGCATGCGCGGGTTGTCCAACGACGTGTTCTTCCAGGTGGGCTTGTTGGTGACGGTGGGCCTGGCGGCGAAAAACGCCATCCTGATCGTCGAGTTCGCCAAAGAGTTGCACGAGCAAGGCAAAGGCATTGTCGAGGCGGCCATCGAGGCGTCCCGCATGCGTCTGCGGCCGATCATCATGACCTCCATGGCGTTCATCCTCGGCGTATTGCCGCTGGCGATCTCCTCGGGCGCCGGCTCAGGCAGCCAGCACGCGATTGGTACCGGCGTTATCGGCGGTATGATCACGGCCACTGTCCTGGCGATCTTCTGGGTGCCACTGTTCTTTGCAACCGTGTCCGCCGCAGGCGAGCGTAAAAAGACTGAACCTACTGAACCCCCTAAAGAGGCTGGCCTATGAGCAAGTCGCTCCTTTCCTTAGCGGTCACGGCCTTCGTGCTCAGTGGCTGCTCGCTGATACCTGACTATCAGCGCCCTGAAGCGCCGGTGGCGGCTCAGTTCCCGCAGGGCCCGGCGTATTCGTCGGCCCAGGCGCCGAACCAGGCCGCTGCCGAGCAGGGCTGGAAGCAGTTTTTCCATGACCCTGCCCTGCAACAGCTGATCCAGGTTGCCCTGGAAAACAACCGCGACCTGCGTGTCGCGGCGCTGAACATCGACGCCTACGCCGCGCAGTACCGCATCCAGCGTGCCGACCTGTTCCCGGCCGTCTCGGCCAATGGCAGCGGCAGCCGCCAGCGGGTGCCGGCGCGCACCTCGCAGACCGGCGAGTCGAGCATCAGCAGTTCGTACTCGGCCACCCTCGGGATCAGTTCGTACGAGCTGGACCTGTTCGGCCGTGTGCGCAGCCTGAGCGAAGAAGCCCTGCAAAAGTACTTCGCTACCGAAGAAGCCCGACGCAGCACGCAGATCAGCCTGGTCGCCAACGTGGCCACGGCCTACGTGACCTGGCAGGCTGACAAAGAGCTGCTCAAGCTGACCCAGGACACCCTCGGCGCCTTCGAGCAGAGCTACAAGCTGACCTCGCGCAGCAATGAAGTCGGCGTGGCTTCGGCCCTCGACCTCAGCCAGGCACGCACCTCGGTAGAAAACGCCCGGGTTGCCCTGGCGCGTTACACCCGCCAGGTGGCCCAGGACGAAAACAGCCTGACCCTGCTGCTGGGCACCGGCCTGCCGGCGAATATCGCCAGCCAGCCGCTGTCGGACAACCTGCTCAGCGAAGTGCCTGCCGGCTTGCCCTCGGACCTGCTGCAACGTCGTCCCGACATCCTGCAAGCCGAGTACAACCTCAAGGCCGCCAACGCCAACATCGGCGCCGCCCGTGCAGCGTTCTTCCCGAGCATCAGCCTGACGGCCAACGCCGGCACCCTGAGCCCGGACCTGAGCGGCCTGTTCAAAGGCGGCTCGGGCACCTGGTCGTTCGCTCCGCAGATCAACATCCCGATCTTCAACGCCGGCAGCCTGCGCGCCAGCCTGGACTACGCGAAGATCCAGAAAGAGATCAACGTGGCGACCTACGAGAAGGCCATCCAGACCGGCTTCCAGGAAGTCTCCGACGGCCTCGCCGCGCGTGAGACCTACAAGGAACAGCTGGAAGCCCAGCGTGGTTTCGTCGCTGCCAACCAGGACTACTACCGCCTGGCCGAGCGTCGCTACCGCATTGGCGTGGACAGCAACCTGACCTTCCTCGACGCCCAGCGCCAACTGTTCAGTGCCCAGCAATCGCTGATCACCGACCGCCTGGCGCAGCTCACCAGCGAGGTCAACCTGTACAAGGCCCTCGGTGGTGGCTGGAACGCGCAGACCGCGAAGAACGAGCCGTTGAAAGAAGAAGCACCGGCGCTGAAGTTGTTCTGATCGCGCTGTTGTAGCTAGACAAAACCGCTTCCCTAACCGGAAGCGGTTTTTTTTGCCCCTCGATCAGAAGTGGGGCTGGCTTTTGTGGGAGCTGGCTTGCCTGCGATAGCGGTGGGTCAGCTGAATCATTGCTGGCTGATACACCGCTATCGCAGGCAAGCCAGCTCCCACATGAATTCAGCGGCGCTCGGCCCAATCCCACCAGGCAACCTCCCCCCTAAACTCGCCACCTTGCATTTCGTTCAACCTTTCAGGATAAAATTGGTCACAGATTCTTACAGACCACAGAGGGAGCTTGTCGTAATGATCGTAGGAATCGACCTGGGAACCACCAACAGCCTCGCCGCCGTTTGGCGCGGTGATGCGGCGGAAATGGTGCCCAATGCCCTTGGCCAGTTGCTCACCCCCAGCGTGGTGGGCCTGGATGACCAAGGCCGCATCCTGGTAGGCCAGGCCGCCAAGGAACGCCTGCACACCCATCCGCACCTCACCACTTCGCTGTTCAAGCGCTACATGGGCAGCGCCACCGAAGTGCGCCTGGGCGAGCGCTCGTTCCGCCCCGAAGAACTCTCGGCATTGGTGCTCAAAAGCCTCAAGGAAGACATCGAACGCACCTACGGCCACACCGTCACCGACGCCGTGATCAGCGTGCCCGCCTACTTCAGCGACGGCCAACGCAAAGCCACGCGCATCGCCGGTGAGTTGGCCGGGCTCAACGTCGACAAACTGATCAACGAACCCACCGCTGCTGCCCTCGCCTATGGCCTGCATCAACGTGACAAGGAAACCTCGTTCCTAGTGTTCGACCTCGGCGGCGGCACCTTTGACGTGTCGATCATCGAGCTGTTCGACGGGGTGATGGAAGTACGCGCCAGCGCCGGCGACAACTTCCTCGGCGGCGAAGACTTCGACACCCTGCTGTTGGAACACTTCGTCGACAGCCAGCGCCACGCCGCCGGGTTCCCGCCCACCAGCAGCGTCTTGCACGCCCTGCGCCGCGAAGCCGAGCGCGTGCGCAAGGCCCTGGGCCAGGACGACAGCGCCGAATTCGCCCTGCGCGTCGATGGCCAGCAATGGCTCAAGACCATCACCCAGCAGGAACTCACCAAACTCTACACGCCGCTGCTGGAGCGCCTGCGCGCGCCCATCGAGCGGGCCCTGCGCGATGCGCGGATTCGCGTCGGCGACCTTGATGAAATCCTCCTGGTGGGCGGCACCACACGCATGCCGCTGGTGCGCAAGCTCGCCGCCGGTTTGTTCGGGCGCTTCCCGTCCATCAGCCTCGACCCCGACCAGGTGGTCGCCCACGGCGCCGCGATCCAGGCCGCACTCAAGGCGCGCTCGGCAGCGCTGGAAGAAGTGGTGCTGACCGATGTCTGCCCCTACACCCTGGGCATCGAAACCTCGCACCAATATGGCGGCCATATCGAAAGCGGCCATTACCTGCCGCTGATCGAACGCAACAGCAGCGTGCCGGTGAGCCGGGTCAAGAGCGTGGTCACCCTGCACGACAACCAGAGCCAGGTGCTGCTGAAGATCTACCAGGGCGAGAGCCGCCTGGTCAAAGACAACATCGAGCTGGGCCAACTGGACATTGCCGTGCCCAAGCGCAAGGCCGGTGAAGTGTCGCTGGAGGTGCGCTTCACCTACGACAACAACGGCCTGCTGGAAGCCCAGGTGAACATCCCGCTGACCGGTGAGCAGCACTCCCTGGTGATCGAGAACAACCCCGGCGTGTTGAGCCCGGACGAAATCCAGCAACGCCTGCAAGCCCTGGCGCAGTTGAAGGTCCACCCGCGCGACCAACAGGTCAATACCGTGCTCAGCGCCCGCCTCGAACGGCTCTACCAGGAAAACCTCGGCGAGCTGCGCGAACAATTCGGCCACTGGGCCGCGCAGTTCCAGCAGGTGCTCGACACCCAGGACGAGCGGCGCATCCGCGAGGCCCGCAGCGAACTGACCCGTCAACTCGAACAGCTCGACAACGGGTTCTGGCGCTGAGGAAACACCCCATGGATTGTTGGACCGTACTGCAACTGCCGGAAGACACCGACGAACGCACCATCAAGCGCACCTACGCACGGCTGCTCAAAAACTGCCGTCCGGACGATGACGCCGAAGGCTTCCAGCGCCTGCGCGAAGCCTACGAAGAAGCGCTGGCCTACGCACGCTGGCGCGCGGACTGGGAAGAAGACGACACCCGCGTGGAAGAGCCCGTGGCCGCACAGGCCTACGGCAACCTCAACGACCTCGCCGAGCTGATGGACGTCAGCGCCCTGCACCCTGCCCCGCTTGAAACGCCCAAGCCCGACCCGGCCCAGGCGCTGATCAGCGGCCTCCACCTGCACAATCTCGACGAGCGCTGGGCCCAGGCGCAGCAGCAAGGCTGTCGCGAAGCGTTCCAGGCCGGCCTGTTGCGCCATTGCTTCGACAGCCCCGGCGAGCGCGGTGCGATTGTCAGCTGGGCCGTGCAGCAGCTGGAATGGCTGACACCGTGGCAACAGGTGGCCATGACCCCGTGGCAGCACGACGCGTTGAGCGGCGAACTGTTGCAGGAATACCGCCGCACCTTGCAGGAACTACTGGAGCAAAAGGCCGAACGCGAGTTCATCACCCAGCTCACCCAATACAACAGCCAACCCTGGCTGCGGGTGTTCGACCTGCAACAACAGTGGCAACGCATCGTCCTGCACCTGCTCCACGACACCACCTGGAGCGTGCCGCTGTTCGAGCGGGTGTGCCAGGCGTTCGGCTGGGACGACCAGCAAGGCGTGTACCCGGAACCGGCCTGGATGTGGCGCGACCTGGTCGCGCGTTGCGAGCAGGAGAGTTTCTACGAGCACTTGCAGGCCAAAGCGCAGGACCCCACCTGGAAATCCGCCGATGCCATGGCCGCGCGCCTGCTGCTGACGCCGCTGTCCGAAACCCAGCAAAGCTGGATGACCGCGCAATTCAGTGACAACGACTGGCACGCCTGCCAACAGCTGGCCGAAACCCTCAACTGGCGTTATCCGCAACTGCTGGAACGCCTGCCCCAGGCCGACGTGTTTTTCTGGCGCAAATTCCTCCCGCGCCCCGTGTCCCATCGCAGCTGGATACGGCTGTGGGGCGCGCTCGCCTTGGCCACGGGACTGGCCATCGCCCCCGAGACCAAAACACTGAGCACCGAGGCGATCCTGGTGGTGCTGCTGACCGTCATTCCGGCCTTCCTCGCGATCCGTGCCACACAACTGTGGGCCGCCGTGACCTCACGCTTGATCATCCCCGACCTGTGGCTGACCCGGCGCCTGCTGCCCGAACGCTTCAACCCCCATCAGCATTGGCTGGTACTGCGCCACGGCATCCCGCAACTGTGCCTGCTGGTGTTCTTCGGCATGCTGCTGGGGGTGATGGGCATGCTGGGGTACGCAGGGATGATCCTGATCCACTTGCTGCACGCCAAGCGCATCGGTCAGGTCAGCGAGCACGTCGAGCACTATTACCCGTGGTTCAGTGGGCTGCATTGGGCGCATTGGAGCCCGTTGCAAGTGGCGTTCCTCGCGGTGATGGTGCCTGCCACCCTGCTGTGCCAGCGCTATCTGCCCGAGATCCCATGGACCAGCCTGACGCACGTTCTCTAGGCACAAACACGCCGGGCCCCAGTGCCCGGCAACTTGCGTGCGATCATCGCCCACAACCCGCCCTCCCCCGATTGAACCGTCTTCACCTCCGACCGCTTCAACTTCCAGGGCGGTGGTTTGATGAAAATCGGTTGATCGTCAGTTACCCACTTAGCCTGCTGTGAGCCGGTGGGTATCGAACGCTTGCAGCGCATATTTGATGCACATATACGTGCCCTTTCGAACAGGTACAACGGAGAAGTCTTACCAGATTTCTGTAGTACCTCACGCCAAGCTTAGAGGGAACTGTCACCTGCAAAATTTCCACTGATTAGCGTCCTAGCCCCCGCAGCATGCGCTGGCGAGGACAAACGACAGTGGACAACAACAGGTAATCGCCCGATGAGCTCAGTTACTCAACAACAACCCCTATTGACCCCCCCGCCGCCGTCATCCCCACCAACAGGCGCAAGAGCGCCTGGACACCCTTTCTATGATCCCTTCATACGCCCAAAGACACAGCTATTGGTGGATGACGGTAATCTGCGAGCCAGCCGCGAGACTCTCGAATACACGGAAGACCCGAAAAATCCCGAAGTCATGGGAAACACGCTGATACTTGAAACCGGTGACGCTTCGGACAACATCCATGTCAGCCAACGTCCAGATGGGCAACTGAGCGTCAACGTGAATGGCCGGGTTTACACCTTCAACCCGTCTGACGGCGCCCCTGATTCTTCGTCCCCGGATGAGCCAAAGCCTTCCTTCAAGCTTCAGATCAAATCCGGAGGCGGCAACGACAATATAGCGATCGATCCCAATGTCACCACTGATGTGACAATCGACGCGGGCAATGGCGATGACACCGTTCAAGCCGGAGGCGGAACCACTAAAGTTTATGGAGGCCACGGCAACGACCACATTCGCCTTGGCAGCGGCGCGGGTTATGCCGAAGGCAACAACGGTGACGACATCATGCTTGCCGGCACCGGGCCCTCGGTTATGTACGGCAACAAAGGCAAGGACAAAATGTATGCCGGCTCCGGCCCTTCCGATAGGACAGCTCACTTGGATGGCGGTGAAGACGACGACCAGTTGTACGGGGGCGATGGCACTGTAGTGCTGAACGGCGGCCTCGGAAACGACCTACTCGCCCCTTATGACAACAACACTGTCTATACAGGAAAAGGCCACGACACTGTGTGGGCCGACTTCCGAAAAGTGCGCATCTATGCCACCGGCGGAGATCGCCTTATCAACGTAGGACAATCGACCGTCACAACGGTCACTCCGAACGACGCAGGTCGCAAAGCTTTCAATATCAAGGGTTCAGACGCGTTCAAGCAACGGGTTGAAGACGACTTGGAATTACTTCGTGCCTCGCCCGCAGGGCAAAAAATGCTTGAGGAACTGGATAAGGCGGCCGAGCGTAATGGAGCGCCAGTCAATATTGAGCTGTACGATGAGGAAAGTAATATTTACACATTCTCAAGTACCGAACTGGATGCGCTGAGCAAAGAGGAACAGCAGAAAATCAAACGGGGTGACCCAAGGCGAGGTTTTATCAAAGATGGTACGCCGGGGGCCAAGGCGAACAACGCGACGATCTATTATGACCCAAGCCATATCGAACAAAACGCCAATAACACGCCGCCCATTGTCCAGTTCTATCATGAGATGTCGCATGCCTGGAACGGTGCTAACGGAACGTTCCTGGCAGGTTCAAGCACCCCGACTGCCGACAAACCCAACAGCCCAGGCCAACCCAACGGCGAACTGCAGGCCATAGGTCTACCGACCGACACACCGCCCTTCGACTACGACAACGACCTCTCTACCCCGCCAACCACAACCAACCCGGAACCTTTCACCGAGAACACGTTGCGTAAGGAAATGGGCATGCAAATACGAACACGGTTTAACTGACAGAGGTCTCTAGGCACAAACACGCCGGGCCCCAGTGCCCGGCAACTTGCGTGCGATCATCGCCCACAACCCGCCC
>NZ_JAFLWU010000049.1:0-21704 GCF_017316265.1 Pseudomonas sp. Marseille-Q1929
TGGTCCCGCAGCCGCAGGTCAGGGTCGTGCCGCAAACCGAAACCACGCCTGGTGTCTTGCCCAAGCCTGACGCGACGCCGAAACCTGCTGTGGTCCCGCAGCCGCAGGTCAGGGTCGTGCCGCAAACTGAAACCACACCTGGTGTCTTGCCTAAGCCTGACGCGACGCCGAAACCTGCTGTGGTCCCGCAGCCGCAGGTCAGGGTCGTGCCGCAAACCGAAACCACGCCTGGTGTCTTGCCCAAGCCTGACGCGACGCCGAAACCTGCTGTGGTCCCACAGCCGCAGGTCTTGGTCGTGCCGCAGCCCGAGACCAAACCTATCGCGCCCAAGCCCGAAGTGTTTTCGCCGCCCGTGGCTACAGTGGTACCGAAAACCGATCCCAAACCCGACTGGGTACCCAAGTCTGACAAGCCGCCTCTACCCGCAGTGACACCGGTGCCAACCCCGGCCGTTAAACCGGAAACGGAAATCCGTCCCAAAGTTGACCCTGATGTCCCGTTGCCCAAGCCTGAGCCTGACTTGACGAGCCCGGGACCTGCACAGGACAGATTTGATCGCAGGGATTGGTATTCAGGTACACGTAGGAAGTACCCGTTTTAAATCATTTCGTTTCATCTAGTTAGATAAATTATTAAGCAGGTACCTCTCCAGTTAATTGCAGTCGGGGCGGTATCTGCTCATGGAGCTTTTATGTCTATTAGTTCAATTAATAGTATTTCTGCAGTGATGGATGCGCGTCAGGTAATACCGCTTGAATCGTTGGTTGCAAGTAATTCTGTACTCGAGCCGTGCAAGGAGTTTCGCCCTGCCGCGATGAGAGTGGATACCGCAGTTGTTGAAAACAATACTGATATGCTCAATAAACTGGCGATGCTGTTTACTGCGTTCTTTAATCAGCTGATGGGGTTGATGGGCGAAAAGAAAGACCCGCGCACCGTTGATATTACGCCCAAGCCGAAGCCTGAGGTTGCCCCTCAGGTCACGCCAGTGCCAGCGCCACCACGGCCCAAGCCCGAGGCGAATATTCCAGGTCTGTCGAGCGCGCGCAATGGAACAAAGCCCAGGGATATCTGGGGCGGTTTCCGCCAGGGCCCCGACGGCAACTGTGTGACGGTGTCTGCCATCAAGGCGGCCATGCACCGATTTGGGCAAAGCCCTACGGACATTTACAAGGAGGTCACAAAAATTGCCGGGGGCTACCGGGTGGTCATGCGGGACAACTACTCACTCACCCTGACTGAGCTCGAATTGAAGCAAGGGGCACGGGGTGCACAATTTATCGGGCCCGATAAAGAGATGCTCAAGGATGCGCAGTTTTTATTCGCCGTCAGTGCCAAGCGCGCCCAGATGGAGAACAACGACCGCACGGCGGGCCGCAACTACAACGCCGCGATTAGCAGCCTCAACAATGGTGAGGATGAGACGGGGCCGGGCGAGGGGTTCAAGCGACTTGGGTTGACCAAGCATATGAAGCGGGTATCGGTAGGCGAGCTCGCCAGAGGCCAAGTGGGTATGTGTAACCGGACGGGGCACTCGGTGGCGGTGATTGATGGTCGTGAAGAGTTGTGGGGGCGCAAGGGCGGGGCACCGAGGCGAGGGGATGCCGTCGCCTTGATCTGACCGTCGTTTGGCTGATGTGGAACGTATCAAGCAGCCAGTGATAGTCCTGGCTGCACGTTTACAGGCGCCGTTTTTGTTTGTGGTAGGAACCCAGTGTATGAATACTTCTATGTATAGCCCTTCTGTTTACGCGCCACCGCTAAAGCCTGGGACCATGCCAGTGGTTGATCAGGCGAGTGCGGGGGAAAGAAACGCTGACATCCTCCGCGCGTTCGACGCAAGCGAACGGCGGTTTGGCGAGAACTTTGACTGCAGCACCCATGCCGCTGTGATCAAAATGATGATGATGGCCTTTGGCAAAACGCCGCAGGATATGTTTGACCAGGTCAGGCCTGTTGCCGGTGGGTATGCCGTTACCATGAAAGATGAGTTCAAGGTACAGCTCTCCCATGACGAATTGCGGCAAGCATCCCTCGCGTCGCGCTTCAGCGGTGAAGATCCAGAGGCTGTCAGCCATGCCAATTTCGTGTTTGCGGCGTTCGTAAAGCGCAAGCAAGTGGCCGGGGGTTATCCCAGTTTCGAGGCGGCCCTGGCAAAAACCCTGGAGGGTGAGACAAGCCTTAGATGTCTGCAGGGGATGGGGGTATATGGGCTGTCGCACTATGTATCTGCACAAGAGATGGTGGGTGAGGGTGTGGCGGGTGTGTTGGAGACCCATAGCCGGGGGAGTGCGTTTGTGCTCGATGGGGTAAAGCACCGCTACGGTGAAAGGCGTCGTGCCGACCAGGGGTACGGGTATCGGCTGTTCAACCACAACGCTGTGCCTGCGGCGACTCGGCAACGCCATGACAATGCCGCCGAGCCCAGCCGGCGAGTAGGAGCAAAACCCAAGGATATCTGGTCGGGTTTCTATCAAGGCGTAGAGGGCAATTGCGTCACGGTATCGGCGATCAAGGCTGCCATGATGCGGTTCGGGCAGAGCCCCGCAGACATCTACAAAGAGGTTAGCGCCACGCCCACGGGCTATGACGTGATCATGCGCGATGGTGTCAGGGTGTCCGTGAGTCACGACGAACTGAGCAGGGCCAGGCGCGGGGCTCAGTTGCGCGGCAGTGATCAGGCGCTTCTGGACGATGCCAACTTCCTGTATGCCGTGAGCGCCAAGCGTGCGCAATTAGAGAACAACGACTTCCGAGGCAACCAGGGATTCGACGTGGCCATGGACACGCTCAACGACGGTGAATGGCCAGGTGAGGCATTACGCCGGCTGGGCCTGTTTGGGTACGTGCGCGAAAGTGATGCCCGCGAACTGGCTGCCGGCGCGATTGGCACCCTGGCCAATAGCTGGCACTCGGTCGTGGTGGTTAATGGGGTGCTCGACCTCTATGGGGTAAAGCATGACCTGGGATCCTCACGCTGGATGACCAACGGGTTGCGCGCTTTGAAGCTGGTGTGACCGCTAGCTGAGCAGTTGCCTGAATTGCGCGATCGGCAACGGCCGGCTATGCAAATAGCCCTGGAACACGTGGCACCCCAGCATTTGCAGGAACGCCAGTTGCTCCGGGGTCTCCACGCCTTCGGCAATGACTTCCAGGTTCAAGCTGCGGGCCATGGCCACAATGGCGCGGATGATTTCTGCGTCGTTGGGGTCGTGGGTCGCATCGCGCACAAACGACTGGTCGATCTTCAGCGCATCCACCGGCAAGCGCTTGAGGTAGGTCAGCGACGAATAGCCGGTGCCAAAATCATCCATCGCAAAGCTGACGCCGAGTTTTTTCAGGCGGCGCATCTTGGCCACGGTGTCGTCCAGGTTCTGGATCACGATGCCTTCGGTAATCTCCAGTTTCAGCAGGCTGCAGGGCAAGTCGTGTTGGTTGAGGCTGCGCTCCACCCGCTCGACGAAGTCGTTCTGGCGAAACTGCCGGGGGCTGATGTTGACGCACAGGCTGAATTTGAGTGGGTCGATCAGGCCGTCCGCAATCAATTGCTGGAACGCCGCGCAGGCCTCGTCGAGGATCCAGGTGCCCACTTCCAGGATCAGCCCGCTGTCTTCCAGTACCTTGATGAATTCCGTGGGTGACTGCGCCCCCAGCTGCGGATGCTGCCAGCGCACCAAGGCTTCGGCGCCGATGATCTGGTTGCCGCGCGCATCCACCTGGGGTTGGTAATGCACGCTGAACTCCCCGCGGGACAAGGCCAGGCGCAGGTCGGTCTCCATGCGCAACCGTTCGCTGGCGGTTTTCTGCATGCTGTTGTGGAACATCTGCGTGGTATTGCGCCCGGAGTCCTTGGCGCGGTACAGGGCGATGTCGGCACGCTTGAGCAGGTCGGCCGGGGTGGAGCCGTGGTCGGGGATCAGCGCCACACCGATACTCGGCGTGACCTGCAAGCGATGGCCGTCGAGAAACATCGGCTCCGAGAGCAATTCGCGCAAGGTGTCGGCCAGTTCCTGCACCTGGTTGCTGACTTCGTTGCGGGTGCCGTCCAGCCCGCTGAGCAGCACCACAAACTCATCGCCGCCCAGGCGCGCCACGGTGTCTTCCATGCGCACGCTGGCTTCCAGGCGGGCGGTGACGATTTTCAGCACGGTGTCGCCCACCGGGTGGCCGAGGGAATCGTTGATGTGCTTGAAGTGGTCGAGATCGAGGAACAGCAACGCACCGCGCAGGTTGTGGCGCTTGAGCAGGGCGATCTGCTGGCTCAGGCGGTCCATCAGCAGGGCGCGATTGGGCAGGTTGGTCAGTGGATCGTGGTACGCCAGGTGGCGGATTTGCGCCTGGGCGTTTTTCAGCAGGCTGACATCACGGGCTGTCAGCAGCAGGCAGGGCATTTCATTGAGGGTGATCGGTTCGACCGAGACTTCCACCGCCAGCACGTCGCCGCGTTTATTGTGCCAGAGCATTTCCAGGTGATGGATGCGCCCCTTGATCTGCAACTCGGCGAGCAGTGCGGCGCGCTGGTTTTCGTCAGCCCAGATGCCGATCTGGTACAGCGTGAGCCCGATGGCCTCTTCGGCGCGATAACCGGTCAGGCGGCAAAACCCGTCGTTGACCTCCACATAACGGCCAGTGTCGCGCTCGGTAATGGAGATCGCGTCGGGGCTGGAATGGAACGCCTTGGCGAATTTCTCTTCGCTGGCCTTGAGCGCCGCTTCCGAGCGTTGCTGCTGGGTAATGTCGCGCAAGGTAGTGACGATGCACGGCTGGTCGCTGACCGTGATCAATCGGCTGGAGATCACGCAAGTCAGGCTCTGGCCGTCCTTGTGGTGGACGACGATGGCCACATTGCTCAATGACTGCTCGCGAATCACCCGTTCGATACGTTGCAGGCGTTTGCTGGAGTCGTCCCACAGGCCGATCTGCTCGGCGCTCTTGTCGATGACCTCGGCGGCGGCCCAGCCAAAGGTCTGGGTAAAGGCGGGGTTGATCTCGATAAACATACCGCTGTCCAGGGCGGTGACACAGATGGGGTCGGGGCTGGCCTGGAACAGGCTGGCGAATTTCTCTTCGGAAGCGCTCAGGCGTTGTTCGCGCTCGACCTGGTCGGTGATGTCCAGCAAGGTGCCGGCCATGCGCAGCGGCTTGCCGGCCTCATCGCGATAGAGGCGTGCACGGCTTTCCAGGTAGCGCGGGCTGCCGTCTTCGACCTGTACGCGGTAGGTCAACTGGTAGTTGCCGTCTGGGCCTTCGCGCAGGCTGCGGTAGGCGTTGCGCATGCCTTCGCGGTCTTCATCGGACATGCCCTCGAAAAACGCATCGAAGGATTCGTGGAACGGTTCGGGCGGCAGGCCGTGCAGTTGGGCGGCGCGGGCCGAGCCGTAGAGCATGCCGGTGGGGATGTGCCAGTCCCAGGTGCCCAACTGCGCGGAGTCCAGGGCCAGGTCCAGGCGTTCCTGGCTGTCCTTGAGGGCTTGTTCGGCGTTCTTGCGTTCGGTGGTGTCGAGAAAGGTGCTGATCAGGTACGCCTCGCCGTCCAGCTCGACCTTTTGCGCACTGAGGGTGCCATCGTGGATCTGGCCGTTGCTGGCGCAGAACTGCACCTCCATGGTGATCGGCTCGCCCTTGCGCTGGGTGGCCTTGACCAGTTGCGCACGTTGTTCGGGGTGGCGCCACAGGCCCAGGTCCAGGGTGGTGCGGCCGATGGCATCGGCGACCGGCCAGCCGAAGTGAATCTCGAAATACTGGTTGGCCTCGCTGATCAGGCCGTCGGCCTGGCGGGTCAGTAGCACCATGTTCGGGCACAGGTGGAACAGCGTGGCGAAGCGCTTTTCGGAGTGGCCGAGGGCGTTTTCCCGCTCACGCTGGTGGGTGATCTCACGGATCACCCCGATCATTCGGCGGCGCCCGCTCTTGTCCGGCGCCAGGCTGCCGTTGATTTCCAGCCAGTGGAAGCTGCCGTCGGGCCACTGGATGCGATGGCGCATCGCCTGTTCAAACGGCTCGCCGGCCAGCACCGCATGGAAGGCCCGCACGACTTTGGCGCGATCAGCCGGGGCGAGCAGGTCGAGGTAATCCAGATCCTTGGGTAGGGGGGCGCGGGGATCGAAGCCGAACAGCGCCTGGGTGCCCCGCGACCAACTGATTTTTCCCGTGTCGATTTCCCAGCACCATGCGCCCAGCCGAGCCGCATTCAGGGCGGCCAGCAATTGCGGCGCACTGTCCCAACTTTGTTCCGCCTCTTGGGGGTCAAGGGCGTAAATGCGGGGCAACGGTGGCACGGAATCGACAGGGTTGCGCATTATCAAAGGGCCTTGGCTCGATGGGCGTAAGGCGCGGTTTTACTTAAACCTTGAGGCCGCACAGCTTCATGCCGGTGTCCCTGGCAGATCGACCTGTGCATCCAATAGGCTCATGAAAGCCCGCGCAGCGTTCGACAGCGTCCTTTCGGTGTGCACGATATAGCCTAGCTGGCGACTGAGTTGTATGCCTGGCAAAGCGATACTTGCGACCTGATCATCGAGCATGGTGCGCGGCAAAACGCTCCAGGCCAGGCCGATGGACACCATCATCTTGATAGTTTCCAGGTAGTTAGTGCTCATCGCGATATTCGGCGTGAGGCCCTGGGCTTCGAACAATCGGCTGACAATATGGTGTGTAAAGGTGTTGCCGCCGGGGAAAACCGCCGGGTGGCCGGCAATATCGGCCAGGCTGACGCGGCCGTTGTTGATCAGGCTGTGCTCGGGGGCCACGACAAAATCCAGCGGGTCGTCCCACACCGGGGTGGCGCGCACCAGGTGGTGGGGATCGGGCGCCAAGGTGATCACCGCCACTTCGGCGCGGCCGTGGAGGATTTCTTCGTAGGCCACTTCCGAGTCCAGGAACTGAATATCCAGCGCCACGTTCGGGTATTCCCGGGTGAAGGTGCGCAATATCGGAGGCAGGCGGTGCAGGCCGATATGGTGGCTGGTGGCCAGGGTCAGGCGCCCAGTGACTTCGCCGGTGAGGTTGGTCAGGGCGCGGCGCGTGTCGTCCAGCACGTTGAGGATCTGATAAGCCCGTGGCAGCAAGGCCCGTCCAGCTTCGGTCAAGCCGACTTCGCGACCCAGGCGGTCAAACAGGCGCACCTTCAATTGCTGCTCCAGCCCGGCGATGCGTTTGCTGATGGCCGGTTGGGTCAGGTGCAGGCGCTCGCCGGCGCCGGAGAAACTGCCGGTCTCGGCGATGGCAATAAAGGCATTGAGGTTGGCCAGGTCCATTGTAGTATTCCAGTTGGTAATCCAAAGCATAAAAAATATGAATTTGAGTTATTTAATGTAGCGCCATACCATCAGCCTCACAAGCCAAAGGGTTATTGAAATGCCCAGGGCATAGAAAGACCGATGATGAGGACCGACTGATGGCCGGCAAAACGCTTTACGACAAGCTTTGGGATTCCCATGAAGTGAAACGGCGCGACGATGGCTCGTCGCTGATCTATATCGACCGTCACATCATCCATGAAGTGACCTCGCCCCAAGCGTTCGAAGGCCTGCGACTGGCTGGGCGCAAGCCTTGGCGCGTCGATTCCATCATCGCCACCCCGGACCACAACGTACCGACCACCCCTGAGCGCAAGGGCGGCATCGACGCCATCGTTGATACCGTTTCCCGTCTGCAAGTGCAGACCCTCGACGACTACTGCGACGAATATGGCATCACCGAATTCAAGATGAATGACGTGCGTCAAGGGATCGTCCACGTGATCGGCCCGGAACAGGGTGCGACCTTGCCAGGCATGACCGTGGTCTGCGGCGACTCCCATACCTCGACCCACGGTGCGTTCGGCGCCTTGGCCCACGGCATCGGCACGTCCGAGGTGGAGCATGTGTTCGCCACCCAGTGCCTGGTCGCCAAGAAAATGAAGAATATGTTGGTGAAGGTCGAAGGCCAATTGCCCTTCGGCGTGACCGCCAAGGACATCGTCCTCGCCGTGATCGGCAAGATCGGCACTGCCGGCGGTAACGGCCATGCCATCGAATTCGCCGGTAGCGCGATTCGCGACCTGTCCATCGAAGGCCGCATGACCATCTGCAACATGTCCATCGAAGCCGGTGCCCGCGTCGGCATGGTGGCGGCGGACGAAAAGACCGTCGAATACGTCAAGGGTCGTCCTTTTGCACCGGCCGGTGCCGATTGGGATGCCGCGGTCGAAGCCTGGAAAGACCTGGTCTCCGACGCCGATGCGGTGTTCGACACCGTGGTTGAACTCGACGCTGCCCAGATCAAGCCGCAAGTCAGCTGGGGCACCTCGCCGGAAATGGTGTTGGCCGTTGACCAGAACGTGCCGGACCCGGCCAAGGAAGCCGACCTGGTCAAGCGTGGTTCCATCGAACGCGCCTTGAAATACATGGGCTTGCAGGCCAACCAGGCGATCACCGATATCCAGTTGGATCGCGTGTTCATCGGTTCCTGCACCAACTCGCGGATCGAAGACCTGCGCGCTGCGGCGGTGATCGCCAAGGGCCGCAAGGTGGCCTCGACCATCAAGCAAGCCATCGTGGTGCCGGGCTCGGGCCTGGTCAAAGCGCAAGCCGAAGCCGAAGGCCTGGACAAGATCTTCCTCGAAGCCGGTTTTGAATGGCGTGAGCCGGGCTGCTCGATGTGCCTGGCGATGAACCCGGACCGCCTGGAGTCGGGCGAGCATTGCGCGTCCACCTCTAACCGTAACTTCGAAGGGCGCCAGGGTGCCGGTGGGCGTACCCACCTGGTCAGCCCGGCCATGGCCGCTGCGGCTGCCGTCAACGGTCGTTTCATCGACGTTCGCGAATTGATCTGAGGAATACCCGATGCGTGCTTTTACACAACACACCGGCCTTGTCGCTCCTTTGGATCGTGCCAACGTCGACACCGACCAGATCATCCCCAAGCAGTTCTTGAAGTCGATCAAACGCACCGGTTTCGGCCCGAACCTGTTCGACGAGTGGCGCTACCTGGACGTGGGCTACGCCTACCAGGACAACTCCAAGCGCCCGCTGAACAAGGACTTCGTGCTCAACGCCGAGCGTTACCAGGGGGCCAGCGTGTTGCTCGCCCGGGAAAACTTCGGTTGCGGTTCCAGTCGTGAACACGCGCCGTGGGCCCTGGAAGAATATGGCTTTCGCAGCATCATCGCGCCGAGCTATGCCGACATCTTCTTCAACAACAGCTTCAAGAACGGCTTGCTGCCGATCATCTTGACCGACGAGGAAGTCGACGAGTTGTTCAAGCAGGTGGAAGCCGATGTGGGCTACCAGTTGACCGTCGATCTGGCAGCGCAAACCGTGACCCGCCCGGATGGCAAGGTGTATCACTTTGAGGTGGATGCGTTCCGTAAGCACTGCCTGATCAACGGCCTGGACGATATCGGCCTGACCTTGCAGGACGGGGATGCGATTGCGGCGTTTGAGGCCAAGCACCGGGCTAGTCAGCCTTGGTTGTTTCGCGATGCCTGATTGGCGCTAAGCCGTGCGGGCCCCATCGCGGGCAAGCCCGCTCCCACATTGATCGGTGTTCTTCTGAACAACTCGGTCAACTGTGGGAGCTGGCTTGCCTGCGATAGCGCCCGTACAGCCACCCAAAAACCCAAGGAAAACCACCATGACCAGCACCGCCCACACCCAAGTCGTGCAAAAACAATTCGGCGAGCAAGCCTCGGCCTACCTGAGCAGTGCCGTGCACGCCCAGGGCACCGAATTCGCGCTGCTCCAGGCCGAACTGGCCGGGCAGGGCGCTGCACGACTGCTGGATCTGGGCTGCGGCGCCGGTCATGTCAGCTTCCATGTGGCGCCACTGGTTAAAGAAGTGGTCGCCTACGACCTGTCCCAACAAATGCTCGATGTGGTAGCGACCGCTGCCAACGACCGTGGCCTGGGCAACATCCGCACCGTCCACGGCGCCGCCGAACGCCTACCGTTCGCCGACGGCGAGTTCGACTTCGTGTTCAGCCGCTACTCGGCCCACCACTGGAGCGACCTCGGCCTGGCCTTGCGCGAAGTGCGTCGTGTGCTGAAACCGGGCGGTGTTGTGGCCTTTGTCGACGTCTTGTCACCGGGCAGCCCGTTGTTGGACACTTACCTGCAAACCGTCGAAGTGCTGCGCGACACCAGCCATGTGCGCGATTACTCCGCCGCCGAGTGGATGCAACAGCTCAGCGAGTCCGGTTTGCATGTACGCACCAGCAGCCGCCAGCGCCTGCGCCTGGAGTACAGCTCGTGGGTCGAGCGCATGCGCACACCCGAAGTGTTGCGCGCTGCCATCCTGGCGTTGCAACAGGCGATGGGCCAGGAAGTACGCGACTACTACGAAATTCAAGCCGACGGCACCTTCAGCACCGACGTGCTGGTGGTCTTCGCCGAACGCTGATTGATTTTTCCCGACCTGCCCACGGGCGGGTCGCTTGATGAAATGAGGAACGCATGAGCAAGCAGATTCTGATTCTCCCTGGCGACGGTATTGGTCCGGAAATCATGGCCGAAGCGGTCAAGGTCCTGGAACTGGCCAACAGCAAGTACAGCCTGGGCTTCGAGCTGAGCCACGACGTGATCGGCGGCGCGGCCATCGATAAGCACGGCGTACCGCTGGCTGACGAAACCCTGGACCGCGCCCGCGCGGCCGACGCCGTACTGCTCGGCGCCGTGGGTGGCCCGAAGTGGGACAAGATCGAGCGTGACATCCGCCCTGAGCGCGGCCTGCTGAAAATCCGTGCCCAACTGGGTCTGTTCGGCAACCTGCGCCCGGCGATCCTCTACCCGCAACTGGCCGACGCCTCGAGCCTCAAGCCGGAAGTGGTCGCGGGCCTCGACATCCTCATCGTGCGTGAGCTGACCGGCGGTATCTACTTCGGCTCGCCACGCGGCGTGCGCGAGCTGGAAAACGGCGAACGCCAGGCCTACGACACCCTGCCGTACAGCGAGAGTGAAATCCGCCGTATCGCCCGCGTCGGTTTCGACATGGCCCGCGTGCGTGGCAAGAAGGTCTGCTCGGTGGATAAAGCCAACGTGCTGGCTTCCAGCCAACTGTGGCGCGAAATCGTCGAAGAAGTGGCCAAGGACTATCCGGACGTTGAACTGAGCCATATGTACGTCGATAACGCCGCCATGCAACTGGTGCGTGCGCCGAAACAGTTCGACGTGATCGTCACCGACAACCTGTTCGGCGACATCCTGTCCGACCAGGCGTCGATGCTCACCGGCTCCATCGGCATGCTGCCGTCGGCGTCCCTGGACACCAACAACAAGGGCATGTACGAGCCTTGCCACGGTTCGGCGCCGGACATCGCGGGCCAGGGCATTGCCAACCCGCTGGCGACGATTCTGTCGGTGTCGATGATGCTGCGTTACAGCTTCAACCTGAGCGACGCGGCCGATGCCATCGAGCAAGCCGTGAGCCTGGTGCTGGACCAGGGTTTGCGCACCGGCGACATCTGGTCGCAGGGTTGCACCAAAGTCGGTACGCAAGAAATGGGCGACGCAGTAGTCGCCGCGCTGCGGAATCTGTAATCTCTCGGGCCCGCTTGCAGTTGTTGCTGCAAGGCGGCCCACTTTTTAACAAGGTGTAGTTGCGATGAAACGTGTAGGTCTGATCGGTTGGCGCGGTATGGTCGGTTCCGTGCTCATGCAGCGGATGCTGGAAGAGCAGGATTTCGATCTTATTGAGCCGGTGTTTTTCACCACTTCGAACGTTGGTGGCCAAGGGCCGTCCGTGGGCAAGGATATCGCCCCGCTCAAGGACGCCTACAGCATTGAAGAGTTGAAGACCCTCGACGTGATCGTGACCTGTCAGGGTGGCGACTACACCAGCGAAGTCTTCCCCAAGCTGCGTGAAGCCGGCTGGCAGGGTTACTGGATCGACGCCGCATCGAGCCTGCGCATGCAGGACGACGCCGTGATCATCCTCGACCCGGTGAACCGCAAGGTCATCGACCAGCAGCTGGATGCCGGCACCAAGAACTATGTCGGCGGCAACTGCACCGTCAGCCTGATGCTGATGGGCCTGGGTGGTTTGTTCGAAGCCGGCCTGGTGGAATGGATGAGCGCCATGACGTATCAGGCGGCCTCCGGTGCCGGCGCGCAGAACATGCGTGAGCTGATCAAGCAGATGGGCGCGACCCACGCCGCTGTTGCCGATCAACTGGCCGACCCGGCCAGCGCGATCCTCGACATCGACCGTCGTGTGGCCGAAGCCATGCGCAGCGATGCGTACCCGACCGAGAACTTCGGCGTGCCATTGGCCGGTAGCCTGATCCCATGGATCGACAAAGAGCTGCCGAACGGCCAGAGCCGCGAAGAGTGGAAGGCCCAGGCCGAGACCAACAAGATCCTCGGTCGCTTCAAGAGCCCGATCCCGGTGGATGGCATCTGCGTGCGCATCGGCGCCATGCGCTGCCACAGCCAGGCGCTGACCATCAAGCTGAACAAGGACGTGCCGATCGCCGATATCGAATCGTTGATCAGCTCGCATAACCCTTGGGTCAAGCTGGTACCGAACAACCGCGACATCAGCATGCAGGAGCTGAGCCCGACGAAGGTCACCGGCACCCTGAATGTACCGGTGGGCCGTCTGCGCAAGCTGAACATGGGCAGCCAGTTCCTCGGTGCGTTCACGGTTGGCGACCAACTGTTGTGGGGCGCGGCTGAACCGCTGCGTCGCATGCTGCGGATCTTGCTGGAGCGTTGATCGCTTGAGGCAATCAAGAAACCCGCGTTCTGGTGACAGGCGCGGGTTTTTTGTTGTGCTTTCGGGCCTCATCGCAGGCAAGCCAGCTCCCACATTTTGATGTGTGAATACATTCAAGTGTGGGAGCTGGCTTGCCTGCGATGAGGCCATCAGCCCCACCACAAAAACTGGCCCAATTACCCCACCACCCGGTAAAGTGCCGCTCCCCCCGCAATGCCCGAGGCAGCCCCCATGACCCAGACCTTTGAAATCGCCGTGATCGGCGCCACCGGCACCGTCGGTGAAACCCTGGTGCAGATCCTCGAAGAGCTGGATTTCCCAGTGGGCACCCTGTATCTGCTGGCCGGCAATAACTCGGCTGGTGCCTCGGTGCCGTTTCGCGGCAAGAACCTGCGGGTCAAGGAAGTCGACGAGTTCGACTTTAAAAAGGTGCAACTGGCGTTTTTTGCCGCGGGGCCGGCAGTGACCTTGAGTTTCGCCCCGCGCGCCACGGCGGCCGGTTGTGCGGTGATCGACCTGTCGGGCGCCTTGCCGGCTGAGCAGGTGCCACCGGTGGTGCCAGAAGCGAACGCGCACGTATTGAACGGCCTGAAAAAACCGTTCCAGCTCGCCAGCCCAAGCCCGTCCGCCACCAACCTGGCGGTGGTCCTGGCGCCCTTGTGCGGCTTGCTGGATATTCAGCGCGTCAGCGTTACCGCCAACCTGGCGGTGTCTGCCCAGGGGCGTGAAGCCGTGAGCGAGCTGGCGCGACAAACTGCTGAACTGCTGAATGTGCGTCCGCTGGAACCGAAGTTTTTTGATCGGCAAATGGCCTTCAACCTGCTGGCACAAGTCGGTACGCCAGACGCCCAAGGTCATACAGCCTTGGAGAAACGTCTCGTACACGAACTGCGCGCTGTGCTGGAATCTCCTTTACTAAAGATTTCCGCAACTTGCGTTCAAGCCCCGGTGTTTTTTGGCGATAGCCTGACTGTGTCGTTGCAACTGGCCGCGCCGGTCGATCTCGCCGCCGTTAACCGCGCACTCGACGCAGCGCCGGGTGTAGAGCGGGTGGAGGAGGGTGACTACCCAACCGCCGTTGGCGATGCGGTAGGACAAGACGTTGTGTATGTAGGACGGGTTCGCGCCGGGGTGGACGATGCGGCGGAACTAAATCTGTGGTTGACGTCAGATAACGTACGCAAAGGCGCGGCACTGAATGCCGTACAGCTGGCGCAGTTGTTGATAAAAGACCTTGTGTAAAAGATACTTGGCGGCAATTTTTAGATTGATTCTAACCAGGCGCTATGCTTGGCCCCAAGCTGGAAAAGTTGCGCGTCGGTGACCTATCGGCTCGCCATGCCTAATGGCAGCGGTTACCAACCTTCTCGCAGGCCGGGGAGTGTTCAAACAAAGGATGAGGCTATGGTTCAAGTTCGCAAACTGGTGTTAGCAATAGCGGCCGCCTCGGCGCTGTCCTCCGGTATGGCGCAGGCGCTGCAACTGGGGGAAATGACCCTCAAGTCGCAGTTGAACCAGCCGTTGTCGGTGGAAATCGAATTGCTCGATGTCGGCGGCCTCACGGCTTCCGAGATCACGCCGAGCCTGGCTTCGTCCCAGGCGTTTGTGGATGCGGGCGTCGATCGCCAAGCATTTCTGAATGATCTGGTGTTTACACCGGTGATCAATCCCAGCGGCCGCAGTGTGGTACGCGTCACCTCCAGCAAGCCGTTGCCTGAATCCTACGTACGTTTCCTGTTGCAGGTGCAGTGGCCCAACGGCCGCCTGATGCGCGACTACAGCGTGCTGCTGGACCCGGCCAAGTTTGACCAGCCGGCCGTAACAGCGCCGGCACCGCGTGTGTCTTCGCCGGCCAGTCCCGCGGCGGCCAGCCCCGCGCCTGCCGCGAGCAAAGCGGCGCAGCACACCACCACTTCCCGCGACACCTTGTGGGAAATTGCCGCGAAGAATCGCAATGGCGGCTCGATCCAGCAGACCATGCTGGCGATCCAGGCACTTAACCCCGATGCCTTTATCGACGGCAATATCAACCGCCTGAAAACCGGTCAGGTCCTGCGCCTGCCGGACACCGTACAAAGCACCGCCCTGGCGCAACCCGAGGCGATTGCCGAAGTGACGGCGCAAAACGCCGCCTGGCGCCAGGGCCGTCGCGGGGCGACCAACCAGGTCGCAGGCAAGCAGCAACTGGATGCCACCAAGCGCACCCAGGCGGGCAATGCACCGTCGAGCACCAACGCCAAGGACAACTTGAGCCTGGTCTCGGCCGAGTCCGCCAAGCAGGGCGCAAAAGGCAAGGCCGCTGATGGCAGGGCCTTGAGCGACAAGCTGGCAATGACCCAGGAAGAACTGGACACCACCCGTCGTGATAACGCCGAGCTGAAAAGCCGCGCAGCGGACCTGCAAAGCCAGTTGGACAAGCTGCAAAAACTGATTCAGCTGAAGAACGATCAACTGGCGCGCCTGCAAGCGGAAAAAGGCGACCCGGCGGCAGTGCCTGCGGTGATTCCCGCGCAGTTGGCCGGTGAGCCGGCCGCAGTAGCGCCGGCAGCTCCATCTGCACCGGCTGCCACGCCTGCACCGGCGGCCCCTGCGCCGGAGCCAGTCAAGCCTGAAGCGGCCCCTGCCAGCAATGAAGGCCAATTCAATGACCTGCTGACCAACCCGGTGGTCCTCAGCGTGGTGGGTGGCGCGGCCGCTCTGGTGGCGTTGTTGTTACTGCTGCTGGTGTTGCGTCATCGCAACGCCCGTCGTGAAGAGGAAAAGCACCTGCGCATGGCTCGTGCCCTGGCCGAAGAGCCGGAGTTCACCTCGAACATCGACCAGGACCTGCCACCGGACAGCTTCGAAGGCCTGGAAGTGCCGGCGCCGAGCGTCAAGCTGGCGGCGGCTCCAGCACCGGCTCCAGTGGTTGAACCGGCCGTTGTGGTGCCGACCGTTGCCTCGGTGCTCGCGCCCCTGGCGGCGGCCGTGGCTCCGGCCAACGCCAATGATGCGTTGGCCCAGGCGCAATCCCTTCTCGATCGTGGCCACCTGAACCAGGCCGCCGATGTGTTGGAGCAGGCGATCAAGCAAGAGCCCAAGCGCGGCGACCTGCGCTTGAAGCTGATGGAAGTCTACGGCCTGCAGAATGACAAGGACGGCTTCGTCACCCAGGAGCGCCAGCTGGTGGCCAATGGTGACAACCATGCCCAGGTCGAGCTGCTGAAGTCACGTTTCCCGGCGATGGCCGTGCTGGCGGCGGGCGTGAGCGCCGCAGTGGCCGCCGCCGCCCTGGATGCGCAATACGTCAAGGACCTGCTGGAAGACAAGCCAGCCGCGCCGACGCCAGAGCCTGAGGCCTTCGACACTGATTTCGACCTGAGCCTGGATGACCTGGAAGCGGCATCGCCTGCCGAGGTCAATCCCGAGGACGTTCTGACCTTCGAATCCGCACTGCAACAACAGGTAGAAGCGAAGGCTGCTCCGGACGATCTGTCGGACTTCGACCTGGACCTGCAACTGGATGCACCGGCATCGGCGCAGTCCGATGACGATTTCCTTTCCGGTCTCGAAGAGCAGATGCAGGGCGCACCTGCGGTAGAGCCGCCAACCCTGGCGCCTGCTGCACTGGATGATTTCGAGCTGCCGGAAGACTTTGATCTGTCCCTGGCCGATGAGCCGGAAGCGGCTGCCAAACCTGACGCCTTTGCGTCCGAGCTGGACGATGTCAACGCTGAACTCGACCGCTTGTCCCAGAGCCTGGAGCATCCGCCGATCGAGCCGTCCTTTACCGCTGAAGATGCGGCGCTGGGTGGCGACGAACCGGAGTTCGACTTCCTGTCCGGCACTGATGAGGTGGCGACCAAGTTGGATCTGGCTCAGGCCTACATCGATATGGGCGATGCGGACGGCGCGCGGGACATCTTGTCTGAAGTGCTCACCGAAGGTGATGAGTCTCAGCGTGGCGAAGCCAAGGAAATGCTCGGCCGCATTTGACGAACAACGAAAATCCACTGTGGGAGCGGGCTTGCCCGCGAAGGCGTAGTGTCAGTCAATGATGTCGTGACTGAGTGACTGCCTTCGCGAGCAAGCCCGCTCCCACATTTGGGCGGCCATCTTTATAATGACCGCCTTTGTGCAACTCATCAGGCTCTCAGTTCTTGGCAAATATAGATAACGCGGCCGCCGAAATGGCGGCCGCAGGCTTTTACCGCATCGCCCTGGGCGTGGAATACAAAGGTTCGCGCTATCGCGGCTGGCAGCGCCAGGCATCGGGCGTGCTGACGGTGCAGGAAACCCTGGAAAAGGCCCTGTCGAAAGTTGCTGATTCACCGGTTTCGCTGATGTGCGCCGGGCGTACCGACGCCGGCGTGCATGCCTGTGGCCAGGTGGTGCACTTCGACACCCAGGCCGAGCGCACGATGAAGGCGTGGGTGATGGGCGCTAATATCAACTTGCCCCATGATGTCAGTGTCAGTTGGGCCAAGATCATGCCGGCGCACTTTCATGCGCGCTTCAAGGCCATCGCCCGGCGTTATCGTTATGTGATCTACAACGATCAGATCCGCCCGGCGCACCTCAACGAAGAAATCACCTGGAACCACCGCCCCCTGGACGCCGAGCGCATGGCCGAGGCCGCGCAGCATCTGGTCGGCGTGCATGACTTCAGTGCGTTCCGCGCCGGCCAGTGCCAGGCCAAGTCGCCGATCAAGGAGGTCCACCACCTGCGGGTGACGCGCCACGGCAAGATGATCGTGCTGGATATCCGCGCCGGTGCGTTCCTGCACCATATGGTGCGCAATATTGCCGGCGTGCTGATGACCATTGGCACCGGCGAGCGCCCGGTGGAGTGGGCCAAGGAAGTGCTGGAAAGCCGTGTTCGCCGGACGGGCGGTGTCACAGCCCATCCCTTCGGCCTGTACCTGGTGGACGTGGAGTACCGCGACGAGTTCGAGCTGCCGGAACGTTTCATCGGGCCACACTTCCTCACAGGTTTCAGCGAACTTGGCGGCTGACGCCCGGAAAAGCTTTTGTTACCATCCGGGACTTTCTCGGCCCAACCCTGAGGTTTCCACGATATGCCAGCCGTTCGCAGCAAGATTTGCGGGATTACCCGCATAGAAGACGCGCTGGCGGCAGTCGAGGCGGGGGCGGATGCCATCGGTTTTGTGTTTTATGCCAAGAGCCCTCGGGCGGTGAATGTGCTGCAGGCGCGGGCGATCATCGCTGCGCTGCCGCCTTTCGTCACCACCGTGGGCTTGTTCGTCAATGCCAGCCGCTGTGAACTCAACGAAACCCTGGATGCCGTACCGCTGGACATGCTGCAATTCCATGGCGACGAAAGCCCTGACGAATGCGAAAGCTACCAGCGTCCGTATATCAAGGCGTTGCGGGTCAAGGCTGGGGACGATATCACCGCCGCCTGCGCCGCTTATTCGGGCGCTCGCGGGATCCTGCTGGATACCTACGTCGAAGGCGTACCCGGTGGTACGGGCGAGGCGTTCGACTGGACGCTGATTCCCGAAGGGCTGAGCAAGCCGATCATCCTGGCGGGTGGGCTCGATCCCGTGAATGTCGCGGCAGCCATCGAGCAGGTGCGCCCGTATGCGGTGGACGTCAGTGGTGGCGTGGAGCAGGGCAAGGGCATCAAGGATCACGGCAAGATCCGCGCATTCATGCAGGCTGTGCGCGGGATGTGACGGCTGGCAGTCTGCCGCCGTCCATAACTACCACTGTGTAAAACAGCCCGGTGCCGCCTGTGGGTGGCCCGGAAATGAAGTGGCAACCCTGCACTGGCAGGTTGTCTGGAAGGCTGAGGATGCATGCGGGAAATGGCTGGTCGAACGTCTGACCCCGTCCAGCATGTGTCATCGCCACATATGAATTTAGCTCAAGGGCATACGCGGGGCTGTGTTCAAGCCACCGGTACTGGAGAAAGAAAGCATGAGCAACTGGTTAGTAGACAAACTGATCCCTTCGATCATGCGTTCCGAGGTGAAGAAAAGCTCGGTTCCTGAAGGCCTGTGGCACAAGTGCCCATCCTGCGACGCGGTGCTGTACCGTCCGGAGCTGGAAAAGACCCTGGACGTTTGCCCCAAGTGCAACCACCACATGCGTATCGGCGCCCGCGCCCGCATCGACATCTTCCTGGATGCCGACGGCCGTGCCGAACTGGGCGCTGACCTGGAGCCGGTTGACCGTCTCAAGTTCCGCGACAGCAAGAAGTACAAGGACCGCCTGACCGGCGCGCAAAAGCAGACCGGCGAGAAAGACGCGCTGATCTCCGTCAGCGGCAAGCTGCTGGGCATGCCCGTCGTGGTGTCGGCGTTCGAGTTCTCTTTCATGGGCGGCTCCATGGGTGCCATCGTCGGTGAGCGTTTTGTGCGCGCTGCCAACTATGCCCTGGAAAACCGCTGCCCGATGATCTGCTTCGCCGCCTCCGGTGGTGCGCGCATGCAGGAAGCGCTGATCTCCCTGATGCAAATGGCCAAGACCTCTGCGGTGCTGGCGCGTCTGCGTGAAGAAGGTATCCCGTTCATCTCCGTACTCACCGACCCGGTCTACGGCGGCGTTTCCGCCAGCCTGGCCATGTTGGGTGACGTGATCGTCGGCGAGCCAAAGGCCCTGATCGGCTTTGCCGGCCCGCGTGTGATCGAGCAGACCGTGCGCGAAAAACTGCCGGAAGGCTTCCAGCGCAGCGAGTTCCTGCTGGAGCACGGCGCCATCGACCTGATCATCCCGCGCGGTGAACTGCGTCCACGCCTGGGCAACCTGCTGGCACAAATGATGGGCCTGCCGACGCCTGTGTACGTCGCGCCTAAAGTAGAACCGATTGTCGTGCCGCCGGTGCCAGCAAACCTATGACCCAACGTACCCTGGGCGAATGGCTCGCCTACCTTGAGCAGTTGCATCCGTCCGCCATCGACATGGGCCTGGAGCGCTCGCAACAGGTAGCGGCCCGCCTCGGGTTGGGCCGGCCGGCACCGCGCGTGATCACGGTGACCGGCACCAATGGCAAAGGCTCTACCTGTGCCTTTGTCGCTGCGCTGCTGCAGGCTCAAGGCCTGAAAGTCGGCGTGTACAATTCTCCGCACCTGCTGCGCTACAACGAGCGGGTGCAGCTCAATGGCGTCGAAGCCACGGATGAGCAACTCTGCGAAGCCTTCGCCGCGCTCGACGCTGGGCGAGGCGAGATTTCCCTGACTTACTTCGAGATGGGCACCCTGGCGGCGTTCTGGCTGTTCGAGCGTGCGCAGCTGGACGTGGTCGTGCTCGAAGTCGGCCTGGGCGGTCGCCTGGACACGGTCAACGTGGTGGATGCCGACCTGGCGTTGGTGACCAGCATTGGCGTGGACCATGCTGATTACCTGGGCGATACCCGTGAGTCCGTTGCCTATGAAAAGGCCGGGATCTTCCGTCAGGGCAAGCCTGCGCTGTGTGGTGATATTGATCCGCCGCATACCTTGCTGGACAAGGTGCGCGAGCTGGACTGCCCTTTCTTCCTGCGTGGCCGCGAATTCAATCTTGAAGTCGGTGAGCAGCACTGGCAATGGCGCGGGCGTGATGCGCGCGGCCAGGTGGTGGAGTTGCGCGACCTGCCGCTGCTGAACCTGCCGATGGAAAACGCCGCGCTAGCGTTGCAGGCCTACCTGTTGCTGGATCTACCGTGGGATGCCGGGCAGATTGCGGCGACCTTGCAGGCCACTCGGGTGGTAGGACGCCTGGATCGCCGTGCGTTCGAGTGGGAAGGCAAGCGCCTGAACCTGCTGCTGGATGTGGGGCATAACCCGCATGCGGCTGAATACCTGGCGCGGCGCCTGTCGCGTACGCCGCCGGTCGGTCGCCGCCTTGCGGTATTCGGCTTGCTGGCTGATAAGGATCTGGAGGGCGTGGTTGCGCCGTTGCTGGATGATGTCCAGGCCTGGGCGGTAGCGCCGCTGGATTCGCCGCGTAGCCGTCCGGCTGTTGAGCTGGCGGCGGCGTTGCAGAACCTTGGCGCGTCCGTGGCGTCGTATGCAAGCGTCACCGCTGCCCTCGAGGCGCAGTGTGCCGTAGCCACGCCTGATGACGAAATTTTGTTGTTCGGATCATTTTATTGTGTTGCCGAGGCGCTTGAGTGGTTGGCCCGGCGCTCCACGGAGGAAGCTGCACATGGCATTACTGGATAGCGCATACAAGCAGCGAATGGTCGGAGCCCTGGTGCTGGTGGCGTTGGCGGTGATTTTCCTGCCGATGCTGTTTTCCCGCGAGGATGAGCAACGCCAGGTCGTGGTTGAAGCGCCCGCTGCGCCGCAGGTGCCTGTGGTGCCTCAGGTGCAGGTAGAACCGGTGGTGGTGCCGGAGCCGCAGGCCTTGCCTGAGGAAGAGCCGGTGCCCACCGATGCTGAAGTCGCCGCGCAAACCGCACCGTCGATGCCGGTGCAGCCAAGCGTGCCGGTGGTCAAGCCAGCGCCGGCGCCTGTCGTGGCGGCCAAACCTGCCGCTCCGGCACCCGCGCCCAAGCCTGTAGCGCCGCAACCCGCCGCGCCGGGCAAGCCGGACGTGGGGCAGAGCCGAATCGACCCGAATGGCCTGCCGATCAGTTGGTCGATCCAGCTGGCCAGCCTGGCCAATCGCGAGAGCGCCGACGCCTTGCAGAAAAAGCTGCGTGCCCAGGGCTACAACGCCTACATCCGCAGTGCCGACGGCAAGAACCGGGTGTTTATCGGGCCGCTGATCGAGCGTGCCGAGGCGGATCGCCTGCGTGACTTGTTGGGGCGCCAGCAGAACCTCAATGGTTTTGTGGTGCGTTTCCAGCCTGAGCGCGGTTGATCGACGCAAGTTTTTCAGTGAAATGCAGGCCAAGTGTGGGAGCTGGCTTGCCTGCGATAGCGGTCCATCAGTCAGCATCTCATTGGCTGAGCCACCGCCATCGCAGGCAAGCCAGCTTGTGTCTTTCGCCGGGATTAGACTGTGGATGAGAGCGGTGGATGGCAAGCTGACCGACAGCGGTGCTTGAAGCACGTGTGGGAGCCTAAGCTGCCATCCACCT
>NZ_JAFLWU010000004.1:0-248539 GCF_017316265.1 Pseudomonas sp. Marseille-Q1929
TTCTTGACGACCATAGAGCATTGGAACCACCTGATCCCATCCCGAACTCAGCAGTGAAACGATGCATCGCCGATGGTAGTGTGGGGTTTCCCCATGTGAGAGTAGGTCATCGTCAAGATTAAATTCCAGAACCCCTGTTTGCTAACGCAAACAGGGGTTTTGTTTATGTAGAAGTCCATGAATTTCATCGGCACGTTGCTAGCGCAACGGTCCGGTACACAGAATTTCTTGACGACCATAGAGCATTGGAACCACCTGATCCCATCCCGAACTCAGCAGTGAAACGATGCATCGCCGATGGTAGTGTGGGGTTTCCCCATGTGAGAGTAGGTCATCGTCAAGATTGAATTCCGAAACCCCTGTCTGCTAACGCAGACAGGGGTTTTGTCGTTTAGCAGGCACAAAAAAGCCAGCGCCGAATCACAGGCGCTGGCTTGGTTCGAGCGCTAGCGAATCAGAACTGATAACTCACCGTTGCGCTCACATTACGTTCCTCCCCCAGGTAGCAGAAGTTCAGACTGGCACAGGACGCAACATACGTCTCATTGGTCAGGTTGTTGGCATTGACCCGCACATCCATACCCTTCAACCCAACCTTGCCCAAGTCATACCCCACCGAAGCATCAAGCAACGTGTAGGCCGGGACTTTCATCGTATTCTCCGCATCCGCCCAGCTATAGCCCACATACCGCACCCCGCCGCCAAGCCGCAAACCGTCCAATGCACCATTATTGAATTTGTAATCCGCCCATACCGACGCCATATGACGAGGCGCCTGCGTCGGTGAGTTGCCCTTGTTCTCGATCAGATTGTCGGCCGTGCTCAAGGTGCTCACCATCGACTTGGAATACGCGATATCGGTGAACGTATAGCTGCCCAAAAGCTTCAGGTTATCCGTCAGTTGCAGATGCGCTTCCAACTCAAGCCCCTGGGAGCGGACGGCACCTACAGCGCGATAGAAGTTTTCCTGCGGCAGTTTGGTTGCCAGGTTCTCCTGATCAATGCGAAACCATGATGCGGTAAACAGGTTGTCAGTGCCTGGCGGCTGGTACTTCAACCCAACCTCCCATTGCGTCCCATCGGTGGGTGCCAGCGGGTTACCTGCGCTGTCCGAATAGGAGTTGGGATTGAAGGATTCTGAATAGCTGACGTAGGGCGCCAAGCCGTTATCAAACAGATACAACGCACCTGCGCGCCCAGTCAGCTTGGTGCGCTTATCACTGATCTCGGTGCCTGCAGGCCGGTTCGACTCGGCGATCCGATTCTCATCGGACGTCTCTACCCAGTCCTGACGTAGTCCGAGGGAAAACCGCCACTTATCCATTTCGATCAGGTCTTGTAGATAGATGCCGGTCTGCTCCAACCGGCGCAAGTAGCTGGTCGGGTTGTAATAGCTGATCGCCGAGTCGCCATACACCGGGTTGAACGCGTTGATCGGCTGCAACGACCCACTGGTCCAGTCCACCACCGTTTTACGTCGCTGATAATCCGCACCCATCAGCACCGTGTGTTTGGTCGCCCCGGTAAAAAACTCAGCTTGCAGCATGTTGTCGATGATGAAGGCATGCAGCTTCTCATCACCCCCGGAGTAGTAGCGATTTAGCTCGTTACTGGTCGCGCTGGTCCAGCCATAGGCATACACCTGATCCAGTCGCACCTTGGAGTCCAGATAGCGAAAGTTCTGCCGCGCCGTGAAGACATCATTGAAGCGATGTTCGAATTGATAACCAAACGACTGCTGATCACGCTTATAGCCATCGACCCCAGGCTCGCCCTCGAAAAAATGACTGGAGATTCGCTGGCCATTGCGCTGATGCAGCGCGCCATCCGCCGGCATGCCGCCGTGATAGCCGCCGTCAGGATCGTGTTGCAGATAGGCTTGCAGCGTCAGTGACGTGTCCTCGGTAAAGTCGATGCTGACGGTCGGGGCCAATGCAAAGCGCTTCTCCTTGGCATGGTCAAATTGGGTGTCGGACTTATCCGCCAACCCAGTCAACCTATAGGCAATACGCTTGTCGTCATCTACAGGCCCGCTGAAGTCAAAACCCATGCCCCGTTGCCCGTTACTGCCCAACGTCGCCTGAACCTGATGATAAGGCTCGAATAAGGGCCTCTTGCTGGTCAACGCCACTAGCCCGCCAGGCGAGCTGCGGCCATACAGAACCGAAGACGGACCCTTGAGGATATCCACCCGCTCCAAGAAATACGGGTCAACCTGCATCGTGCTGTAGGTGCCGCTATCCCCCATGGATTTGAGCCCATCCAGGTAAATGTTATCCACAGAGCCGTCATTGAAACCACGCATTGCCACATAGTCGTAGCGATGCGTCGCGCCATAGGGGTTGGTCAGCACACCCGGTGTGTAACGCATGGCTTGAGCAACGGTCTGGGAGCCTTGGTCGTCCATCTGCTCACGGGTGACCACCGAGACGGTTTGCGAAGTCTCCCGCAAGGCGGTGCTGGTCTTGGTCGCAATCTGGCTGTGAGTCGCGTTATAGCCTTCCATGCTGCCCAAGGCATTGCCCAGGGCGAAGCCTTTGATATCGGTGGTCGGTAAGGTGAGCGCGCTATCTTCTGGCGCCTGCTGTACTACAAAGCTCACGCCATCTGCGGAAACAGCCTGCAACCCTGAGCCGTTGAGCAAGTGATTCAAACCCTGCTCGATGGAATATTCGCCGTGTAGACCAGACGATTGTCGGTCCTGGGTGTAAGCAGGTGTGCTGGACAGCGTGATGCCTGCCTGTCGCGCAAACTGGTTGAGCGCCGCGCTCAGCGGGCCGGCAGGAATCTCGTAGCGTTGATGGGTTTGCTCGGTACCCGCTTGCGCGGCCAGGCCGGCCAGCGGCACTGCACTGATCCCCATCGCCGTCGACAGCAGCGCCGCACGTACGGCTTTACTCAATAATGGGTAGGATGAGTTACGGGGAAAACACACAGTCATGATTAGGATCCGTGAAGGCAGATAGAGGGCTTACTGTCTAAGCCGGACTCACGGAAAAAAGCCGCCAAAAAAACTCAGGCCGATCGCTCCAGGCTCACCCACCAACGGCTGCGATAGCGCAATCGAACCGGCAGCGTCTGTGGCAGGATCGCCAGCAACTTGTCGGTGTCCTCCAGGCGAAAAACCCCCGATAGCCGCAACTCGGCGGTATCAGCCGAGCAGCCCAAGTAGCCATGGCGATAACGCCCGACTTCCGCAAGGAAGTCGGCCAAGCCCATATCCCGCGTCACGATCAACCCGTCAGCCCAGGCGCCAATGTCCATCTCCAAAGGTGGGGCGAGGAGGGCTCCGGTCTGACGCACCAGATAGCTTTCTCCTGCATGAACCTGCGTCGAAAGTCCATTCGCCTGATGCGGTGAGTGGATGGCCACATTGCCGCTGACCACACTCAACCGCGTGCAATCACTGGCCTGGCGCACAGCGAAGCGCCCGTCGATCCCTTCGAACAAACCATGGCGTGTCTGCACCAACAAGGGCGCCGAAGACGCAGCGCCGCAGGTCACCAGGATTTCCCCACGCAGCAGCGTGATCATTCGCTGCTGCGCGTTGAAGTCCAGGTCCACTGCACTGTCGGTATTGAGTTGCACACGAGTGCCATCCGGCAACTGCACGCTGCGGCGCTCGCCCGTCGCGGTGGCGAGGTCCGCAGTCCAACGCTGCCAACCGGTGACATCCCGGCTGAGCCACACCGCCGAGCCCACCACCAGCACGCCAGACAGCAGCTTCAATGCTTGCCTGCGGCCCAAGCCCTGCGCGCTGTTTTCCAGCGCCCTATGCGCTCCCGGAATCGTCGTCAGCTGGCTGTTCAACTCTTGCTGCAACGCCTGCACCCGCTGCCAGGCCAACTCGTGGTCGCCGTGGGCTGCTCGCCAGTGTTCACATTGCGCGTGCAGGCGCAGATTGGCGCGGTTGTTGCGCAGGCGCAGCGCCCAGTGAATAGCCTGCTTGACCACCTCGGGACTCGGGCCGAAGCGAACTGCGTTATCCACGGGCGTCATGCTTCATAACGCAGGACATAACAATGGTAGAGCGCCTCCGCGACGTAACGCTCGACCGAGCGCAGCGACACACCCATCTGCTGCGCGATCTGCTTGTACGCCAGCCCGTCGCACTGAGCCAAAAGAAATGCCTTACGCACCTTGGGCTTCAGCCCCTCAAGCAGTCGGGAGATTTCTTCGAGCAACTCCAGCACCAGCGCACGGGATTCAGCGCTGGGCGCCAATGCTTCGGGGAGGTGGGCGATGGACTCCAGATAAGCTCGTTCGATTTCCTCGCGGCGCCAGTGGTCAATCACCAGGCCCCGCGCGATGGTGCGCAAAAACGCCCGCGGCGCCTTCAGCTCAAAGCGTTCGGTCTTCTGGAGCAGGCGCACAAAGGTGTCTTGCGCCAGGTCCGCCGCATCGCAGGCGTTGCCCAGACGACTACGCAGCCAAGTGTTCAGCCAGTTGTGATGGGTGAGGTAAAGCGTCTGTACAACGCTTTCACGCGGGATGTACTCAGAAGATGGCATTCACACAGACCTGGCCAAACGTCACAAATGATAATTAGTCGCATTGTTTGGGAGGTCGAAAAATTTTGCAACTCTGATCCTTGTACGACAACCGCTGGTCGGTTTCCCACGTAAAAATCAGATACATCCCACAATTTCCTCAGTTTTGCCCAAGCTTGGCCGAAAGCCTGACGAGCCATGCGTGCACCGAAATAGAGCGGTCGGCTCCATGCTCCGTTCGGCACGCTAACCCCCCTTTGGCAAAAGAAGTCGATGAAATGAATCTCAAGTTCAGTCATAAAATTCTGTTGGCCGCGTCAGGCGTCGTGGTTCTAGCCTTCGCGTTATTCACGCTTTACAACGACTACCTTCAGCGCAGCACCATCAAGCAGAACCTGGAGTCATCCATCCAGCAATCCGGTGAGCTCACTGCCAGCAGTGTGCAGAACTGGCTCAGCGGGCGCATCCTGGTCCTCGAGAACCTTGCACAAAACGTCGCGCATCAGGGCAGCGCTGCGGACCTTCCAGGGTTGGTCGATCAGCCGGCGTTCACCTCGAACTTCCAGTTCACCTATGTTGGCCAAACCAACGGTGTATTCACCCAGCGCCCTGACGCCAAGATGCCCGACGACTATGATCCGCGTCAGCGCCCCTGGTACAAGCAGGCCGTGGCTGCCGGCAAACCCATGTTGACGCCGCCGTACATGGCCGCTGTGGGTGGGCAGATCGTGACCATCGCCATGCCGGTGAAGAAAAACGGTGAACTGCTCGGCGTGGTCGGTGGTGACCTGAGCCTGCAAACCCTGGTGAAGATCATCAACTCGGTGGACTTCGGTGGCATCGGCCATGCGTTCCTGGTCAGTGGAGACGGTCAAGTGATCGTCAGCCCGGACCAGGACCAGGTGATGAAAAACCTCAAGGACATCTACCCAGGTGCCCAACTGCGTATCGAGAAGCTCAACCAGGACGTGGTCCTCAACGGCCAGGACCGTATCCTGTCGTTTACCCCGATCAGCGGTTTGCCAGGTGCCGATTGGTACATCGGCCTGTCGATCGACAAAGACAAAGCCTACGCACCGCTGGGTAAATTCCGCACCTCTGCGTTGATTGCCATGCTGATTGCCGTGGTCGCGATCGCCGTGCTCTTGAGCCTGCTGATCCAAGTGTTGCTGCGTCCGCTGACCACCATGGGCGTGGCCATGCAAGACATCGCCCAGGGCGAGGGCGACCTGACCCGCCGCCTGGCCGTGACCAGCAAAGACGAGTTCGGCGAAGTTGGCAGTGCGTTCAACCAGTTCGTCGAGCGTATCCACGCCTCCATCTCCGAAGTGTCGTCGGCCACACGCCAGGTGCATGACCTGTCCCAGCGCGTGATGGCCTCGTCCAACGCCTCGATCATCGGTTCCGACGAGCAAAGCGCGCGCACCAACAGCGTGGCAGCAGCGATCAACGAACTGGGCGCCGCCACCCAGGAAATCGCGCGCAACGCCGCCGATGCTTCCCAGCACGCCAGTGGTGCCAGCGAACAGGCCGACGACGGGCGCAAAGTGGTGGAGCAAACCATCCTGGCGATGTCTGAGCTGTCGCAAAAAATCAGCCTGTCCTGCACGCAGATCGAAACCCTGAATGCCAGCACCGACAACATCGGTCACATTCTTGATGTGATCAAAGGCATCTCCCAGCAGACCAACTTGCTCGCGCTCAATGCCGCGATCGAAGCGGCCCGTGCCGGCGAAGCCGGGCGTGGGTTTGCCGTGGTGGCCGATGAGGTGCGCAACCTGGCGCACCGCACCCAGGAGTCGGCCGAAGAGATCCATAAAATGATCACTTCGCTGCAAGTGGGCTCGCGTGAGGCGGTGACCACCATGAACGCCAGCCAGGTCTCCAGCGAAGAAAGCGTCGAGGTGGCGAACCAGGCCGGTGAGCGCCTGATCAGCGTGACGCAGCGGATCGTCGAGATCGACGGTATGAACCAATCGGTCGCCGCCGCGACAGAGGAACAGACCGCCGTGGTTGAAACCCTCAACGTGGATATCAACCAGATCAACTTGCTGAACCAGCAAGGCGTGACCAACCTCAACGAAACGTTGAAGGATTGCGACGCGTTGTCCCAGCAAGCCAGTCGCTTGAAGCAACTGGTCGACAGCTTCAAGATCTGACGACGCGCGCAGGAGCGAGTGTTCTCGCTCCTGCCGCTCAGCCGAGCATCCGCTGCACGTTGTGCAGGGCGCTGTCGGCAAACGCCTGCATGAACTGTTCAAACCCCGCCTGCGCCGCTTCTACCGGCTCGGCAACAATTGTCCAAGTGGCCCTGGCGCTGTGTTCGCCCAGTGCTTCCACACGCATCGCCGCCCACAGCCTGGCGATTCCCAACGTGTTGTAGAGCGTCGTCCACGTCATGCACATGGCGTCGTCGTCCCGGCTGTTGAGTTGCTCGACCACGCAATGCCCATCGCGGAAGAATTTCGTACGCAAGGCGCCGATGCCAGCGCCGGTCATGGTGATGTGCGACAGGGCCGGAATAAACGTATCAAAGCCTGCGAAATTACCGACCAACGCCCACAGCTGAGCGGCATCGCAGGCGACCACCACCTGGGCCACCACCGGTGCGCCGACGGGGTTGCGGATCAATGTATCGGGTTGCAGCGGTTTCATGGAGATGTCCTGGCGCGGGTCAGAGAAAGCCGATGGCATTTAGATAGTCACAACCCCGGCGTAACAACGCCGGGCTTTTTTCGGGGTACTGCACGCGCATTTTTTGCACGCCCCGGCGCGCGTTGGCGTGATGGATCATCGCGGTATCGCCGATGTCTTCACCCAGGCAGTCCAGGTAAAAGCCCAGCACGCCAAACAGCGCGTTGTCGCGGCCGACCGTTTGCAGCGCGCGTTGCCAGCGGGTCACGCTGACGCGCTCGAACCGATAGCCTGCCCGGCTGAATGCATCGAGGTAGTCACTCCAGCTCAGTGGCTGCGGGTTGTGCAGGTTGAAGACGTTGCGCCCGGGTTCGCACTGGCCACAATGGAAGGCGAGAAAGCGCGCGAAAAAGTCCACCGGCATCAGGTCGTGGTTCGTCTCCAGGCTCGGCACCAAACCCAACTGCAACGAGCCCTTGAGCATCAGCATCAGGCGGTTCTTGTGCGGCTGGCAAACCCCGCTACGGCTGTTGAAGCTGATATTGCCCGGACGCAGGATATTCACCCAGGCGCCTTGTTCCACCGCGCGCCCGACCAACCGCTCAGCGACCCATTTGGTCAGGTTGTAACCGTTCTTGATGTACAGCGGCAGGCTGCTTGCGGCAGGTGCTTCAAGGACGTGCCCTGCGGCGTCGACACTGCTGCACGCCGACAGCGTCGAGATGAAGTTGAAGACCTTCTTGCAGCGGGTTTCGCACAGGCGCAGGCATTCCAGCACCGGGTCGACGTTATCCCTGGCCAGCGTGGCATAGTCCAACACATGGTTGACCCGCGCCGCGTTGTGCACCAGCACACCGAAGTCCCCCGTGAGGTGCTCATACACATCGTCAGCCAGGCCCAGGCGCGGCTGGCTGATATCGGCGGCATACACCTGCACCCGGCGCAGGTCGAGGTGTTCCAGGCGGTACTCGCACAGTGCCTGGGCAAAGCGCGCCTGCGGCGAGTGGCCGGGTGACTCGCGCACCAGGCACGCGACCTGCGTGGCCCCACCGGCCAGCAGCGCCTCGACGATATGCACACCGATAAAACTATTGGCGCCCGTCACGATGATCTTGCGTGGGTCGCCCGCGCGGTCCGTAGCCAGCATCTGCACCGATAGCGCTCGCTCGGCATCGCGAACCGCTTGGTTGCACGGCGCGGTAGAGGGCACGCCATCCTCCATAAGTGACGCGAGTGTGCGAATCGTCGGGGCTTCGAAGAACCGGTTCAACGCAAGGCTGCGGCCAAACCGCTCGCGGATACGCAGCAGCAGCGTCGAGAGCAGGATGGAGTGCCCGCCGAGGTTGAAGAAGCTATCGTCGATAGACAACTCGGCCACGGGCATTCGCAATAACTCGCTCCACAGGTCTGCCAACTGCGCTTGAAGCGGTGTTTGCACCGGCTGGTCGCTGACGCTCGGTATCCGTCGGGCCGATAAACTCAGCAGCGCCTGGCGATCGACCTTGCCGCTGCTTGTGTAGGGCAGGCTCGGTAACTCGGCCCATTCGCCAGGTTGCATGTAGTGCGGCAGTCGCTGCCGTGCGTACAGCTTGAGCGTCGCTAGCGTGGCGCCGGGTTCGGGCTGGGCGACCACGGCATGGATTCTGTGCTCGGGCCCCACCACCACGGCCACCTGGCGGTACAACCGACTGTCGCGCAGGCACTGCTCCACTTCCCGCGGCTCAACCCGAAACCCGCGAATCTTTACCTGCCTGTCACGCCGCCCGCCGAGCACGATACCGTCGCTTGTCCACTGCGCCATGTCCCCACTGCGATAGGCCTGCAAGGTCTGGCCGTCGGGCAGTGACAAGGTCACGAACGGGTTGTCCTGCGGTTGCACGGCGTCCACATACCCCAGGCTCACCCCGGGGCCGACGATAAACAGTTCCCCCATCACTTCTTCGTCCACCGGTTGCAGGTCATCGTCGAGAATCAGCACTTGGCTGTTGGCGATGGGATCGCCCAGGCTGCAATTGCTGTCGCCCGGCTGCAGGCGCCGATGGGTGATCAGCACCGTGGTTTCGGTAGGCCCATAGAGGTTGTGCAGTTGGCACTGGCCGGCCAACCGCTCGATGACATGGGGCTCGCAGGTTTCACCGCCCGTCAGCAGGTGCTGCACGCCCAAGGGCGGGTCCGGCGGCAGGATGCTGAGCAACGCCGGCGGCAGAAACCCATGGGTGACGCGCTGCTGGCGGATCAATGCGACCAATTGCTGTGGATCGCAGCGTTGCGCCTCGCTGGGCACGATCAACTGCGCGCCGGCGATCAGGCTGGGGAAAATATCCATCAGCGAAGCATCGAACCCCAGCGAGGCGAATTGCAGCACGCGACTGTCTTCACTCAGTGCCATGTGGCGGGCGAACCACGCGGTGAAATGCGCGAGGTTGCCTTGGCTGAGTTTGATGCCTTTGGGCCGGCCGGTGGTGCCTGAGGTGAACAGCACCATGCACGGTGCATCCAGGCTGGGTCGGTGTTGCAGCAACGCTGGCGTGGTGGCCCGTTGATCGAGGGTGCTGACATCCAGCGCAACAAAATGCTCGCGCAACGGGTGCTGGCCATCGTCGAGCAACACGCGCGCGCCGGCGCTTTCCAGCTGGTCCTGCTGGCGTTGTGGTGGATGCTCCGGCGCCAACGGCAGGTACACCGCGCCGCAGCCCAGCAAGGCAAGCAGGCTGGCGTACAGTGCGGCGGACTTTTCCAGGCACACACCCACCACTGCGGGGGCCGCAAGATTGTCCAGCAGCGGTCGTAGTTGTTGTTGTATTACCAGCGCCTGAGTGTGCAATTGCCGATAAGTCAGCACATCGCCCGCGATGTTCAACGCCGGCCGCTCGGCGAAGGTTTGAAGGCTGGCCTGCAAGCGTTCGATCATGGGCACTTGGGCGGCTTGCAGCAGCTCCGGGTCAGCGGTGCGATTGAACCGATGCAGGAACGCCACGGCGTCCAGGCCCAGCAAGCCCTGTTCAGGCCAGGTGTTGGCGCAGGCCTCGTTGGGTAAATATCCTGGGTCGCGGGCGAAGCCGCTGACGTGCAGCGCCACCCATTGCGCCAGTGTGTCGGTCGCCTGCTGGCGCAAGCGCTGACCGTTGCCGCTCGGTTCCTCGGGAGCCTCAAGGGTAGCCAGCAGCCGTTGGCGGTGGTCATAAGCGCGCAGTTGCAAGGCGGGCAAGCCGTGTTCGGTCAGCGGGCCAACCCCCAGGCGCAGGCTGATCCTGGGCACTTGGGCCAGGTGGGTCGGTAGCGCCAGGCTGCCATCCTCGATGACCAGGTCGGCCAACTCATGCGCCGTCCCATGACCGTATTGCTCGACCCACTGCCGCACGGCCTGCAAGGCTTTGCTGGTGCCGACCCAGCCAATGTGCAGGCGCCTCATGACCGACTCCCGGCGACGGGCAGAAAGTCCCCCAGCGCCTGTACCACGCCGGGCGTCTGTAGCAACCCGCTGCGGTTGAGGAAGCCCATGATGTTGCCGACCAGCGGGTGTTGGCGGGTGATGGGGAACGCCAGCGCCTGGATTTCATCTCTCAGTGCCTGGCGAACAGCCGTGTTGACGTCCAGGTGTTCGATCAATTGCAGGTCAAAGCGCTGTTGCAGGTCATTGGTCAGGTAGTGCGCCAGGAACGTGGGCAGGACGTGGGCGATGGCGTCGCGGTCATCCGGGCTTGCTCCTTGCCAATAGTGGCGCACCAGGTGCGTCCAGAACTGCGCGTGGCGGCCTTCGTCACACAGATGATCCGCCATCAAGCCGCGCACGGATGCCTTGACGCTGTGGTCTTTGGCGAACGCCGCCACATCGTGGGTGACGGTATTTTCCGCAATGGCCACGCCGATCAGTTCCACGGCATCGCGCAGGTGCGCCGGGGCCTGTGCCAGTGCGAGCGGCAGGGCGCGGCTCAGTTCGATCTGGTGTGGCAGGTCGAGCGGTGGGACGCCGGTCATGCCCACGGTCTGTTGCAGGAAGTCCAGCGCGACCAGGGCGTGATAGTCCTCATCCACCACCACCGTCATCGCGGCGTAGCGCACGGTGGCAGGGAAGGGCAGCGAGAAGCGGTTCTTGGCAATGCTGCGCGCGGTCTTGTCGACGATCTCGGTCTCGAAGATCACCACGTCGTTGATGAATTTGTAGAAGCTTTGCAACAACACAAAGTCGCGCCATTGCGGGCATTGTTCGAGAAACGTCGCGCTGAGCGCCAGCGGTTGGCGGGACAGGGGGTAGATCAACTTGTCATCGTCTTCCAGCAAGCGACGCGGGCGCGTGCGCACGGTGGCGCGGCGCTCCCAGTCTTCGGCCACGCGGTGGTAGTCACTGACATTCATGGCCGCGCCTCCTGCAAAGAGGCGCGCACGTCGTCCCAGAGCGCGATACGACTGTCCACGGCCGCGAGGGCGGTGTCGGCAGTTTGCTGCTGGCGCTCGGGGTCTGTGCCGATGAGGCAGTGCAGCAATCGCTGGGCGCCTGGCCCATGGTCCTGGGTGTCCAGTTCGATATGGCGATTGAGGTAATGGCTCAGGGTGGGGGCGCGGCGATGGATGATTTCACAGCCCTTGAGCAAGCGTTCGAACATGGCAGGGACAACACTTTCCCGGGCATGCAGGAAGGCCGCTGCCACGCAGTGCGTCGGCGCGTGCAGCGCGATATCCAGGGTCTTGGCGACAAAGCGCACCACGCCCGGCAGGACGTCAATTTGTTGCAACGCAGCAGTGGCCTTCACACCTTGGCGTTGCAATGCGATGAAGGTGTCGATGGCGACGGTGCTGGCGCCTACTTCTGCCATGGCGTCCCGGTACAGCTCGAAATGACTGCAATGACCGCGCTCCGGGTGCGCGTCCGACTCTTCGCTGAGTACGACCTCATTGATCAGCCGCGCAGCCTCGGGGTTGGTCGGTGGGAGCCAGGGCAATTGTGTGCATGTCAGGTCTTGTTGCAGGCGTTTGGTGAGGGTCATGAAGTCCCAGACGGCAAACACATGGCTTTGCATAAACACTTGTAACTTTCCAAGTGAATTGATTTCGGTAAATAACGGATGAGTACACATCAGTAATTTTTTTTGTTCTAACAAAAGTTGGTGCATGGTTGATGCCTATGAGTTGCGGCGACTGCTCTGACAGCCGAAATGGCTTTTACAGATGAAATGGGATCCGTAATGCTTAAACAGAATGCGCACGGCGCCTGCGAATGCACGGGCTTGCGCAGTCGATTGAAGTGTTTGGTTTAGTGGCGAAGATAATAAGCTGATTAAACGTTTGGATGAACTTAAGAATGTATTAGATGTTTTTTCGAAAAGTTACTGGTGTGCGTAACTTATAGAGTTAAAGGTCAGAGGTTTCCTTGTGAGGTGCAGGCATTATTTAATAAAGTGGGTTTACAACAGCGCGGGGTTTCCTGGATTGGACGGTTACCCCGCAATGCCCGATGTGCACTAGCGTGCATCTTTCCTGTTGGCAGCCTCAAGACTGTTCAGGTAGGTGGTGATGACTTCCATGCCACGTGTCAGGTGATTGCGCAGCGTCAGCACGCTTTCATCGACTTTTTTCTGCATCACCAGACTCAGCAGTTCACGGTGGTCCTCCTGGGACGTCTCGCCCAGGCCCATCGCTTCAAGGTTGAAGCGCAGGAAGCGTTCTTCCTCGTTCAGGCCGTGTTCCACCAGGGTGAGCAGCCGCTGGTTGGGGGCCTTGCCATACAGCGCCATGTGAAACAGGCGATTGAGGCGGCCCATCTCGGAGTAATCCTTTTCTCGCTCCAGGGCGCTGATGCAGGCGTCCGCCTCGGCGATGTCGGCCTCGGTGAGCAAGGGGATCGACAGGCGCAACGCTTCTGACTCCAGCAACATGCGCAGGGCGTAGGTCTCTGCCGAATTGTCCTCGATCAAGGGGGCAACCACTGCGCCTTTGTGGGTCACCACATGCAGCAATGACTGGGCTTCGAGCTGGCGCAAGGCTTCGCGCACCGGCATGCGGCTGACCCCGAACAGGCTGGCCAGCTCTTGCTGGCGCATGGCAGTGCCACACGGCAATCGGCCATCGAGGATGGCATTGCGCAAGGTTTCTTCAATCACGGAGCGAGCAAGATGGGCGGGAATGGGCCCGCTGACTCGGATGCTGCTCAAGGGGTTCGGCTTCTGCGTCACGACTACGCTGTCCTCCTTATTTGAATGGGTGGCGCCAATTGGATCCAAAGAACACTAGAGGCTGCCCTACGGCTTGTCAAACGGGCAAGAATTGCGGCTTGTAAGCGTTTAAACACATGGCTCAAGGCGCCCACATCAGGCTTTGGCAGCGTCTTACACGTCACTGTCATAGTGCTATGAACTGCGCGCTTCGTCGCCCTTGTTTATGCCTTAACCGCCGTACGGCATGGGTTGCGGCGGCACTTTCCCGTATATGTATATTCGCTAACGGTATTTAAAATGCGGTTCTTATATCTATAAAGTCACTCTCCTGTCTGACCGGGAGTGACCTCATGTCCGCCACCTCTACTCTTCCAACAGTGACTTCTACCGCCCAACGCTTTGAGATTCGCCCACTGCCCGGCAGTGTCGGCGCCGAGATCATCGGCCTGGACCTGGCCCGACCGGTCAACGACGAGGATTTCGCGCGCATCCATCGCGCGCACCTGGATCACCATGTGGTGGTGTTCCGCGACCAACGCATCACCCCCGAGCAACAGATCGCCTTCAGTCGCCGTTTCGGCGTGTTGCAGATCCATGTGCTCAAGCAGTTCCTGCTGGCCAACCACCCGGAAATCCTGATCGTCTCCAACATCATCGAAAACGGCCAATCCATCGGCCTGGGGGACGCGGGCAAGTTCTGGCATTCGGACCTGTCCTATAAAGAACTGCCGAGCCTGGGCTCGATGCTGCACGCCCAGGAGCTGCCTGCCGAAGGCGGCGACACCTTGTTCGCCGACATGCACAAAGCCTGGGACAACCTCCCCGAACATCTGCGCAAGGCCGCCTTCGGCCGCAGCGCCGCGCACTCCTACACGGCGCGTTACAGCGAGACCAAATTCGAAGGCAATTGGCGCCCGACGTTGACCCCCGAGCAACTGGCCCAGGTCGCCGAAGTGGTGCACCCCATCGTGCGCACCCACCCGGAAAACGGCCGCCAGGCGCTGTTTGTCAGCGAAGGTTTCACCACCCGCATCGTCGGGCTGCCGGAAGACGAAAGCCGCGACCTGCTGGCCCAGCTCTACGCCCACAGCGTGTTGCCGCAAAACATCTACCGCCACCAATGGCAGCCCCACGACCTGGTGTTCTGGGACAACCGTTCACTGATCCACCTGGCCGCCGGTTGCCCCAGCCACCTGCGCCGCAAACTCTTTCGCACCACCATCCAGGGCGACGCGCCTTTCTGATTCGGAGCATGACCATGTCCAAGAGAATTCCATTCGCACGGCTGGCCGCGACTGTCGGCCTGGGTGTCAGCCTGCTGGCCGGCAGCCTTGTTGCACCGACGGCCGCGCAGGCCGAAGGCGAGATTCGCATCGCCGAGCAGTTCGGCATCGTCTACCTGCTGCTTAACGTGGTCCGCGACCAGAACCTGATCGAGAAATACGGCAAGCAGGAAGGCATCGACATCAAGGTCGACTGGACCCAGCTGTCCGGTGGCGCAGCGGTCAACGACGCATTGCTGTCCGGCTCCATCGACATTGCCGGCGCCGGCACCGGCCCGCTGCTGACCATCTGGGACCGCACCCACGGCAAGCAGAACGTCAAGGCCGTCGCGTCCCTGGGTAACTTTCCCTACTACCTGGTGAGCAACAATCCCAAGGTCAAGACCATCGCCGACTTCACCGAAAAAGACCGCATCGCGGTGCCGGCGGTAGGCGTTTCCGTACAGTCGCGTTTCCTGCAATACGCCGCCGCCAAGCAGTGGGGTGACAAGGAATTCAACCGCCTCGACAAGTACACCGTCGCCGTCCCGCACCCCGACGCGACGGCGGCACTGATCGCCGGCGGCACCGAGTTGACCGGGCACTTCTCCAACCCGCCGTTCCAGGACCAGGCCCTGGCCAACCCCAACGTGCACGTGGTGCTGAACACCTACGACCTGTTCGGCCCGAACTCGCCGACCGTGCTGTTCGCCACCGAGAAGTTCCGCAACGACAACCCGAAAACCTACAAGGCCTTCATCGACGCCCTGACCGAAGCCGCGCAGTTCGCCCAGAACGACAAAGGCGCCGCCGCCGACACCTACATCCGCGTGACCAAGGCCAAGATCGACCGCGCCGAGTTGCTGAAAATCATCGACAACCCGCAGTTCGAATTCAGCATCACGCCGAAAAACACCTACCCGCTGGCGGAATTCCTCTACCGCGTCGGCGCCATCAAGAACAAGCCTGAATCATGGAAGGACTACTTCTTCCAGGACGCCAAGCCGCTGCAAGGAAGTTGAGATGAACGCGCCCTTGCAAGGCCACGCGGCCAGCAACTTGCACACCACCGCCCCGTTGCTGGCGGTGGATAACGTCAGCCTGGAATACCGCACCCCCGAACGCGTGGTGCGGGCCACCCACCAGGTCAGTTTCGAGATCGACCCGGCCGACCGCTACGTGCTGCTCGGCCCTTCGGGTTGCGGCAAATCCACCTTGCTCAAGTCCATCGCCGGGTTTATCAAACCCTGCGAAGGCGAGATCCGCCTGCTCGGGCAAAAGGTCGAGCAACCGGGCCCGGACCGCATCGTGGTGTTCCAGGAATTCGACCAGTTGCCACCGTGGAAAACCGTCAAGCAAAACGTGATGTTCCCATTGCTGGCGTCCAAAACCCTCAAGCGCCGCGAAGCCGAAGAACGCGCGCTGCACTACCTCGATAAAGTCGGCCTGAGCGCCTTTGCCGATGCTTATCCGCATACCCTTTCCGGCGGCATGAAAGCCCGCGTGGCGATTGCCCGCGCGCTGGCCATGCAGCCGAAAATCCTGCTGATGGACGAGCCCTTCGCCGCCCTCGACGCCCTGACCCGCCGCAAGATGCAGGAAGAGTTGCTGCTGCTCTGGGAAGAAGTGCGCTTCACCCTGCTGTTCGTCACCCACTCCATTGAAGAAGCGCTGGTGGTGGGCAATCGCATCCTGTTGCTGTCGCCCCATCCGGGGCGTGTGCGCGCAGAAATCCACAGCCATCAATACGACCTGCACAGCCTGGGCGGTGTGGAGTTCCAGGCGTCGGCGCGGCGGATTCATCGCCTGTTGTTCGATGAAGCGCCTGAGGCCGAGCAGGCGCTGGGCTTCGCCGATATTCGCATCGCTTACTGAGGGGCAACCTGTGCGCCAAGAATACGAAATACACCTCGAACCTTTGCTCAGCGTCCCCGTGGAACGCGAACTGCCCCTGCGCCAACGCTTGTGGCAACAAGGCTGGCTGCGCAAGGGCTTGATCCTGATCGTGCTGGCGATCCTCTGGGAAGCCGTCGCGCGCTACCAGAACAACGACCTGCTGCTGCCGAGCTTCTTGCAGACCTTTGCTGCGCTCTACGACGGCCTGCTCAGCGGCGAGCTGTTGAGCAAGGTGAGCATCTCGCTGGTGGTGCTGCTCAAGGGCTACCTGATCGGCATCGTGTTGGCATTTGCCCTGACTACCCTGGCGGTCTCGACCCAATTGGGCCGCGATCTGCTCAGCACCCTGACCTCGATGTTCAACCCGTTGCCGGCGATTGCACTGCTGCCGCTGGCGCTGCTGTGGTTTGGCCTGGGGCAGAACAGCCTGATCTTCGTGCTGGTGCATTCGGTGTTGTGGGCGCTGGCGCTGAACACCTATTCGGGGTTTCTTGGCGTGTCCGAAACCCTGCGCATGGCCGGTCGCAACTACGGCCTCAAAGGCATGCGCTTTGTGTTGTTCATCCTGATCCCGGCCGCGCTGCCATCGATCCTCGCTGGCCTCAAGATCGGCTGGGCGTTCGCCTGGCGCACGCTGATCGCCGCCGAGCTGGTGTTTGGTGCAACGAGCGGCAAGGGCGGCCTGGGTTGGTACATTTTCCAGAACCGCAACGAGCTGTACACCGACAAGGTGTTTGCCGGGTTGGCGGTGGTGATCCTGATCGGCCTGCTGGTGGAAAACCTGGTGTTTGACACCTTCGAGCGCCTCACCGTGAAGCGTTGGGGCATGCAGCGTTAATCACCTGCTACGATTGCAGCCAATTCACTCTCCATTCATCACGAGTGCTTGGCATGCAACTACCGGACATGAACCTGCTGGTCGCCCTCGACGCCTTGCTTGACGAGGGCAGCGTCGTCGGCGCCGCGCGCCGCATGAACCTCAGCCCGGCGGCCATGAGCCGCACCCTCACGCGCATTCGCGAGGCGGTGGGCGACCCGATCCTGGTGCGCGCCGGTCGCGGCTTGGTGCCGACGCCCAAGGCATTGCAGCTGCAAGCCCAGGTGCGCAACGTGGTGGAGCAGGCGGCGTTGGTGTTTCGCTCGGCGGACCAGGTGGACCTGAGCACCTTGCGCCGTCGTTTCAGCGTGCGCGCCAATGACTTCTTTATCGGCGTGTACGGCGGCCGCCTGTTCGACACCATGGAGCGCATGGCGCCGCTGTGCGAGCTGTGCTTTGTGCCCGAAGGCGACACCGACGACGAAGCGCTGCGCGAAGGGCGCCTCGACCTGCGGGTGAGCAACACCATGCCCTCCAGCCCCGAGGTGAAGGTGCAGAACCTGTTCTCCACGACCTTTGTCGGCCTGGCGCGGGAAGACCACCCCCTGTTCGACGACGACATCACCGCCGCACGCTTTGCTAGCTATTCCCACATCAGCATCTCGCGGCGCGGCATTGCCCGAGGGCCGATTGATACCGCGCTGAACGCCCAAGGCCTGGAGCGCCGCGTGGCAATGATCGCGCCGGGGTTCCACGGGGCGATGTTCATGCTGCCCGACTCCGACCTGATCCTGCCGGTGCCCAAGGAAGCGCTCTACAGCGCCAATCGCCTGAAGTTGCCGCTGCGCGCGTTTGCCTTGCCGATCTCTCTGCCGACGCTGGTATTGGCGCAATCCTGGCACCCGCGCTTCGACAAAGACCCGGCCCACCAGTGGTTGCGCGAGACGATGCGCGAAAGCTGCCATGCCACGTGGCTCGAAGCCCAACCGACCTAAACGTTGTGAACCCGGCCCATGTGGGAGCTGGCTTGCCTGCGATAGCGGTATGCCAGCTGACACAACTGTGCCTGACCCACCGCTATCGCAGGCAAGCCAGCTCCCACAGGATTTTGTGTTGGGTTTGGGAGTTGCGTTTGATGCACTTATAAGCTGCCGACATGTAACTTTTTGTCATGGGTTAGCCTGATTAAACTGCTCGGGTATTTCCCATTCCGAGCTATCCGTTCATGACTTCCCTCGCTGCCCCCGCACTCCAGGCCGCAGCCAAACCCATCGCCATCACCCCGCCCGTGTTCGGCCCGCGCATCATCATCGGTCTGGTCGGCGTGTTACTGGCGGTGCTGGTCTCCGGCCTCAACGAGATGGTCACCAAGGTCGCCCTCGCCGACATCCGTGGTGCGCTGTACATCGGCTTTGACGAAGGCACCTGGCTGGTCGCTGCCTACACCGCCACCTCCGTCGCGGCCATGGCGTTTGCGCCCTGGTGTTCGGTGACGTTTTCCCTGCGCCGTTTCACCCTGTGCGCCATCGGCCTGTTCACCGTGTTGGGCATCCTGTGTCCGTTCGCGCCGAACTACGAAAGCCTGTTGCTGTTGCGCACCGTGCAAGGCCTGGCCGGTGGCGCGCTGCCGCCGATGCTGATGACCGTGGCGCTGCGTTTCCTGCCGGCCAACGTCAAGCTGTACGGCCTGGCCGGCTACGCGCTCACCGCCACCTTCGGCCCGAGCCTCGGCACGCCGTTGGCGGCGTTGTGGACCGAATACGTCGGCTGGCAATGGGCGTTCTGGCAGATCGTCGCGCCGTGCCTGTTGGCGATGGCTGCCGTGGCCTACGGCCTGCCGCAAGACCCGCTGCGCCTGGAGCGCTTCAAGCAATTCAACTGGCGCGGCCTGTTGTTGGGGTTCCCGGCGATCTGCATGCTGGTGATCGGCATCCTGCAAGGCAATCGCCTGGACTGGTTCGAGTCGGGGCTGATCACCTTCCTGCTCAGCGGCGGCACGCTGTTGCTGGTGCTGTTCATGATCAATGAATGGTCGCACCCGATGCCGTTCTTCAAGCTGCAAATGCTCGGCCTGCGCAACCTGGCGTTCGCCCTGATCGTGCTGGCCGGGGTGTTGATGGTGCTGACCTCGGTGATCATCATCCCGTCGAGTTTTCTCGCCCAGGTGCAAGGCTATCGCCCGCTGCAAACCGCGCCGGTGATGCTGCTGATGGCGCTGCCGCAATTGATCGCGCTGCCGCTGGTGGCCGCACTGTGCAACCTGCGCTGGGTCGATTGCCGTTGGGTGCTGGGTATCGGCCTGGGCATGTTGGTGCTGTGTTGCGTCGGCAGTGCCCATCTCACGTCTGAATGGATTCGCGACGATTTCTACGGCCTCTACCTGCTGCAAATCTTCGGGCAGCCGATGGCGGTGCTGCCGTTGCTGATGCTCTCCACCGGCAGCATCCAACCCATGGATGGGCCGTTCGCCTCGGCCTGGTTCAACACCGTCAAAGGCCTGGCCGCCGTGATCGCCACCGGCGTGATCGACACACTGACCACCCAGCGCCTGCACTTCCACTCGACCATGTTGGTGGACCGCCTGGGCAACTCGCCCCTGGCCGACGGCGATGCGCCGGGCCTGGCGCACCGCCTGCACGAGCAGGCGGTGGTGCTGACTTCTTCGGATCTGTATTACGTCATGGCCGCCGTCGCGGTGGCGTTGATCCTGCTGATTTTCTGGATGCCCACGCGGATCTTTCCGCCCCGCGCACCGACTTGATTAAAGGACTGTTCATGAAACGCAAAGACAAAATCGCCGTCACCGTTATCGCCGTATTTGCCGTCGGCATGCTGGTGTACCTGGTTGCACCGAGCGTGCTCGGCAGCAAGCGCCAGACCACCAACGACGCCTTCGTCGCCGCCGACTTCACCCTGGTGGCGCCGCGTGTAGCCGGCTTTATCAAGGAAGTGCTGGTCGAGGACAACCAGCGCGTCAAGGCCGGGCAACTGCTGGCGCTGATCGACGACCGCGACTTCCGTGCCGCCGCCCAAGCCGCCGACGCCGACACTCTGGTCGCCCGCGCCCAACTGAAAAACGCCAGCGCCACCCTGGAGCGCCAAAGCTCGGTGATCGCCCAGGCCCAGGCCACCGTCGCCGCCGACCGCGCCGAAATGGCCTTCGCCGAACACGAACTGAACCGCTACAACCACCTCGCTGGTGTCGGCGCGGGCACCGTGCAAAACGCCCAGCAGGCCAAGACCCGCATCGACCAGGCCACCGCGCGCCTGGCCAACGCCACGGCGGTGCTCGCGGCCGAACGCAAGCAGGTGGAAATCCTCAGCGCCCAGCGCGATGCCGCCGAAGGCGGACTCAAACGCGCCCAGGCCGCGCTGGAAATGGCCAGCTATCAACTGTCGTACACGCGCATCGTCGCACCGGTGGATGGCATGGTCGGCGAGCGTGCGGTGCGCGTCGGCGCCTATGTAACGCCGGGCAGCAAGATCCTCGCGGTGGTGCCGTTGGCCGAGGCCTACGTGGTGGCCAACTTCCAGGAAACCCAGCTCTCCCATATGCACGCCGGCCAAGCCGTGCAGGTGCGCGTCGATAGCCTCGATGGCGAGTTGCTCAACGGCCATCTGGAAAGCCTCGCGCCGGCGACCGGGGTGACGTTTGCGGCGGTCAAGCCGGACAACGCCACCGGCAACTTCACCAAGGTGGTGCAACGCATTCCGGTGAAGATCGTGCTGGAGCCGGGCCAGGCGCTGACCGAACGCCTGCGCGTCGGCATGTCGGTGGAAGCCAGCGTCGATACCCAACCGGTGGCGCAGCAGCGTGAGGTGGCCCAGCAATGAAACGAGTCGCCTGGCTCACCTTGAGCCTTATCAACCTGAGCGCCTGCACCGTCGGCCCGGATTTCCACACACCGCAAAGCGCAGCAGTGACGCAATGGAGCGAGCCCCAAGGTCGCCAAGCCGCCAGCCGCGCCGTCAGCGACCCGTTGCAAGAGCGTTGGTGGGACGTGTTCCACGACGAACAGCTCTCGGCCCTGACCCGCCGCGCGCTCACCGACAACCTCGACCTGAAACTCGCCAGCAGCCGCTTGCAACAAAGCCGTGCGGTGCGCCAGGTGACCACCGCCGAGCGTTACCCCAACGTCGATGCGACAGGCGCTTACCAGCGCAAACGCAACAGCGGCAAAGGCTTGAGCGACCCATCCGGCGAGAACGGCCGTGCCGCGTTCAACCAGTGGGACGCGGGCTTTTCGGCATCCTGGGAGCTGGATTTCTGGGGCCGCGTCAAACGCGAAACCGAAGCCGCCGACGCCACCTTGCAAGTCGCCGAAAACGACCGTCGCGCGGTGCTGCTCGCGGTACTCGCCGAAACCGCCCAGGACTACATCCAACTGCGCGGCGTGCAAAACACCCGCGCCGTCACCGAGCAAAACCTCGACGTGGCGCGCCACAGCCTCAAGCTCTCGCAACTGCGCCTGGCCGACGGCGTGGCGACCGACCTGGACGTGGCCGAAGCCGCCGCCCAAGTCGCCACCATCGAAGCGCGCCTGCCGGATTTGCAGCAGCGCCAGGACCAGTTGATCAACGCCCTGAGCCTGCTGATGGGCGAGCCGCCACAGGCACTGCACGCGCAACTGTCCAAAGACGCCGCCGTGCCGCAAACCCAGCGCCAGGTCGCCATTGGCCTGCCGTCGGAGTTGGCCGAACGGCGCCCGGATATCCGTCAGGCCGAAGCGCGCTTGCACGCGGCCACCGCGACTATCGGCGTGGCCAAGGGCGATTTCTACCCGCGCATCACCTTGTCCGGCAGCCTGGGTTCCCAGGCCATGCAATTGGCGGATTTCGGCTCGTGGGGTTCGCGCGCCTTTGCCTTCGGCCCGCAGTTCAGCCTGCCGCTGTTCAATGGCGGGCGTCTGGAAGGCATGCTGAACCTGCGCGAAGCCCAGCAGCAGGAAGCGGCGCTGGCGTACCAGCAAACCGTGCTGCGCGCCTGGCATGAGATCGACGACCAGCTGACCCGCTACAACGCCAGCCAACTGCGTCGCGACAGCCTTGCCGAAGCGGTGCGCCAGAACCAGATCGCCCTGGTCACGGCGCAACACCAGTACGTCGAAGGCGTGGTGGATTTCGTCAATGTCCTCACCGTGCAAGGCGCGCTGCTGGCCACGCAAGAGCAGTGGGTGGAAAGCTCCACCGGCGTGTCCTTGGCCATGGTTGGCCTGTACAAAGCGTTGGGCGGCGGCTGGGAATCGGTGTATCCGCTGCACACCGCCGGGGGTTAAGTACAAAGAGTTTTTGTCAGTCGCGAAATAAACTGTAATGATAATTGCTCTCAATAGTGTATCTGAGCTTTTTCATGGACAGCGCGACTGACGGCCAGCAACAGCTTCACCTCCTGTACCGCGACCATCACGGCTGGCTGCAAGGCTGGCTGCGCAAGCGTTTGGGCGACCGTGAGCACGCCGCCGACGTGGCCCAGGACACCTTCCTGCGCCTGCTGGTATCGGGGCGTTTTCCCGGTGACAAGGAAAGCCGCAGCTACCTGGTGCAGATCGCCCGCAACCTGGTGATCGACCAATGGCGGCGCCTGCGCATCGAGCGCGCCTACCTGGAAAGCATCGCGCACCTGCCAGAACCGGAGTCGCCGTCCCTGGAAACCCGCGCGCTGATCCTCGAGACCCTGATGCAGATCGACGCCATGCTCGACCGCATGCCCGACAACGTGCGCCGCGCCTTCCTGCTGTCGCAGTTCGAAGGCCTGAGCTATGCGCAGATCGCCGAGCGCCTGGGCGTCAGCCTCAGCTCGGTGCAGAAGTACATGACCCGCGCCATCGTCGCCTGCTACCAAGTGGCCTACGCCGAATGAGGCGCGACGCGCCCATCGCCCCGGCCGTTGTCGAGCAAGCCAGCGAATGGCTGATGCTGCAATGGGGCGGCGACCTGCACGGTGAGCAACGCCAGGCGTTTGCCCAGTGGCAAGCCGCCGACCCGGAGCACCGCCGCGCCTGGCAACGCTTGCAGCAACTGCAACAAACCCTCGGCGGCGTGCCCGCCGACAGCGCCCGCGCCGTGTTGCGCGACACCCCGGACCCCCAGCGCCGCGCCGCCCTCAAGCTGCTCGGCCTGCTACTGGTGGCTGGCGGCAGCAGCTACCTGGTACAGCGCAGCGAACCCTGGCAAGCGGCGTTCGCCGAGCATCGCACCGCCACCGGTGAAATCCGCCACGTCACCCTCAGCGACGGCACGCGCCTGGACCTCAACAGCGACAGCGCGGTGGACCTGCGTTTCAGCGCCAGCGAACGGCGCATCCGCTTGATCCGTGGCGAGATCCTGTTGACCAGTGGCCACGACCCCGTGCGCCCGTTGATCGTCGAAACCCCGGCCGGTGATGTGCAGGCGCTGGGCACCCGTTTTGCCGTGCGCGAATTGGCCGACGGCAGCCGCGTCGACCTGTACGAAGGCCGCCTGCGCGTGACCCCGTTGCACGGCGCGGCGGTGCAGATGAAGGCCGGTGACAGCCTGTGGTTCAACCCCCGGCAAAGCTCGGCGCTGACAGCGGTGGACGCCAATAACAGCAGTTGGACCGAGCACCGCCTGATCGCCGAGCGCCAGCCGCTGGGTGAGTTCGTCGCGCAACTGAGCCGCTATCGTCCCGGGCTGCTGCGCTGTGATCAGGCGGTGTCCGCGCTGTTGCTGACCGGCGTGTTTCCGCTGGACGACACCGACGCCATCCTCGCCGCGCTGGAACGCTCGTTGCCGGTGCAGGTGCAGGCGGTCACGCGTTACTGGGTGACGATCAAGGCGCGGGTCTGAAAAAAAATTTTTGCAAAGCACTTGTCGGTTTCTGCGGCCCGCTCGGGATACCTCTTGAAAGCCAATCAAGAAGCGATCTCACGGGGAGTCCAGTAATGCCGCACCACCAGATCCAACCCTTGGCCCGCGCCCTGCGCCGTGGCGTGTTTGTCGGCCTGCTGGCCACGGTGCCCCTGGTGCCGAGCCTGGTGCAAGCCGCCGAAAGCACCGAAACGCAGCGCGCCTACAACATCCCGGCGGGCAACCTCGACCAGGCGTTGAACCGCTTCGCCAGCGCCTCGGGGATTTTGCTCTCGGTGGACGCTTCGCTCACCGAGGGCAAGCGCAGCGCCGGCCTGCAAGGGCGCTACGCGGTGGGCGCCGGGTTGGAGCGGTTGCTGGCCGGCAGCGGGTTGGTGGCGATGCAGGCCCAGGGCGGTTGGTCGTTGCAGGCGATTTCCGGCGGCGGCCCGTTGCAATTGGGCGCGACGCAGATCAGTGGCGAGCAAGCGCTGGAAAACGCCTGGGGCCCGGTGGATGGCATCGTCGCCACACGCAGCGCCTCGGGAAGCAAGACCGACTCGGCGCTGGTGGAAATCCCCCAGACCATCAACGTGATCACCGCCGCCGAGATCAAGGCGCGAGGCGCGCAGAGCGTGACCCAGGCGTTGCTCTACACGCCAGGCATGGCGGCGGGCGGTTTTGCGGACCGGGTTAAATTATTCGATGAACCGACCTCGCGTGGCTTCTCGCCGACGCCGCTGTACCTCGATGGTTTGCACCTGCCCTACGGCGGCGGCAGCACGGGCGGTGCGTTGCAGATCGAACCGTACTCGCTGGAGCGCATCGAAGTGCTCAAAGGCCCGGCCTCGGTGCTGTACGGGCAGAACCAGCCGGGCGGCATCGTCAACATGGTCAGCAAGCGCCCCAGCGAAACCCCGGTGCACCAAGTGGTGCTGGAAGCCGGCACCTACGAGCACAAAAGTGCGGCCATCGACCTCAGCGGCCCGCTGGACGAGCAAGGGCAGTTTCTCTATCGCCTGACCGCCCTGGCCAACGACGGCCAGGACGAAATCAACTACGTCGAAAACAAGCGCCAGTTCATCGCCCCCAGCCTCACTTGGCGGCCCAACGACGACACCAGCGTGACCCTGTTCGCCCAGTACCAGAAAGACAAAGGAGTGCCCGAAGCCCAAGGTCTGCCGGCGTCCGGCACCCTGTGGGCGAACCCCAACGGCAAGATCAAGCGCGACCTGTTTATCGGCGAGCCGGGCGTCAACCAGTACAACCGCGAGCAGTACGTGTTGGGCTACGAGGTTTCCCATCGCCTCAACGACACCTGGACCTTCAAGCAAAACGCCCGCTACGCCGAGGTCGACGACCGCTATACCGCGCCGTTGCACGGCTACGCTTTCATCGCCAACCCGGCCACCGGTGTGCAGGACCAACGCTACTTGCAACGCTACGCGGTGGACTGGGCGCAGAACAACAAAGTGTTTGGCGTCGACAGCATCGCCCAGGCGGAATTCGACACCGGCGCGCTGGCCCATACGATGATTTTCGGCCTGGATTACTACCATTCCGGCTCGCTGTTCCACGGCCTGTACGACCGTACTGCGCCGGCGATCGACCTGTTCAAGCCGGTCTACGGCCAGCGCATCGACTATCGCCAACCGTACCGCTGGGACCGCACCCTGAGCCAGACCGGCCTGTACGTGCAGGACCAGATCAAGTGGGACAAATGGGCACTGGTGCTCGGCGGCCGTTATGACTGGGCCAGCGTGGTCAACAAGGAGCCGATGCAGGGCACCCGCTTCGCCAGCAAGGACGAAGCCTTCACCGGCCGCGCGGGCCTGGTGTACCTGTTCGATAACGGCCTGGCGCCGTTTGTCAGCTACTCCGAATCCTTCCTGCCGCTGACCGGCACCAATGCCGATCACAAGCCGTTCGACCCCTCTACTGGCAAGCAATATGAAGTCGGCGTGAAGTACCAGCCGCCCGGCCAGAAGAGTTTTGTGCAGGCGTCGGTCTACCAGCTTGACCAGGAAAACGTGATCACCACCAACCCCAACGACACCTTCAGCACCCAGAGCGGCGCCATGCGTTCACGCGGCGTGGAGCTGGAAGCCAAGGCCGTCCTCAGCGATGCCTGGGACATCATCGCCTCGGCCGCGCGCAACGACATCAAGTACACCAAGGACGAAGAGGGGCGCCAAGGTCGTCACCCGGCTGGCATCTCGCCGCTCACTGCGTCGATGTGGGTCAACTACACCGTGGTCGGCGACACCCCGCTGGCCGGCCTCGGTGCAGGCCTGGGCGTGCGCTACGCGCGGCAAAGCCTGGGCGACTACTACGAAGGCGCCTTCAGCGTGCCGTCCTACAGCGTCTACGACGCCAGCCTGAGCTACGACCTGAGCCGCTCGCCGCTGAAACTCAAGGGCGTGAAACTGGCGCTGAACGTGCAAAACCTCACCAACAAAACCTACGTGTCGCAGTGCACCAGTGACCTGGATTGCTACTACGGCGAAGGGCGTACGGCGGTGTCGAGCCTGACCTACGACTGGTAGGTAATTACTCGTAGGAGTGGTCCTGATTTACCTGGGCGTGAACTAGACAAGCCTCGTGAGCGTTAGCCTTTTTGGCCGGCTAACCTCCCGAGACCTTGCCCATGTCCATCGCCGAAAACCCCTACGCCACACCGCGTTCAGCGCTGAGTTGGATGCCCGTTCGCAAGCCGGTGTTTTTCGTGGTTTCACCGCGAAAATTCCTGAGCCTGATACTGCTGACCCTTGGCGGGTATTTCTTTTATTGGTTGTACCGCCAGTGGGCGCACTATCGGCGAGCCACCGGTGCCAGCGTCTGGCCGTGGGTACGCACGCTGTTTTCGGTGTGCTACTTCTGCACGCTGATCCTCAGCGTCGCCCGGGAATTGGAGCAAGGCGAGTCACCCTATCGCTGGTGGCCGCGGGGCTTGGCGGTGGTGATCTTTCTGTGCGGGTGTTTGCCGTTCACGTTGCTGTGGTTGTTGTCACCGCTGGCCGCGCTGGCGGTGGGTGCCGTGATCGTGGCGTTGCAACTGGCGCTGGCGTTGCAGCTGCAAAGTGCGATCAATTGTCTGGAGCGCGATGCGCAGGGGCAGGGGAATGCGGGTTTGAGGGGGGGCGATTGGGTTGGGATAGGTTTAGGGTTGTTGGGATGGGTAGTGGTTATTGCGAGCATTTTCGCCGGGTAGGAAGAGTCCAGTGCCACTGGAAATAGCATGTGGGAGTGCTCTTGATTTTATAGGCACTGGCGTTCACTAAACCTTCAACGATTCTGCAAAAACACCACATACCCCCGAAACCACTCACTCCTCTTCAAATACCCCGGCTCCTCCCACACCCCACCCTGAATCAACCCCACCTTGAACGGCAGCCCCATCCGATTCATCCGCGGCAAATACGCCGCGTAATCCGCAATGCTGTGCCGCCCTTGATAGGTCTGCACCACCACCTCATCCACCACGCCCTTGAGCTGGGCGATGGCAGCCGGGTCGGCGTTGCTGCTCCAGTCCATCAGGCCGGTGATGCTCAGGCGCAGGTCGGCCGGCAGGCGTTGGCGCAGGTCGCGCAGGAAATCGGCGTATTCGTGCAGGTATTGGGTGCGGGCGTCGAAGTCGATCTGGATGCCAACCACCGGGTTGCCGGCGTCGCGCCAGCGTTGCACCTGGCCCAGCACTTGGCTGTAGACCGCCTCGGGCCAGTGCAGGGTGTGGGCGCGGTAGACCACCCAGATGTCGCCGTGGGTCAGGCGCGGTACGCCGATGCCCTGGGCGATGAGTTGCACGCCGCGTTGGGGCGCGCGGCGGGTGGAGTTGATCTGGCCCTGGAGGATGTACAGGGTGTTGGCCTGTTTGAGGACAGGCTGGGGCGCGACACCGCTCCATAGCCAGAAGGCGTCGTAGTCGCGGGCGTCCACCGCGCCGAACACCGGGCTTGCCAGGAGCAGCAAGCCGAGCCACAGCTGCTTCACCAGTAGTACTGCGCCGATTTGCCCCATTGGGTGTCGGCGAAACCGCTCTTGAGCTGGCGGAACCAGGCTTTGCGCACCGCCGGTGTCACGTCCTGGCCGCCGCAGCTGTTGTAGCCGGCCGGTGCATAGCAGTTGATCGCCCGGAACAGCGCGTAGGCCTTGTCGTGCTTCGGCGCCTTGGCGTCGCCGATCACCTGTTTGTAGCCGTCCAGGCGCGAGAAGGTTTCGCCCTTGAAGTCCGACGCGCTGCTGCCCAGGCTGCCGGCGGCGCGGGCCTGTTCCAGTGGCATGCCGTCGAGGTTGTTGCGCAGGATGAACTCACCGAGGCAGTTCAAGCCTTGTGGGTTCTTGGCGTCGACCTGCAAGGTTGCGGCGGTTTGCGCGATGGTGGGGCAGGCGTAGTCGGATTCGGCTTTTTCGCCATTCCACTGGAACAAGCGCAAGGTCTGGCTGGCGCTGTAGACGTAGCCCAGGCTGGTGCCGAGCTTGTCCTCGGGGGCCGGCGTCGGCAGTTGCTTGAGGTCTTCGGCGAAGCTGGCGAACTGGCCGCGCAGCAGGTTTTTGTAGAGCAGCACGAATTGCGCGGTCTCGCGCTCCAGTGGGTCGCTGGCCTGGGCGAGTTGCTGACGCAGCAAGTCAGGCCCGGCGACGTTGCGCAGCAAGATGTAGCGCACCTGCTTGGCGCTGATCGGCGAGTCGGCGGCAAACACCTTGGCCAACTGGCCGCTGCGCTCGTAGTGCAGGGCCAGGGCCAGCTCCAACTGGTCGCGTTGCAGCGGCTGTTTGGCCAGCGGCAGCAGTTGCAGCCAGAGGGCCTCGGCGGCTTTCCAGTCCTTTTTATCTTCCAGCGCCAGTGCGCGCAGGGTCTGTTGGCTGAAGGCGAAGTAATCCAGGCTCGACGGCACATCTTGGGGCAAATGCTTCAGGGCGCTGTCGGGTTGATGCTCGACGTACAGCGCGTACGCCGCGAGCAGGTAGTCGTACAGCGCCGGCTCATTGGCAAATACGGCTTTGCGTTGGGCGAGGTCGTCGCGAGTCAATGTCGGTGGGTTGTGGGCGCGCATCCGCATCAGGTCGCTGACCAGTTGCATCATCGGCGTGTCGATCGGCCCGCCGGTCACCGACAGCAGCTTCACGTCGGCTTCTTCCACCAGTTCATCCACCGACACATTGCGCTGCGCCTCTGTAGCTTGGGTCAGCCCCCAGGCGTAGGCGTCGGCGAGCTTGACGTTGTCGTCCGCCAGCCAATACACACGACGGAGCAGGCCACGGGCAGAGGCGGTGTAGGCGCCTTGTGGATAAGTCTTCAGGTAGTTGCCGAAACCCTGCTCGGCAGCGGCCAGCGCAGACTTATCCACACGCTCAAGGTTGGGCACACCGTATTCATCGTAGGTGTTGGCCTGGGCCTGGTTCAGCGCGGTGCGGGCCGTCATGTACAGCGCAGTTTCCTTCAGCCACGGCGAGCTGGCGCTGGCGAGCGCCGAGAAACCACGCTCGGCCTCGGCAAAACGGCCGCTGTAGAAGTCGGCGGCGGCTTGCAGGTACGTGCGAAACAGTTGGCCGTCGCTGGACTGGATCTGCTGCGGATCGGCGATGACCGGGCCATCCCAGGTGCAGGCGCTCAGCAGTTGCAGGCGTGATTGAGCCAGCAGCGTACGTTCGGCTGCCGGCATGTCGGCCTTGACCACTTGGCGGATAAACGCGGTGGCGCTGTCATCGTCGTTGCTGCGGCAGCGGCTGCCTTCGCCGTTGAGGAAGGCTTCGCCGGCGGTTTTGTAGTCCTCGCGCTTGATGCCCAGGGGTTCCAGCAGTGTGTCGAGCTCGGCGGTGGGTGAATCGTCGGAGTCGGGTTGCGTCTCGCCGCTGCCGACTGGGGTCAGGCGGTACACCGCAAACGGCACCTGGCCGAAACCCTGGGCCAGGTCATCCTCGTTCAAGGCGTTGGGCGTCAGCGCCACGGTTTTTTTGTCGGCCAGCAACAGGCGTAGATTGACGCGGCTGTCGTTGCCCGGGCTCAGGAAAGGCAGGTTGTTGCACGTGTCGAGGCTGTCACGCGAGACCCGCCAGTCGGGGTAGCAAGAGTCGTCGGAGCTGGCCAGTGCCGGCAGGGAAGTGCTGGCCAACAGAGCCAGTGCCAGAGGTGACAGAAAACCGATGCGCATGACGTGTCCTTGATCCTGAGTCCTTGGAGGGAGGCAATCATAGCCTGATCTCACAAAGGCTTCGGTGAAGGCCTACGCAAATCACCGATTTGTCCGATACCAGCAGCGAGGTTCGGGCTTTTGTCCTAGAGTGGCGGTGTTTGCGCAGTGGCAGGGGAATCGAGGTGCGTCGGTCTGTGGTAGAGCAAAACGAAAAGGTCGGGGCGTTGCCCGCCTATAGTCGCCTCACGTGGGAGCGCGCCGGCTGGATCAGCCGCCTGTGGTGGGTGCCGATCCTGGCGTTGGCCATGGCTGTGCGGTTTTACCAACTGACGGCAGCAGCGATCTGGGGCGACGAAGGTTCCAGCCTGCTGCTCAGTGAGTACGCGGTGGGCGACCTGTGGTTTCACGCGGCCCACGATGTGCATCCGCCCCTGTATTTCTTGATCCTGCGCGGCTGGATCGAGCTGTTCGGCGACAGCATCGGGTCTATTCGCAGCATGAGTGCGATCCCCGGCGTGGTCGCCGTTGGCCTGGGGATCTGGCTGACGCGGCAACTGTCCACCCGGCGTGCTGCGGTGCTGGCGGGGGTGTTGCTGGCGCTGCTGCCGACGGCGGTGCGCTACAGCCAGGAAGTGCGCATGTATTCGCTGCTTGGCGTGTGGCTGCTGGGCGCGACGCTGGCGCTGGTGTACTGGGTGCGACAGCCCGAGCGCACGCGTTACCTGGCGGTGTACGTCGTGTTGATGAGCGCCGGTTTCTATACCCATTACTTCACCGCGCTGTGTGTGCTGGTGCATTGGGCCTACCTGGGCATGTTGTGGGGCGCTCAACCGCGCGAACAGCGTCTGCTGGCGCGCCCGGCGTGGTGGGTGGCCAACGTCGCGATTGTGCTGCTGTACTTGCCCTGGTTGCCGAATCTGCTGGAGTTGGTGCGGCATGTCGAGGCGCTCAAAGTGGGCGGCGACATTGGCTGGGAAGAACCGGTCAGCCTGCTGTCCCTGCCGTCGATGATCTGGCAGTTCGTGCTGCAGGATGAGGGTATTGGCTTCTGGGCGCCGCTGTTCTGGGCCTTCCCGTTGCTGTTGGCGGGCATCGTCGGCGTCACCGTCTGGCGCGATCGCGAGCGCTATCGGCCGGCCAGTCTGCTGGCGCTGTTTTTGCTGCTGCCGCTGTTGCTGGTGTACGGCGTGTCGTTTGTTTCCCCAGTGTTTATCGAGCGCTACCTCACGGTGTATGCCTTGGGCTTGCCGATCCTCGTCGCGTTGGCCATCGACCGCCTGGCGCCGCGCCTGGCCTGGCTGGGGGCGGCGTTGTTCGTGCTGTTTGTCGGGGTGGAACTGGTGGGGCTGAAGAACAACTTCACCGTCGATGAACATGATCAGTTCAACGTGCCCGTGGAATTCGTCAATCGCAATTACCAGGAAGACGACCGCATCGTCCTCAGCGACATGCTGTGGTACCTGAGCTACGTGTATTACGACCAGACCGACGCCCAATTGCAGCTCTACACCCCGCCCAAGCCCGATGGCACCCCGACCCGACCGAACGCTTACGGCTTTGGCACCCTGGTGGACCAGGACGGTGGGCGCATCTACCTTGACCGTCTATCGGCATTGCCTGCCGAGACCCGCCGCGTATGGCTGATTAGCAGCAACGAAGCGCCCGACGACTTTGCGCCCTTGCCAGAGGGTTGGCGCGAACTCAGTCGCCAGGACGGCGGCGGTGCCCGGGCGCGCTTGTTTGTGTTGTGCAACGTCGCGTCAGCGCAACCTGAGGGTTGCCGCTAGACTCGGTCTGACTTTCATTGATCAGGAGCTCACCATGGAACCGCCTGTGCACGACCTGCCTGCATTGTTCAAACAACTGGGACTGCCGGATGACCCGGTCAGCATTGACCAGTTTGTCGCGGTCCACTCGCCGCTCAAGGCCGATTTGAAGCTGGCGGACGCGTTCTTCTGGACCGACAGCCAGCGGCAGTTTTTGCGTGAGGGCATTCTGGAAGATGCAGATTGGGCTGAGGTGGTGGATGAGTTGGATGTGTTGTTGCGTAAGGGGCGTGGGGTGTAAAAAAATATCCCCCAAAATGCTCATATGTAAAAAAAAATGGTGAGCGGTAAAAAAATCTGAGAGCTCTGCGCGAGATTGGGAAATTTCCTATCGGCTAAGGGGAAGTGGACTGATGGTGATCAGTGTGAGGCGTCCGTTATTAACCAGCGCCGATTCCTTCCGTTGGTCACCGTATGAAACGCCTGATCCCACGTGCCGGGATTGAGAAATACGACTTCGCAAATCCCTGACAGCCTGCACGGATCCAAAGTGTAGGAGGGGAATTGTCGAATCGTCGCACTGCCCCGATAGCGGTGTATCAGTCACCAGCGCTTTGCGGTGGCCACTGGCGAGCGGTATGCACCAACGCCATGATCCTCACCACGCTGGGCTCAAGCTGATAAACCAGACGGTAGCTTGGATGAGGAATGACCTCTCGCGTACCTGCAATTCGGCCCAGTGGGCCGCTTTCAGGGTTTTGTGCCAGGCCAAGCGCTGCGATGCTGAAACGCCGGTCGATATCGGCTGCGGCTTGTGGGTTTTTATCGAATAGAAAATCCCAGATGTCTCGACGGTCCTGCCCCGCTTCGGGGGTCCACGTGACCCTCATTCCTGGTTGTCTACTTGAGCGCGCCTCGCCACGAATTCAGCTTCAAGATCTTCATTGGAGATCTCACGGCCCGCTCGAATAGAGGCGCGAGAGGCGTCGACCTTGCGTTGCAGAAACTCGTCGTATTCCCTGGATTCCTGCTGAGCCTGCACGAAATTACGCATCATCTCCCGCACGATTTGCGAGGCTGGGCGATGGGAGGCCTCGCATTCAGCCATGAATTGGTCGCGCAACTCCGATTCCAGTTTCAGGGTGAAGACAGCGAGTTTGGACATAGGTAATCCCTCCGATTTTGTATGTACAAAGTATATACATCGTCATTACTGAAGCATCAGTGGGTAAAGGCTTCAGGTGACTGACGGTCATGATCAGATCGATTCACAAGTGTCTGAGGTGTTGCTGCTCCCGCTCATCCGCGAAATTGTTTCAAAACTTGACGGCCTCCCGTTCATCCACCATATTGATAGTTAGCAAACTAACTGTATGCGAACTATCCAGTGCCTCAATCCCTCGAACAACTCCAGATGAACCTCAGCAGCAGCATGGTGGTGGGCGCCCGTAACTGGCGCAAAATCTGCCAGACCACGCTGGTGAGTTACGGTATTTCCGAAGCCTGCGCCGTGCCGTTGTTGATGATCGGCCGCCTGGGCGACGGTGTGCATCAGGTAAAAGTAGCCCAGGCGTCGGGGATGGAAAGCCCGTCGCTGGTGCGCCTGCTCGACCAACTGTGCAACGGCGGCTATGTGTGCCGCACCGAAGATATCCACGACCGCCGCGCCAAGGCCTTGAGCCTTACCGAACGTGGCCGTGAGCTGGTGCAAGCGGTGGAAGTGCAACTGGTGCGCCTGCGTAAGGAAGTCCTCGCCGACATCGCGCCCGACGACATGGCCGCCGCCTTGCGCGTGCTGCGCGCCTTCGAGGCGGCGACCCTTTGAACGGATTTTTCAGCGGCTTCCCGCCGGCCCGCGACTGGTTCTACGGCGTGCGCACCTTCGCCGCCTCGATGATCGCGTTGTACATCGCCATGCTCATGCAAATGCCGCGTCCGTATTGGGCGATGGCCACTGTTTATATCGTCTCCAGCCCGTTTGTCGGCCCCACCAGTTCCAAGGCGCTGTACCGCGCCATCGGCACCTTGATGGGCGCGGCGGCGGCGGTGTTTTTTGTGCCGATGTTTGTGCAGTCGCCCTATGTGCTGGTGGTGGTGATTGCCTTGTGGACGGGCATTTTGCTGTTCCTCTCCATGCACCTGCGCACCGCGAACAACTACGCGCTGATGCTGGCCGGCTACACCTTGCCGCTGATCGCCCTGCCGGTGGTGGACAACCCGCTGGCCGTGTGGGATGTGGCCGAAGCACGTACCGAAGAGATCTTCCTCGGCATCGCCGTGGCGGCGGTGGTCGGCGCGATGTTCTGGCCACGGCGCCTGATGCCGGTGTTCGACGGCTCGGTGAGCAAGTGGTTTGCCGACGCCCAGGTCTACAGCCAGCGCTTTTTGACCCGCAACGTCACGCCGGAAGAAGTCAGCAGCCTGCGCGGCGGTATGGTCGCCACCTTCAACACCCTGGAATTGATGATCGGCCAGTTGCCCCACGAAGGCGCGCGGCCGCAGACGGTGCGCAACACCAAGGAACTGCGCGGGCGCATGATCCACCTGTTGCCGGTGGTGGAGGAACTCGACGATGCGCTGTATGCCGTTGAGCAGCGCGCGCCGCAGTATCTCGATCAATTGACGCCCCTGTTGGAAGCCACCAACCAGTGGCTGCAAAGCAGCGCAGAAAACCCCTCGATGGACAGTTGGCGCGCCCTGCGTGATAGGGTCGAAGCCCTGCAACCCCAAGGCGAAGCGCTGGACGAACGCCACACGCTGCTGTTCTCCAACGCCCTGTACCGCCTCGGCGAATGGATCGACCTGTGGCAAGACTGCCGCAGCCTGCAAGCCGCCATTGCCTGCGAAAGCCAGGTCACCTGGCGCGCCGTGTACCGTCACTGGCGCCTGGGCCGGCTCACGCCGTTCCTCGACCGTGGCCTGATGTTCTACTCGGCGTTTTCCACCGTCACCGCGATCATCGTCGCCTCGGTGCTGTGGATTCTATTGGGCTGGACCGACGGCGGCAGCGCCGTGATCCTGGCCGCCGTGGCCTGCAGCTTTTTCGCCTCGATGGACGACCCCGCGCCGCAGATCTACCGGTTCTTTTTCTGGACCGCGATGTCGGTGCTATTCGCCAGCCTCTATCTGTTTCTGGTCCTGCCCAACCTGCACGATTTCCCGATGCTGGTGCTGGCGTTTGCCGTGCCGTTTATCTGCATCGGCACGCTCACCGTGCAGCCGCGCTTTTACCTGGGCATGTTGCTGACGCTGGTGAACACCTCGTCGTTCATCAGCATCCAGGGTGCTTACGACGCGGACTTCCTCAACTTCGCCAACGTCAACCTGGCCGGCCCCGTGGGCCTGTTGTTTGCCTTTGTGTGGACGCTGATCGCGCGGCCCTTCGGTGCCGAACTGGCGGCCAAGCGCCTGACGCGTTTCAGCTGGCACGACATCGTCGGCATGACCGAACCTGCCACCCTCAACGAACACCGCCACCTTGCCGCGCAAATGCTCGACCGCCTGATGCAGCACCTGCCGCGCCTGGCGATCATCGGCCAAGACACCGGCGTTGCCCTGCGCGACCTGCGGGTGGCACTGAACCTGCTCGACCTGCTGGCCTACTCGCCGCGCATCCTCGGTGTGCCCCGGGTGCTGCTCAACCAGGTGGTCGAAGGCGTCGGCGGTTACTTCAAGGCCTGCCTCAAGGCCGGTGAACGCTTGCCGGCGCCGAGCGGTCTGCTGATGACCCTCGACCGCACGCGCCGCGCCCTCAACGGCCAAGGCCTGCAAGACGAAGACGACACCCGCGTGCACCTGCTGCACGCGCTGGCCGGCCTGCGCCTGGCGCTGTTGCCTGGCGTGGAATTCATTGGCGGCACCGAGCAGGAAGCGCCGCTACCCGATGGAGCGCCTTTATGATCGGTGATCTGGATATCAGCGGGGTGTTCCTGCCCACGCTGCTGGTGCTGATGGGCATTACGTACGTGTTGTTTCTGGTGGTGCACGGGTTGTTGACCCGGCTCCACTTCTACCGCCTGGTCTGGCACCGGGCATTGTTCAACGTGGGGCTCTACGCGCTGTTGCTGGGCGCGGTGGACTCACTCAGTCGATACCTGATGACATGAAAAAACCCTTTTTGACCATCGGCCGTGTAGTCCTCACGTTGTTGATCGTGACCTTTGCGGTCGTTGTGGTGTGGCGCATGGTCATGTACTACATGTTTGCGCCCTGGACCCGCGACGGGCACATCCGTGCCGACATCGTGCAGATCGCCCCCGACGTGTCCGGGCTGATCCAGCAAGTCGACGTGCGCGACAACCAATTGGTGAGCAAAGGCCAGGTGCTCTTCGCCGTGGACCAGGACCGCTTCAAGCTGGCCCTGCGCCAAGCCCAGGCCGCCGTGGCCGACCGCCAGGAAACCCTGGCCCAGGCCAGCCGCGAATACAAACGCAACCGTGGCCTGGGCAACCTGGTGCCGAGCGAGCAACTGGAAGAAAGCCAGTCCCGCGTGGCCCGAGCCCAATCGGCCCTGGCCGAAGCCCAGGTGACGGTGGATTCGGCCCAGCTCAACCTCGACCGCTCGGTGATCCGCAGCCCGGTGGACGGCTACGTCAACGACCGTGCGCCGCGCAGCCAGGAATTCGTCACCGCCGGGCGCCCGGTGTTGTCGGTGGTGGACAGCAATTCCTTCCATATCGACGGCTACTTCGAAGAAACCAAGCTCGACGGCATCCACGTCGGCATGGCGGTGGATATCCGCGTGGTCGGCGACAACGCCCGCCTGCGCGGGCATGTGCAGAGCATCGTCGCCGGGATCGAAGACCGTGACCGCAGCAGTGGCGCCAACCTGTTGCCCAACGTCAACCCGGCGTTCAGTTGGGTACGCCTAGCCCAGCGCATTCCCGTGCGCATCGCGTTTGATGAGGTGCCGGCAGACTTCCGCATGATCGCCGGGCGTACCGCCACCGTGTCGATCATTGGAGACAAGCCATGAAGCAACGGCTGGCCATTGCCGCGCTGGGGCTGATGCTGTCGGCCTGCCAGGCGGTGGGCCCGGACTACACGCTGCCGAATGAGGCCGCGGTCAAACGCGGCGACCTGCAAGGGCAAATCGCGGGCGAGGGCAGCAACGTGGTGTCGGCGCCCGTGCCGGCAGATTGGTGGAAGCTCTATAACGACCCGCGCCTGGATGAGTTGGTGCGCCAGGCCATGGCCTCCAACACCGATCTGCGCGTGGCCGCCGCCAACCTGCAACGCTCGCGTTATCAGGTGCAGCAGGCCGAATCCGCCGGCGGTTGGAATGCCGGCGTGAAAGCCGAGGCCCAGCGCTTGCAGGAATCCGGCGAGGCGTTTTTGCTCGCGGACAAAGTCCCGGTGGCGAACATCGGCAGCGTTGGCCTCAGCACCTCGTATCAGTTCGACCTGTGGGGCACCTTGCAACGCGGCATCGAAAGCGCCCAGGCCAGCGCCGACGCCGCCCAGGCTGCCGCCGATATTGCGCGCATCACCCTGGTGGCGGACGTGGTGCGCTCCTACACCCAGGTGTGCGCGGCCAACGAAGAATTGGCGATTGCCAACGAATCCCTGCAACTGCAGGCCCAGAGCACCACCCTGACCCAACGTCTGCGCGATGCCGGGCGTGGTGACGAAACCCAGGTGACCCGCTCGCAAACCCAATACAAATCCTTGCGCGCCGACATGCCGCGCTACGAAGCCGCGCGCCAGGCCGGTTTGTTCCGCCTGTCGATGTTGCTGGCCAAGCCACTGGACCAATTGCCTGCGGGCACCGGCACCTGCGCCGAGCTGCCACACATCGCCCAGTTGCTGCCAGTGGGCGACGGCGCCGCGCTGCTCAAGCGCCGTCCCGATGTGCGTCAGGCCGAGCGCCAACTGGCCGCCGCCACCGCGCGCATTGGCGTGGCCACCGGCGCGCTGTACCCGGACATCAGCATCGGCGCCACGGTGGGCACCGTGGGTATTCTCGATAACCTCGGCACCGCGCCCACCAACCGCTGGGGCTTTGGCCCGCTGATCAGCTGGACCGTGCCGACCAACGGCGCACGCGCGCGCATCCACGAAGCCGAAGCCGCGACCCAGGGCGCCCTGGCGCATTTTGACGGCGTGGTGCTCAACGCCATCCGCGAAACCCAGACCGGCCTGGCGCAATACACCGCGCAACTGCAGCGTCGCGACGCCCTGAACGAAGCCGGCGAGTCGGCCAAGGAAGCGGCGGACCAGACCCACCGCTTCTTCCAGGCCGGCCGCGCGTCGTTCCTCGCCGACCTGCAAGCCACGCGCACCTACACCGATGTGCGGGCGCAGCTGGCGGCGGCGAACACCCAGGTTGCCATGAGCCAGATCGACTTGTTCCTGGCCTTGGGCGGTGGTTGGGAAAGCGGACGAACGCAAGCTGCGCAGGCCAGCAAACCCTGAGCGAATAGCTATGCTTTGACTGGCGGGCCGCCGTGATGGCTCGCTGGTCACTGCTCGCGTTTGCTCATGGGGATTCCAATAATGAAAAACCCTTATGCTCCCGCTTTCTGGTGCGTGTTCTTCGCACTGGTGTTGTTATCGGCTGCCTACTTCTACGGGGTCATGCTCGCTCACCAAATCGACAAGGCCATGGTGTTTCTCGACAGCGCCTGCCTGGTGATCGGCACCTTGTCCATTGGCGTGGTGGCCTGGGCGTCCTACCAGAACCATCGGATCAAACGCCGGCTGCTCGAACAGGGCAAGACCCGTGTGGCGATCTGGGACACCAAGGTTGCGCTGCGCCGCGTCGAAACTGTGTTCGACCGCTATTTCTGGGGTAGCTACTGGCAGCCGGGGCGCACCTTCCAGGAAGTCATGGGCGAACTTACCGGCACGCCCCTGGAAAAAAGCCTCGAAGCCTTGAAAAAACAGTGCGTGGCGTTGGATCAGCAAGTCGCCGACGGCAGGCATTGGCTGAATAACGCGCGGGAATTGTCCGACGTCGCCACGCAAATGGCCCGTGAGCGCTACCAACTGGACTTCTGCGATCCCAAGGCCGACACCCCGGGCAACGCCGTGATACACCGCGAGTTTGAGGTGCTGGTGTACACCTGGACGGCGCGGTTGAAGAGTTTCGATCACCAACTCGATGAGATTGAATCGGAATATTCGTGAACCATCTGCTGACCTGACCCCTCTGAAAAGCTGGGCCGTTCGCGGCCGCCAGTGCTAATCTTCCCCCGCTTTTGGCGGGCTTGAGCCAACCCCTTCGGGGTTCAAGGAAGACAGCCCACTTCTCACAGGATTTGATCAGGTCACTTCATGAATAAGCCAGCCGTAGTTCTTTTGGGTTTTGTCGTCGCTGTAGGCGCTGTCAGTGCAGGCGGCGCCTGGTACACCGGCAAGCAGCTGGAACCGGTGCTGCAAACGGCGGTGCAGGACGCCAACAAGGAACTGCAACGTTCCATGGCCGGCGTCGATGGGCGTCTGGACCTGGAGCTGGTGTCCCTGGACCGTGGCTTGTTCAGCAGCACCGCGCACTATCGCCTCAAGGCCCAGGGGTCGTTCTTCGGTGAGCAGAACCCGAACCCGGAACTGCTTTTCGTCGACCATATCGAGCACGGCCCGCTGCCGTTCTCGCGCCTGGTGTCGCTGAAGTGGCTGCCGGTCATGGCCACCAGTCACTACTCGCTGGAAAAGAACCCGACTACCGAGAAATGGTTCGCCGCCGCCAAAGACGTGTCGCCGCTCAAAGGCGTGGCCAACATTGGCTACAACCGTTCGGTCAGCGGCAATTTCGAGCTGCTGCCGCTGGAGTTCAAGGACGACAAGTCCTCGGCCAGCTTCTCCGGCCTCAACCTGGACTTCGACAGCAGCGCCGAAGGCAAGAAGGTCAAGGTCAATGGCTACATGAACAGCCTCAAGCTGACCGCCGTCGATGGCGACGGTACGCCCTTTGCGGCCGACCTGGCCGGCCTGACGGTGGCCAGCAACCTGGAAAAATCCACCTTCGGCTTCTACACCGGGCAGAACACCGTTGAGCTGACCGACACCAAGCTCACCGTCGGCCCGCAACAAACCGTGCTGACCCTCAAGGGCTTCGAGCAGAAAGACACCAGCGCCGTCAAAGACAACACCATGGACGGCCGCGTCGACTACAAGATCGACGAGATCGGCTACCAGGGCAAACCGGTCGGCTCCGCCGCCATGGCCGTGAGCGTGAAGAACATCGACGTGCCGTCGGGCCTGCTGCTGACCAAGCTGTACCAGGACAAGATGCAGCCGGTGCAAGCCGCCGCCGCTGCGGGCCAGCCCGTGCCGGAACTGCAACTGACCGAAGCCGAGCAAACCCTGGCCGAAGCCAACGTCAACCAGTTGCTGGCGGCCAAGCCGCAAGTGGCCCTGGAAAACCTGTCGCTGAAAACCACCCACGGCGAAAGCAAGTTCAACCTGATCCTGGACCTGACCAAGCCCTCGTCCATGGAGCTGCCACCGGTTGAACTGGGTAAGCAGATCATCGCTTTGCTGGATGCCAACCTGACCCTGTCCAAGCCCATGATCAGCGACATTGCCGCCCTGCAAGCCCAGGCTGGCGGCGTGACCGACCCGAAAGCCATCGAGCAGCAATCGCAGATGGCGGCCGAGATGGTCAGCGGCATGGCGGTCGGCACCCAGCTGGCGACCCTGGTTGGCAACGACGTCGTTTCCAAGCTGCACTACGCCAACAATGAAGTGACCTTCAACGGCCAGAAGATGACCGTCGAACAATTCATTGGCTTCGTCCTGGCCAAAGCCGGTGCGATGAGCGGCGCGCAGTAAAGATTCTGCCTTCACCCAGAAATAAATAATGGGGGAGTGGACGTGCCAGTGATCAGGGTCAAACAATCGACGCTCAGGTCGATTGAGGCCCTGTTATCACAGGCAAGTCCGCTCCCCCATTCGTATTTCAGATTTGCTGCCAATTCTGAACAATTGTTCTGAATTAGGCTTTCCCCTACTTTCTTAAGGGATAGTTCCTACAGGAAAGCTAGGTCGGGTCACGAGACGCCGACACCCTGATGCAAATTGCTCAGGACCACCTATCGTTACAGCTTTCCGTGTGTAAGGAAGCTCACGATATGCTGCGAAACCTCCCACTCAGTGCATCAGGCCGGTTACGACTGCTGATCGGGGCAGCCTTGTGCAGCCAGTTGCTGATGCCCGCTTTCGCGGTGGCCGACCCCGCCTACGATGCCCTGATCATTCAGGCGCGCAACGGCAATTTCACGCCGGCCCTGACCCAATTGCGCCAACTCCCTGCCGAGCGCCAGACGCCGGGCCAGGTCAGCGATCACCTGGTGATTGCCGGTTGGGCCGGGCAGGACGCCGAAGTGCTCAAGGTGTACGAGGCTCAGGGCAAAAATCGCACCTTGACGCCCCAAGCGCTCGCCACCGTCGCGCGTACCTATCGCAACCAGAAGCAGTGGGCGCAAGCCGAGGCGGTGTATCGCCAGGGGCTGTTGCGTGAGCCGAACAATGTCGACCTGCAACTGGGCCTGGCCCTGACCCAGGCCGACGGCGGCAAAACCACCGAAGCCGTGCAACGTGCCCGCGCGCTGGTGGCGGCCAACCCGAATGACCCCAACCGGCGCATGGCCCTGGGCTACGCGCTGACCCGCGCCGGCTTCAACTACGACGCGTTGTTTGAATTCGACCAGGCGTTCATCCGCGCCGGTGACAAACCGGAAGTCGCCCGCGAATACATCGTCGCCCTGCAAAAGGCGCGCTTGCCGGAGCCGGCGTTGCGCCTGGCAGCCAAGCGCCCGGGCCTTATCGACCCAGTGACCCAGCGCCGCCTGGAAGGCGACCTCGCCGCCGAACGCGTGCGCATGGCCGAGTTCGCCACGCGCAGCGAAAAGGAGCGCTACGTCATTGCTGACCGCGCGCTGCAGGATTACGACAAGCTCCTCGCCCGCTGGACCCCGGACCCCACCGCCAAGGACGACGTGGTGGTGTGGCGCATCGACCGCCTCGGCGCACTCAAGGCCCGCGCGCGTACCGCCGAAGTGATCCGCGAGTACGAAACGCTGCAGGCCGAAGGGGTGAAGTTGCCCACCTATGCCGTGCGTTGGGTGGCTGCGTCCTACCTCGACCAGCGCCTCCCGGAAAAGGCCGCGCCGCTGTATCGTCAGGCGATTACGGCGCCCGATGCCGACGTCGGCGACCGTGTGGAAGACAGCACCGCCTTGTTCTACGCCTTGCTCGAAAACGACCAGGTGGACGAGGCGCGCACCGTCGCCAAGAACCTGGCCGACAGCCAGAAACCCCGAGTGGAACTCAAGGGCCTGCCGATCGGCAACCCTAACGATGAGTGGATGGACGCCCAACAATTGGCCGCGCAGGCCGGCACTTATGGTGCCGATCTGCCGTCCAGCGAGAAATCCCTGGAAGAGCTGGTGGGCAAGGCCCCTGGCAGCATCGGGCTGCGCCTGGCGCAAGCGGAAATGTACCGCGCCCGCGATTGGCCACGGCGCGCCGAGCGTTCACTCAAGGAGACGGAAGCGCAAAGCCCGCGTGACATCGGCCTGGAGATGTCCCAAGGCTTCACGGCCCTGGACCTGCAGGAATGGCGGCAACTCGACATCCTCACCGACGATGTGGTCGCCCGTAACCCGGATAACCGCCAGGTACAGCGCCTGCAACGCCTGCGCGACGTGCATGACATGGCCGAGCTGCGGGTTGAGGCCTACACCGGCAAAAGCTTCGGCGGCGGCAACAACGGCGACGCCGGGGCCGTCTCGGGCAGCCGTGACTGGGGCATTGAAAGCCGGATCTACACGCCGCCCATCGACGAAGATTGGCGCCTGTTCGCGGGTGCCGGTTATGCCACCGCCGACTTTGAAGAAGGCACCGGCCACCACCGTTGGCAGGTGGTCGGCGTCGAGCGGCGTACCCGCGACATGACCATCGAGGCCGAGGTGTCCAACCACTCCTACGGCGATGGTTCCAAACAAGGCGCTGCGGTGTCGATTGCGCGTGACATCAACGACAACTGGCAATACGGCGGCAGCCTCGGCTACCTGCTGTCCACCACACCCCTGCGGGCGTTGAACGAGGGGATCACGGCCAACGGCGGCAGCGGTTTTATCCGCTGGCGTGCCAACGAAAGCCGCGAGTGGAAACTGACCCTCAGCCCGTCCCATTTCAGTGACGGCAACGACCGCTTCGAAGCCTTGCTCAGTGGCCGTGAAGGCCTCTACAGCTCGCCGAAAGTGCAAGTGGACCTGGGCCTGGAAGTTGGCGCCAGCCGCAACAGCAAGGAAGACACGATCTACTTCAACCCGAAGTCGGACTTCACCGTGCTGCCGGTCATCAATATCAACCATGTGCTCTATCACCGCTACGAGACTCAGTGGAGTCAGCAGTTCCAGGTCGGTGCGGGTACCTATAGCCAGCAGGATTATTCCACCGGTGGCATCGGTCTGGTGGGTTACGGCCAACGCTACCGCTGGAATGACGTACTGGAAGCCGGCGCGAACCTGAGCCTGATCAGCCGACCTTACGACGGCGATCGCGAACGCGATCTGCGCCTGCTCGTCGACCTCACTTACCGTTTCTAGAAGAGCCTGACCATGACCGTCCTCAGCCGTTGCCTGTTGATTCTGGGTGTAATGCTGGCCAGCGCCTGCGCCCAGCAACCCGCACCTTTTACCCCACCCGCCGAGCGGCCTGTTGCGCCCAACGAAGTGCCGTGGCCGAAAAACCATTTCCTGGGCATTGGTTACCATGACGTCGAGGATCGCGACCCCGATCAGGCGGTGGTGGCGGTGCGCACCGAACGTTTGATCGAGCAGCTGGCCTGGCTGCGCGAGAACGGCTACCAGGCAGTCAGCGTCGACCAGATCCTCGCGGCCCGCAACGGTGGGCCGGCGCTGCCGCCCAAAGCCATCATGCTCAGCTTCGACGACGGCTATTCCAGCTTCTACACGCGGGTGATGCCGATCCTGCGTGCCTACCGCTGGCCGGCCCTGCTGGCGCCGGTGGGTTACTGGATCGACACGCCGATGAACCAGCCAGTGGACTTCGCCGGCCAACCACGGCCACGCGGCGAGTTCCTGACCTGGCAGCAGATCCGCGAGGTATCCCAGTCCGGCCTGGTGGAAATTGCCGCGCACACCGACAACAACCACAAAGGCATCCTGGGCAACCCCCAGGGCAACCTGGAGCCGGCTGCCACCACGCGGCGTTATGACCCGGCGACCAAGCGCTATGAAACCGAAGCGCAGTTCCAGGCGCGCATGCGCGCTGACGTGAAGGCGATTTCCGACAAGATCCGTGCAGTGACCGGCAAGGCCCCACGGGTGTGGGTATGGCCATACGGTGCGGCCGACGGCACTTCGCTCGCAGTGGTCGGTGAACAGGGCTACCAGATGGCGCTGACCCTGGACGATGGTCTCGACGACTCCACCAAGCTGATGAATAGCCCGCGTTTCCTGGTGGCCTCCGACCCGGACGGCGAACATTACGCCAACAGCATCGTCGCCGTGCAGACCAAGGCGCCGATGCGGGTGGTGCATGTGGACCTGGACCATGTCTACGACCCGGACCCGGCCCAGCAGGCGCGCAACCTCGACCAATTGATTCAACGCGTGGTGGACATGGGCGCGGTGACGGTGTTCCTGCAAGCCTATGCCGATCCAAAGGGCGACGGCCTGGTGCATTCGCTGTATTTCCCCAACCGTCACCTGCCGATGCGTGCCGACCTGTTCAACCGTGTCGCCTGGCAACTGCACACCCGTGCCCATGCCAGCGTCTATGCCTGGATGCCGGTGCTGAGTTTTGCCCTGGATCCCAAGCTGCCACGCGTAACCCGCTGGGACCCGAAAACCGGCCAGATCGGCCTCGACCCCGATCAATACCAACGCCTGTCGCCGTTCGATCCAGAGGTGCGCAAGGTCATCGGCGAAATTTACGAAGACTTGGCGAGAATCAGCAACAGTGGTCTCGATGGCGTGCTGTATCACGATGATGCGGTGTTCAACGACTTTGAAGACGCCAGCCCTGCGGCGCTCAAGGCCTATGCCGCCAACGGTCTGCCGAACACCATCGAAGCCTTGCGCGCCGACCCGGCTGTGATGCAGCGCTGGACCCGTTTCAAGAGCCGTTACCTGATCGACTTTACCAACGAGCTGACCGCCAAAGTCCGCGCGATCCGTGGCCCGCAGATCATGACCGCGCGCAATATCTTCGCCGAGCCGATGCTTAACCCGCAGAGTGAAACCTGGTTCGCACAGAACCTCGACGACTTCCTCCAGACCTACGACTGGACCGCGCCGATGGCCATGCCGCTGATGGAAGGCCAGACGCTGAAAAACTCCAACGCCTGGCTGGAAAAACTGGTGGCAACCGTCAAGGCGCGTCCCGGTGCGCTCGACCGCACCGTGTTCGAACTGCAAGCCAAAGACTGGCGGACCAAGGAAGCGCCGGACATCAGCGCCGAGCAGTTGGCTGAATGGATGGGCGTACTCAAGCGCCAGGGTGTCACGAGTTTTGGCTACTACCCGGACAACTTCCTGGAAAACTCCCCGGACCTGAAGACGATACGTCCGGCCCTTTCCAACCAATGGAACCCTTGACCATGTTCGACAGAATCCTGGCTTTATTCGTGCTGGCATTGGTGTTGGGTGTGCCTCTTGGCCTGATCTTCCTGGTCACCGGGCAGTTCCTGATGGACTTCGTGTTTTTCTACCCGCTGTTCATGTCGGCGCTGTGGATTGCCGGCGGCCTGTACTTCTGGCTGCACTGGGAACGCCACTGGCCGTGGGAAGAGGACACCCCGGCGCCGACCCTGGCCGGCAACCCGCTTATCTCGATCATCATCCCTTGCTACAACGAGGGCGATAACGCGGCCGAGACCATTCATGCGGCGCTGGACCAGGTCTACCCGAACATCGAAGTGATCGCGGTCAACGACGGCTCCAAGGACAACACCGCTGCGGTCCTCGATGCCCTCGCCCTGGAACACCCGCGCCTGCGCGTGTTGCACCTGGCGCAGAACCAGGGCAAGGCCGTGGCCTTGCGCATGGGCGCCGTGGCCGCGCGCAGCGAGTACCTGGTGTGCATCGACGGCGATGCGCTGCTCGACCGCAATGCGGCGGCGTATATGGTCGCGCCGATGCTCGACAACCCGCGCCTCGGCGCAGTGACCGGCAACCCGCGCATCCGCACGCGGTCGACCTTGATCGGCCGGGTGCAAGTGGGCGAGTTCTCCTCGATCATCGGCTTGATCAAGCGTACGCAGCGGGTGTTCGGGCGGATTTTCACGGTATCCGGGGTGGTGGTGGCGTTCCGTAAAAAGGCGCTGGACCGCATCGACTACTGGAGCACCGACATGATCACCGAGGACATCGACGTCAGCTGGAAGCTGCAACTCGATCACTGGGCGATCTTCTACGAGCCGCGTGCGCTGTGCTGGATCCTCATGCCGGAAACCGTCGGCGGCCTGTGGAAACAGCGCCTGCGCTGGGCCCAGGGCGGCGCCGAAGTGTTGTTCAAGAATATCCGTGGCATCTGGCAATGGCGCCATCGCTACCTGTGGCCGCTGCTGTTCGAGTACTGCCTGTCCACCGGTTGGGCCTTCACCTTCCTGCTCTCGGTGATCTTCTGGGGCCTGGGCAAGTTCATGGTGCTGCCGCCAGCCATCGCCGTGGATTCCCTGGTGCCACCGGCGTTTACCGGCCTGGTGCTGGCGATGGTGTGCCTGGTGCAGTTTGCCGTGAGCATCCTGATTGACCGGCGCTACGAAAAAGACCTGTGGAAAACCCTGTTCTGGACGGTGTGGTACCCGATGGTGTTCTGGCTGGTCAGCTTGTTCACCACCCTGGTCAGTTTTCCCAAGGTGCTGTTCAACCAGCATCAGAAGCGCGCGCGCTGGGTCAGCCCGGACCGCGGGATCAAACCAGCCAATGAGGACGTGTGATCATGAAACTGATCAGAACTCGCCAAAACTCGGTGATGTGGATCATCGACGTGGTGCTGACCCTGTTGGCCTGGGCTGGGTTGGTCTGGCTGCTGGCGCGCGGGATCAACGCGATGCTGGAAACCCACGGCGGCCCGCGCATCGAGGCGCCGATCTTCGCCGCGCTCAACACCCTGCAGATCTACCTGTGGATTGCGTTGTTCAACGCGCTGATCCTGGTCACGTGGGCGCGCTACCAGCAACGCAAAGGCCGCAAATTCGCCCAGCGCCGCGCCGAGGCCAACGCACTCAGCGACAAGAACCTCAGCGAGAGCTTCAAGCTCGGCGAGGGTGACCTGGAGCAACTGCGCAAACCGGGTGTGCTGGTGATCCACAACGACGAAGAGGGCGGTGTGGAGGAAGTAAAATCCCACGTTTCCCGTGATGTGGAAAAGCCGACATTGACCTTGGTGCCGGGGCAGGATCGCGACAAAGGTGTGAGTTGATCTACGCCCTGTAGATCATTTGGAATGCGGGCAATGTGGGAGGGGGCTTGCCCCTGTGACGGCCTGGCAGTCGGGCGATTTTTACCGGGTGTAAACCGGCTCTAGTGTGGGAGCGGGCTTGCTCGCGAAGACGGCCCGTTAGGCGGTTGAGTTGTGTTGGTTGCACATCGCTCTGAGGTGGGAGCTGGCTTGCCTGCGATGACTATCTATGTGGCGCCGGGGCTTTTGGGTCGGAGTACATATCCATTGCTGCGGTCACGGCCACTTAGGGTTCCGCTCTTACAGCGGCTCACTTTTGGAAGGACCGGAATGCCGGCCCAGCCAAAAGTAAGCAAAAGGTCCTCGCCCCACCACTCGGCACCTCGCCTAGGCTCGGTGTGCCCGAACACAGGCTTGAATCCGTGGGCCGCCGCCACGCGCCATCCATGGCGCGGGGCGGCTAACCCGGCGTCCTGCCGGATTACCCACGGATTCAAGCCTGCGTTCGGCCAGCGTGGTTAACGGGGCGCCTAAGATCAAGATCAAAAGCCAAAGCCAAAGCCAGAGCTTCGGGGTTTGTCAGGTCCAGTAGTTGTGTAGATATCTATGTCCCGATAGCCCAATGTCTGCCAATGAGCTAACGGAGGTGAGCAAGGGATTGGAAGAGATTCTGAGTTAGGATCGAAGGTCAAATAATCAAAACGCCACAATGGATTTGAGGTATCTAAAATGCCGCAATGGTCATCGCTGCACAACTCAAGGACCGGGGACATCGTCAGCGTACGAGAACCGTGTGTGCTCGCTTTGGAAGACGGCGTTTATAAAGTTTCAGCCGATCAATACATCCTGGCGGATGCTTTTCTCGATGAGGGAAATGAAAAACACCGGTTGGTGTCCGTCTACTGGGCCAGCAGTGAACCTGGCTTTCGAAGAGCGTACTCCATGGACATTGAAAACGATGACCTGGCTGTACGCCTGCCACCGACCGAATTGCTGCCGGTGGGGGCCGGTGGGACCTATGGTCAGATAAAAAACGCGCTAGCTGAGGGCTCGTATATGGAATGTGCCTCCTACCGCGTGATGACTGACGGCGCATTTATCCACAAGAGCTTGGAAAACGCGTCGGCCTCTTATTATTTTCGCTCGCCTGAAATCCTGAGCGACGAGTTGCCTTTCGCAATCGTGTGGAAGTTTTTTAGTGGGTGAGCGATTGCGGCTCCACCGCTACCCCTACCCGTTAGGCGCCCTGTTGCTCACGGCCGCCTTACTCAAAGCCCCTCAAAGCAGCCCTCTGGCCCAGTGCTCAGGCGCTTGAATGCTCAGGTGAGGCAGAACCTCACGCGCGGTATCGGCGAACCGTGTCGCGCTGTCGCCTTTATCGTCATACCTGAACCAGTGATCTTCTCCCCTCGGCGCGCCCAAGCGAACTCGCTTGTTAGGGTGCACGTTTGCCGCGGCCACTTTTGTCGGGGGGATCTGTTTGCCCCAGTGCGTTGTTATTCCCTCAATGGGGCAAACCGCGACTTCAACGACGAATGCTCCTCCATACCGGTCAAACTGAAACGTGAGCAGGTCAATCTGCTGCCCCGTATTGCGGCGAAAGTGTGGAACTGATCCCTTGAACCCCAGACTGCGCAGCACCGGGATGACATGTTCCTTTAATGCGGCGTCCATTTTCTCGCGTTCCATTGCATTGCTCTGTTTGTCAGGGGGAAAAAGTATTTGGCAAGGCGAGCGTGGGCTCATGTGCCTGCTCAATGGGATCTGACTGCCTCAACTGCGACCCAGTTCACAAACCCTCGCCCCACCCTCATATCATTTGAACATTCCGTTTACCCCGGGGTCTTTATCCCGCCCACCCGCGACCGGTCGGGCTGCATGGACTGCAGCGTTTTCAAATGACATTAAGGATTGATGTGAACCTTCCCCCCTTATTCCCCTGCCTGCCACCGCCCCTTGCGGTGTGCCTTCGTGCGCCTGGGTTTTATGCGGGTGCCCTGGGGGAATGCATTCGGATCAATTGATCCCTTCACTCGGTACACCAGCTGCCGCCGGGCCTTTTGGCGGCAGTGAGCCGTAGTTCATGGAGTTAGAAATGAAGCGCAAGCCGTTCCAGAAAACCCTGTTGGCCATCATGGTCGGCGCAATCAGCACACAGGTGCTGGCCGTTGAGTTCGACCTGGGCCAAGGAAAAAATGTTTGGGCCAGTGAGACATTCGGTGAGCCCGTGACCATCACTGGGCAGCTGTCCCAAGTGGTCGACCCCAGCACCACCCTGCCAGCGGGCCTGGGCTTTACCGATACCCACATCCAGGGTTCGCTGATCAACCGCGCCGACATTACGCTGGACTCGCAAGGGAAAACGATCCGTGCGATGACCATCGACCCAATGTACTGGGCCGGCCCGAACAACCTGCCCACCAGCACCATCACGGGGGATGTGATTCAGGCCGGCAATATCCTGATGAGCCACGGCGGTTATGAAGGGTTGGAGATCGGCGACGCGACCATTGGCGGCAGTGTGATCAACTCGGGCACGATCCGCTCGACGGCGCCGCAGCCGGATGCATCGACCCTGGGTTTCGTGGGCGGTGGCGAAGGCATTTACCTGCACGGCACCACCATTGGCGGCGACGTTTCCAACACCGGCGTGATCAACATGGACGGCCGTGGCGCCACAGGTCTGATTCTTGATATCGACGGCGCCACCCCGACCACCATCGGCGGCAAGATCCTCAACTCCGGCTCGATCATCGCCACCGGTGAGTATGCCCTGGGCATTGAAGTGGAAACCGCGACCAGCGCGCTGCGCATCGAAAACAGCGGGCTGGTATCGGCTGACGGCACAGAAGCTCGCGGCGTGCTGTTTTATAACGGCACTATCGATTACATCCTCAACACCGGCACGCTTGAAGCCAAGAGCACCGATGCCAGCGCCTTCGAGTTCCAGGGCGCCACGTTCGCCACCAACAGTGCGAGCGGCACCCGCGGCATCGTCAACCGTGGCACCATCACCGCCGACGGCACCGCGATCCTGGTGAACGCCGCTGAGCAAACCTCGCCGTTTGAAATCAACCAGCAAGCTGGCGAAATCCGCAGCAACTCCGGGATTGCCGTGGACGCCGCCAACCTGGCGACGCTGAACTGGACCGGTGGCGCCATCGTCGGCGACCTGCTCAACCTGAGCGCGGTCAACATCGCAGGCCAGGCGAACTTCACCGGTTCGCGCATCATTGCCCCGGTCTCGGTCAACTCCGGCTCCTTGAACCTCTCCGCACAAGGCACCGCCATCACCGGCGACCTCAACGTCGCCAACGGCGCCGGCATCGACATGCACCTGTCCGACAGCGTCGTGCCGACCACGGCATACCTGACGGTCAACGGCAGCGCCACTTTTGCCAACGCCTCGAAGCTGACCGTGAGCGCCAACCCCGGCGACTTCGCCAGCACCAATGACGGCACGCAATACACCCTGCTGCAAGCCACCAGCGTGCAAGACAACGGCCTGTCGGTGAACAGTGCTTCGGCGTTGCTCGACGTGCTCAGCTATTCGGCCGATGCGCAAACGGTCAAGGCCGTGGTAGCGGTCAAGGCCGACGCGCAAGTCCAGGAAGAGCTCGCCGGTGTGGGCGCCAGCGCCGCCTCGGCCACGGCGGTCAATACCTTTAAGAATGGCGTGCTCAGCGGCCTCAGCAGCGACGACCAGGTCTTCCAGGCCCTGGCCAACGCCGGCACGGCCGCGCAACTGGCGCAGATCAGCGACCAGCTCAAGCCGGACGTCAACCGTGGCGCGCTGGACGTGGCCTTGTCCGGACAAACCGTGGTCAACGGCGCGATCTTCAATCGCCTCACCGAGCAGCGCGCAAGCCAACAGCGCGGCGGCGTGTGGGTGCAGGGCCTGAGCAGCAACATGGATCAGGACGGTCGCGGCGGCGCCAACGGCTACTCGGCCAACAGCAGCGGCATGGCGGTGGGTGTGGACGCTCGGGTCAACGACACCACCACCCTGGGCGTGGCCTACAGCTACCTCAACTCCAACATCCATTCGGACCTGGGCAACAAGACCGACGTCGAAGGCCACGCGCTGTCGCTGTACGGTAACTGGTCGCTGCAAGAATGGTTTGTCGATGGCAGCCTCAGCTACGGCCATAACGACAACCAGAGCAAGCGCCACATCGCTGGCACCACGGCCAAGGGCAGCTACGACAGCAACGTGTTGTCCGCCAGCGTGATCGGCGGCTACAGCTTCAAGCCGTCGCAAGCGGTAGTGATCGAGCCACGCGTTGCCGCGCGTTATGCCAACGTGCGCATGGACGGCTACGACGAGAAGGGTTCGTCGGCCGCGCTGAGCACCCGTTCGCAGCGTTATGAAGTGGGCGAGTTGGGCGCCGGTGTGCGCCTGGCCGGGAACCTGCCGATGGGCGCGGGCAGCTTGCAGCCGGAAGCGACATTGATGGCGTATCACGACCTGATGGGTGATCGTGTCGCGCAAACCTCCAACTATGTGCTGGGTGGTTCGGCGTTTACCGTCACCGGTGCGTCGGTGGCGCGGGACAGCTATGAAGCCAGCGTGGGCGTGAATTACCAGGTGTCGGACTTCACCGTCGGCGCCAGCTACACACGCCAGGCGCGCAGCGGGTTTGATGCCGATGGCGTGATGCTCAAGGCGCGGTACGCGTTCTAAACCGTTGGTGAGGGAGCGTGCTCCCTCACCGCTGGCCAGGGTGTGTTTTTTGGGATCAACGCTGAAGACTTCGCGCAACACTTTGTGGACACCAATTTTCCTTAAGGACCCTCAATGAAACCCGCAAAACTCTCCCTGCAAGCCTTCCTGATGTCCTGCCTGGTGGCGGGCTGGGGCTTGGTGTACGTGGGCCGGATCAAATGGGCGATCTGGGTCGCCGCGTTTATGTACGGCGGCGTGGTGTTGCTCGGCGTGTGCGGCCTGATCGCGTCGCCCATCGGGCTGTACGTTTTCTTCGCCTTTGTGGTCGCGGTCAAGCTCAGCTCAGCAATCGTGTCGGCGGTGTTGGCGCGTCGCTATGACGGTCCGCCGGACGTGCCGCGTAAACGCTTCCACGCGCTGTATGTGGGCGTGTTGATGGTGATCACGTTCGTGCTGATGGAAGTGCTGCGGGGGCCGTTGATGGGCTTCAAGAACTATTACATTCCGTCGGGCTCGATGGCGCCGACGCTGTCGATAGGCGACTACATCGTTTCCGATCTCCAGGCCGGTGCGCCGAAGGTCGGCGACATCGTGGTGTACCGCTGGAACGGCACCGAGGCGGTCAAGCGCGTGGCCGGCGTGGGCGGCGATACCTTGGCCATCGTCAACGGTGAGCTGATCCATAACGGTGAAAACCTCGGCCTGTTCCACGCACCGGCTGACCGGGTGAACGGCGCAGCGTCGATGGAACTCGCGCCGCTTAAAGTCGAGCCGGGTCACGTCTACCTGCTCGGTGACAACCGCAACAACAGCAACGACAGCCGCTTCATGGGCCAGGTTGCCGTTGAGGATGTGGTCGGCAAGATCACCGGGATCTGGTTCTCCGAAGAACGGTCGCGCATCGGGACGACGTTCCCATGAACAGGACGCTCACCCGAAGCTTGATATTGCTCTGCCTCGTCGCGCTTGCCGGCTGCCAGGGCGTGCCCTATCGCGGTGCCGGAGACCAGGCGCGGATCAACAGCGACCTCGCCCTGGCGGCAACCCCGGCGCAGTTCATCCCGTTGCGTTGGGCCTATTCGAACTATGGCGTTCAAGACGGCGTGCAGACCGAGGACGCGGTGGCCGTGGTGCAACCCGGATTGATCACGCTGGTGGGGTATGAGGGCGGGCACTACGTGCGCAAGGCAAGTTTCCCGGCAGCGGCGGTGGATTGTGCCTACGTGTTTGACAGCGAGGGCAGTAATCGGCCGGTGTGGCTGTTGCAGCAGGAGCGCTACGTGTTCCTGTCCCCGAGCGATCATCGCGGCAATGGCGATAGGGCCAGGCGGGTGCAACTGGTCAAGCAACTGGCGAGCGGCGGTTTCAGGATTCAGACTGATGCCCAGGGCTCGGCGTATCGTCCGACCGGGAAGTCGGAGCGGCAGTTGGTGCTGAATACGGTGATTGGGCATCACATGGAGGAAGTCGCCGAGAACCAGGCTTACAACGTGTGCCGGCCTCAATAAATGGGTTGGCTGGGCTATCGCCATCGCGGGCAAGCCCGCTCCCACAGTTGACTGCATTCCAATGTGGGAGCGGGCTTGCTCGCGAAAGCGGCGGACCGGCCAACGACAATCTCGAGTCAGAGCAACTTGCGCTGCACCGCCTCATCCAGCGTACTGCGGGTCAACGCTTCCACGACTTCCCGCGTATCGGTCTGGAACGGAATGCCGACGATCAGCACCAGCTGCATCCAGGTGCGCACGGACTCGCTTTTCTTGACCCGGCCCAGTTCCTTGCCATCTTTGTCCTTGAACACCGTTTCCAGGGTGAAGGTGTTCTTCGACGTGGTCGGGATGATGAAGAACGTCACGCCGGTGATGATCGCCGAGGCCACGCTGAACTGTTCGTTGTTGTACAGGGTGGCATCGGCATAGATATCCGAATCGACCTTGTCGGTGCTCACCCGCGAGAAGCGGTTGGACTGGCGAAACGCATCCGCCACGGCCTTTTCCCACAGTACTGCCGGTGCGCCGCCCGCTGCGGTGCCCGGGCCGTTGTTGACTTGGATCAGCGCGGTGGTGCGCACGTAGGCCGCAGGCTTCTGCGCCGGCACGTTGGCCGTCGGCGGCCAGGTCTGCACGGGCGGCAGTTCGTGTTGCGAGTACGACACGCAACCGGTCAACAAGACCGCCGCGAGTACCAGGCTGTGTTTGATCAATCCTTTCATGACTTACTCCTTGGGCAGCTTGGCGGTGGCGCTGTCGAGCAGTTGCGACACCAGTTCATTCAATTGTTTGGCACCCATGGTCGGTGCCCAGTATTCACGGCCGTACAGGCCCACGTTGCGCTCGAACTTGACCTCTTGCTTGGCACTCGCCAGCTCCTTGCCCTCGCGGTCGACGATGGTCAGGTCACCGGCCACGTCGAAGGTGTCGACGAAGATCGGCCCGTTGACCCAGATCCAGATGGTCAGCGTCAGCAAGGCGCCTGGCACGTAGGCCGGATGCACGCCACGGTGGCCCTTGAGGGAGGTCATGTTGAATTTCAGCGACACATCGTTTTCCCCCAGGCGCGTGGGGTATTCGGTGACTTGCTTGAAGTAGCCTGCAGTGCGCACGTATTGATTGAGCTGCACGGTCAGGGAGCGGCTGATGGCGGTCTTGTTGGCATCGTTGACGTCGGTGGCAGTCACCGCGACATCGGCGATTTGCGCACTGCGTGGGCTGCTGACAGCGGCAGGGTGGAGCGGGGCGCCGATTGGGCCGGTGACGGTGTAGGACACGCAGCCGGTCATCGACAGCGCCGCGATCAGGGCCGTAGCCCGGAAGAGAACTTTAAACACGCAATATCCCTATAAATAAACACACTGAAGTCAGTGTCTCGACCGCAGGGTACACAACTTGAGGAATGTGCGTCGGCGCACGCAACCGACCAAATACACTTGAGAACCCCTCTTAACTCCGTAAAATGCCGCGATTGTTTAAAGCTCGATACTGTTCAGGGATGAATTCATACATGCGCACGCTGTTCCTCTTTTTCGCCGTCTGCCTCATGGCAGGCTGCGCCTCCAAGCCGGATTACTACATCTCTCCGGCGCCGGTCACCATTCCCAAGACTGCAACCTTCTGGCTCGACACGTTTGATGTTGAGGTGGTGGGTAAAAACGAGCGCTTCCTGCCCGACGACAAGGTTCGCCAAGCGTTGGGTGTCGATATGGTCAACCGTTTGCTCAAGGCCGGTCGCTACGCCACCAGCAAGGACAAGGCCGACTATCTGCTGGATATGAACATTGTGTACACGCGCCATATCCAGGACTCGAAAGGCGGGCTCGCCACGCTGATCGTCGACGACAACAAGCTGCTGCTCAGTGTCGATTTCAGCTACAAGGTCGCGGTCAAGAAGAACGGCACCGAGGTGCTGCACTTTTCCAAGGCCCTGTATGACCAGGTGCCCGGCGGCGTGATCGGCAACTTCGAGCAGTACAAGACCATGGGCGCCCTGGTGACCAATAAAAGCAACGCCAGTGTCGAAGGCTTCTACTTCAGTGTTTATAGCCGCGACATCGTCAACGACATCCGCAACATTCCCACTCGCTAGTTTTACCTGCTGCACCTGCTGATTTCTCACTCTAGGAGCACTCTGTGAAAGCACTGTCCAAAATCCTGCTGTCGGGCCTCACCGCCGCAGCGCTGCTCGGCGTGGCCGGTTGCGCCACCGAGAGCAATCGCGCTCTGCCGGTGGAAAAAGTCGCCAGCGCCGGTGTGGTCTACAACGGCGTGCGTGTACCGATCGCCGTGGGCAAGTTCGACAACCGCTCCAGCTACATGCGCGGCATCTTCTCCGACGGCGTTGACCGCCTCGGCGGCCAGGCCAAGACCATCCTGATCACCCACCTGCAGCAGACCAACCGCTTCAGCGTGCTGGACCGCGACAACATGGGCGAAATCTCCCAGGAAGCCGCGATCAAAGGCACCGTGCAGAAGCTCAAGGGCGCTGACTACGTGGTCACCGGTGACGTCACCGAGTTCGGCCGCAAAGAAACCGGCGACCGCCAGCTGTTCGGCATCCTCGGCCGCGGCAAGACCCAGGTGGCCTACGCCAAAGTCGCGTTGAACATCGTCAACATCAGTACCTCCGAAGTGGTGTATTCCACCCAGGGCGCCGGTGAATACGCGCTGTCCAACCGTGAAGTGGTCGGCTTCGGCGGCACTGCCAGCTACGACTCCACCCTCAATGGCAAGGTCCTCGACCTGGCCATGCGCGAAGCCATCAACCGCTTGGTAGACGGCATCAACGCCGGCGCCTGGAACCCGCGCAACTGATCAGCAACACCTCAAGGAGCAGTACACGGATGAGCAAGGCAGTGAAGTTGGCGCTGATGCTGACAGCAAGCGCAGTAGTCGCCGGGTGCCACACGGCGCCCCAGCCCCTGTATCAATGGGAAAGCTACCAGCCGCAGGTTTACGAGTACTTCAAGGGCGAGCCCAAGGAAGCGCAGGTCGAGGCGCTGGAACGGGATCTGCAAAAGATCAACGCCAGTGGCCGTAAAGCCCCGCCGGGTTACCACGCGCACCTGGGCATGCTGTACCTGAGCATGGGCAAGGACGACCAGATGGTGCAGGAGTTTCGCACCGAGAAGGCCCTGTTCCCCGAGTCCGCCTCGTACATGGATTTTCTGCTGAAAAACGCCAAGACCGGAGTCGCCACTAAATGAGCCTGTTAAAACTCACCGGCGCCTTGCTGGCCCTGGCGTTGCTCGGCGGTTGCGCCGCGCCCAAGACCGTGGATTACACGGCGTACAAACAGGCACGGCCCAAATCGATCCTGGTCCTGCCGCCCCTCAATGAGTCGCCGGAAGTGCAGGCGTCCTACAGCCTGGTGTCGCAAGTCACCTACCCGTTGGCCGAAGCCGGCTACTACGTGTTGCCGATTGCCCTGGTGGACGAAACCTTCCGCCAGAACGGCCTGACCACCGCCAACGATATCCAGGCGCTGCCGCCAACCAAGCTGCATGACATCTTTGGTGCGGACGCGGCGCTGTATATCACCGTTACCGAGTACGGTACCAAGTACATGCTGATCGCCAGCGACACAGCGGTGACGGCCTCGGCCAAACTGGTTGACCTGCGCACCGGCACCACCCTGTGGACCGGCTCGGCGCGGGCCTCCAGCGAGGAAGGCAACAACAACGGCGGCGGCCTGGTGGGCATGCTGATCACGGCGGCGGTCAAGCAGGTGATCAACAGCTCCACTGACGCGGCGCATCCGATTGCCGGTATCACCAGTGCGCGCCTGCTGTCGCCGGGGCAACGCACGGGGATCCTGTACGGTCCGCGTAACCCGAAATACGGTACTGACTGATTGAACGGTTCGGCGGGGCAGGTGTTTCTGTCCCGCCGAACGGTTTAACCCGAACAGCCAGCGCGTTGCGTCTGACCTTGTGAACGGATCATTCATTCACGAGGTTCAGCCCATGTCCCGTCCTCTGCTCTTCCTGCGTCCTGCTGCCCAGGGCTTTGCCGTTACCTTACTGGTCACGCTGGCCGGTTGTGGGTTGCCCTCTTCCCACGATGTGGCCAAGCCTGACGAAGCCGCGCCGGTCTCCGAGCTGCAAAGCGCTCCAGTGCAAGGCGCGCTGGTTAAACGCATGCCGATGCCTGCCCCCATGAGCGCACGAATGGTGATGCAGGAGTCCGTGGCGATGGACTACCACAGTGAACCCCGCGAACAGTACGAAAACCTGCCGGACAACCCGGTGCATCGCGTGGCCGAAACGCCGGTTTCAACCTTCAGTGTTGATGTCGACACCGGCAGCTACGCCAACGTAAGACGCTTCCTCAATCAAGGCAGCCTGCCGCCCGAAGGCGCTGTACGACTGGAGGAAATGGTCAACTATTTCCCCTACCACTACGCGCTGCCCACCGACGGTTCACCCTTTGGCGTAACCACCGAAGTGGCCGCCACACCGTGGAACCCTCACACCCAGTTGCTGCGTATCGGCATCAAGGCCTCCGACCGCGCCGTGGCGCAACTGGCGCCGGCCAACCTGGTGTTCCTGGTGGACGTGTCCGGCTCCATGGACCGCCGCGAAGGCTTGCCGCTGGTGAAAAGTACGCTGAAATTGCTGGTGGATCAGTTGCGTGAGCAGGACCGCGTTTCATTGGTGGTCTACGCCGGGGAATCCCGTGTGGTACTCAAGCCCACGTCCGGACGGGACAAGGTGAAGATCCGCAATGCCATCGACCAACTCACCGCTGGCGGTTCAACGGCGGGCGCGTCCGGCATCGAACTGGCCTACCAGATGGCCCGCGAAGGGTTTATCGACAAGGGCATCAACCGCATCCTGCTGGCCACTGACGGTGACTTCAACGTCGGCATCAGCGACTTTGACAGCCTCAAGCAGATGGCGGCTGAGCAGCGTAAAAGCGGCGTCTCCCTCACCACTCTGGGCTTCGGTGTGGATAACTACAACGAACACCTGATGGAGCAACTGGCCGACGCCGGTGACGGCAACTACGCGTACATCGACAACCTGAGTGAGGCCCGCAAGGTGCTGGTGGACCAGCTCAGCTCGACCCTGGCGGTGGTGGCGCGGGATGTGAAATTGCAGGTGGAATTCAACCCGGCCCGTGTCAGCGAATATCGCTTGCTCGGCTATGAAAACCGCGCCTTGAAGCGTGAGGATTTCAACAACGACAAGGTCGACGCGGGTGAAATCGGGGCAGGGCATACGGTAACGGCGCTGTATGAAATCGTCCCGACGGGCGAGAAAGGCTGGTTGGAACCGTTGCGCTACGCTGCCGAGTCCAAGGTGCAAAACAAAGCCGATGAACTGGCAATGTTGCGTGTGCGCTACAAGCCTGCCGCAGGCGGTGCCAGCGAGTTGATTGAGCGGCCAATCCACAACGAATCCACCCAGGCCAGCGACGACCTGCGTTTCTCGGCGGCCGTGGCAGCCTTCGCCCAACAGCTCAAGGGCGATGGCCGCTACACTGGCAGCATGAGCTTGCAGGACACTGCTGCACTGGCCCGCTCGGCCAGTGGAGATGACCCGTTCGGGCTGCGTCATGAGTTTGTGCAACTGGTGGAATTGGCGCAGAGCCTCAAGCATTGATCCATCGAAAGGAGTTCGCCATCGACATGGCCGTTCCAGAAGACACACCCAGCGACGAATCGCTGCTGGCCCGCTACCGAACCGGCGACAGCGCCGCGTTCGAAGCCTTGTACGCCCGGCACCGCCAGGGCCTCTACCGCTTCCTCGTGTCCCTGAGCAACAAAGCCGAACTGGCCGAGGAAATCTACCAGGAGACCTGGCTCAGCCTGATCCGTAGCACCACCCAGCCACAGGGCCGGGCGAGTTTTCGTACGTGGTTGTTTCAGATTGCCCGCAACCGCCTGATCGACCACTGGCGCAAGCACGGCATCCACAACCCACTGCACGACAGCTACGACGAGCAGCTGCATGCCCAGGCCGACGACAGCGCCGGCCCCGAGCAGCAACTGAGCCTCAGCCGCGACCAGGCACGGCTCGACGCCGCGCTGCAAGACCTGCCCGAAGACCAGCGCGAAGTCTTCCTGCTGCGCCTGCACGGCGACCTCGAAGTGCCGCAAATCGCCGCACTGACCAAGGCCCCGCTGGAAACCGTAAAAAGCCGCCTGCGCTACGCCCAGCAGAAACTGCGGCGCCTGCTGGCCGAGGAGATCCCCGCATGACCGACTCCCGACACACTACCGATGCCGACGACGTGCTGCTCCAGCACTACCGTCAACACCACACGGGCGAGCCACCAGCGTCCCTTGATGCCTTCATCCTCGCCACCGCCCGCCGCGAAGCCCCGGTGCCGCAGCCAAGCCTGTGGCAACGCTGGCTGCACGCCTGCCAACGGCCGCGCTGGCAAATGGCATTTGCCACCGTCGCTGGTTTGGCGCTGATGGTTGGCGTGGTTACGCGCTCGCCCGTGCCGCAGCCGGAAATTTCTACCGCGACCTTCTCTGCCCTCCACGAAGAAGCCGCCAGCCCACCACCGCCTATGATGTCCGCCCCCGCGCCGGTGGCCCGCATGGCTGCTGCGCCCAGGGCCGAGAGCGCGCAAGTGATGGGCTCGATGGCGGATGAGTCCAGCGCGAAGCTCAGCAAGCGTGCGCCGGTGGCGTTGCCGTCGCTGGAAGACGGGTTGCAGGAAATTGTGCGACTGCGTGAGGCAGGACAGACCAAGGCGGCGGATGAGAAGCTATTGATATTGCATGAGCGTTTTCGCGCAGAAGACTTGCCCGCGCGGTTGGAAGCGTTGAAAAAACCTTGAGTGCGCGACATCGCGTCTGCATCAAGTTGTGGCCCGCCAGTCTCTCGATGCTGGCGGGCGCGAGGCTGGCTTAGAACTCGGTCACCCTTTTTTCGACGCGGGTGGGGTCTATAAGGTCGAGCACGTCGTCATAGGTCATGCTCAGGGTCTGCAATGGGTGTTTCGACATAAGCTCGTCTACTTTGTTCGATACCTTCTCCCACTCCAGGCTGGTTTTATTTGCGTAGGGAGGAATATTCCTCAGAAGGGATGCAGGTGAGAATTTCCACAGTTGCACGTAGGCAACAGCGCCAGCCAGTTCAGGCGTCGTCTGCTCTTGTTCGACCAAAAACTGTTTTAGATGTCCGAGAGTGTTGGCTGGGTTGTCGTCTCCTGCTCCCCAGTCAAAACCTTCTATGGAATAGGTGCTAGCCCCCTGGCTCTGATCGACCATCATACTGGCAAGACCCGCCATCCCCCACGTCAAAGCATTGAAGGTCGAGCTGCCGAATCTATTCTGGAGCTCTTGCGACATTTCCTTGCCGATCGGCGTATTGAGCAACGCGCTCAGTTCACGGGAAGCTACGCCGTCACTGTTTTTCCAAACATTATCGGGTACCTGATCCCGCATCGCATTCAGACTGGGGGGTGGTTTCATGCCCTGCAGGAAATTGGAAATTTGTTGTTGTATCTGCGGGTTAAGAGGGTCTTGATTTAACTCAATATGATTATTGGCCTTGTCGCTAACAGGGGTTGGTGAAGACAGGGTAGTTGGAACGCTGGGAGGGAGCTGATTGTTAAGTGGCAACATGGGATTTATCCAATGGAGGTTCAAAGAAGACGTGCTAGCGATTGCTGGCATCTTCAATCTGTGGAACGCCCCAGGGCTCTGGTTCCCAGCGCCCAAAAAAAAGCCCCAGGTCTTTCGACCTGGGGCTTTTTCGTCTTTATGTGGTGCACCCGGCGGGATTCGAACCCACGACCCCTGCCTTCGGAGGGCAGTACTCTATCCAGCTGAGCTACGGATGCTTGTGCGGGCGACATCATACCCATGTCGCCCTTGGGCGTCCATGCTGGTTTTTGGCCGCTGAACCGTAGGAAATCGGCGCGCTGGCGCCCTAAACCGGGCGCCACCGGTCAAGGCGTGGGAACCGGGGCCAATCACGCTGATCCGAAAGATTCGGCAAATGCGCCGTTTTCGTTCTTTTTTTCGAACAGACTATTGCCCTGTACCCCCATTGATCCTAGGATTCGTTTGAGATTTCAAACGCTCTGTCTCCCGCGTGCGCTTCACTTATTCCGCGCGCTGGGGCTGATTTCCCTGACGGCAGCCCACAAGGCGCCTTTCAACAACTCTAATTCGCTCCGCGTGCGCGCGGTGCTGTTAAGGAAACCCGACATGCAGCTTAAAGATGCCCAGTTGTTCCGCCAGCAAGCCTTTATCGACGGTGCTTGGGTCGATGCGGACAACGGTCAGACCATCAAGGTCAACAACCCTGCCACGGGCGAGATTCTCGGCACCGTGCCAAAGATGGGCGCCGCGGAAACCCGCCGCGCCATCGAAGCCGCCGACAACGCCTTGCCGGCCTGGCGTGCGCTGACCGCCAAGGAGCGTGCGAACAAGCTGCGCCGTTGGTTCGAATTGCTGATCGAAAACCAGGACGACCTCGCGCGCCTGATGACCCTCGAACAAGGCAAGCCGCTGGCCGAAGCCAAGGGCGAAATCGTCTACGCTGCCTCCTTTATCGAGTGGTTCGCCGAAGAAGCCAAGCGCATCTACGGCGATGTGATTCCTGGCCATCAGCCCGACAAGCGCCTGATCGTGATCAAGCAGCCAATTGGCGTGACCGCTGCCATCACCCCGTGGAACTTCCCGGCCGCGATGATCACCCGTAAAGCCGGCCCGGCCCTGGCCGCCGGTTGCACCATGGTCATCAAGCCCGCTTCGCAAACTCCATTCTCGGCCCTGGCCCTGGTGGAACTTGCGCACCGTGCCGGTATCCCGAAAGGCGTGCTGAGTGTGGTCACCGGCAGCGCTGGCGACATCGGCGGCGAGCTGACCAGCAACCCGATCGTGCGTAAATTGTCCTTCACCGGCTCGACCGAAATCGGTCGCCAGCTGATGGCCGAATGCGCCAAGGACATCAAGAAAGTTTCCCTGGAGCTGGGCGGCAACGCGCCGTTCATCGTGTTCGACGACGCCGACCTGGATAAGGCCGTCGAAGGCGCGATCATCTCCAAGTACCGCAACAACGGCCAGACCTGCGTCTGCGCCAACCGCCTGTACATCCAGGATTCGGTGTACGACGCCTTCGCCGAAAAACTCAAAGTGGCCGTGGCCAAATTGAAGATCGGCAACGGTCTGGAAGACGGCACCACCACCGGCCCGCTGATCGACGAAAAAGCCGTGGCGAAGGTCCAGGAACACATCGCCGATGCCTTGAGCAAAGGCGCGACGTTGCTGGCGGGTGGCAAGGTCATGGAAGGCAACTTCTTCGAGCCGACCATCCTCACCAACGTGCCGAAAAACGCCGCTGTGGCGAAGGAAGAAACCTTCGGCCCGCTGGCGCCGCTGTTCCGTTTCAAAGATGAAGCCGAAGTGATCGCGATGTCCAACGACACCGAGTTCGGCCTGGCTTCCTACTTCTACGCCCGTGACCTAGGCCGTGTGTTCCGTGTGGCCGAAGCCCTGGAATACGGCATGGTCGGCGTCAACACCGGGTTGATCTCCAACGAGGTGGCGCCGTTCGGCGGCATCAAGGCCTCGGGCCTGGGCCGTGAAGGCTCCAAGTACGGGATCGAGGATTACCTGGAAATCAAATACCTCTGCCTGGGCATCTAAGCCCTGTAAGAGATTGCAGTGAACGCAGAGGGCACGAGAGCGCTGACCCTTTGCGTGTTTCAAGACGTTATTCGTAGTGGCCGGGAACGCTGTGACAGTCGATCATCGCATGCTGTCGCAGTTGCCTCCCCGCCACGTATTCCTTGGACCCCGCCACCCGATGAGTGGCGAATGAGGACTTTATGAGCAAGACCAACGCATCCCTGATGAAACGCCGCGAAGCCGCTGTCCCGCGCGGTGTTGGCCAGATCCACCCGATCTTCGCCGAATCCGCGAAGAACGCCACGGTGACCGACGTTGAAGGTCGCGAGTTCATCGACTTCGCCGGCGGTATCGCCGTGCTGAACACCGGCCACGTGCACCCGAAAATCATCGCGGCCGTGACCGAGCAGCTGAACAAGCTGACCCACACCTGCTTCCAGGTCCTGGCCTACGAGCCGTACGTCGAAGTGTGCGAGAAAGTGAACGCCAAGGTACCTGGCGACTTCGCCAAGAAAACCCTGCTGGTCACCACCGGTTCCGAAGCCGTTGAAAACGCCGTGAAGATCGCCCGTGCCGCCACTGGCCGTGCCGGCGTGATCGCCTTCACCGGCGCCTACCACGGCCGTACCATGATGACCCTGGGCCTCACCGGCAAAGTCGTGCCTTACTCGGCCGGCATGGGCCTGATGCCAGGCGGCGTGTTCCGTGCGCTGTACCCGAACGAACTGCACGGTGTGAGCGATGACGATTCCATCGCCAGCATCGAACGCATCTTCAAGAACGATGCCGAGCCGCGTGACATCGCTGCCATCATCATCGAGCCGGTGCAGGGCGAAGGCGGTTTCTACGTCGCGCCGAAATCCTTCATGAAGCGCCTGCGCGAACTGTGCGACAAGCACGGCATCCTGCTGATCGCCGACGAAGTGCAAACCGGCGCCGGCCGTACCGGTACCTTCTTCGCCATGGAACAGATGGGCGTTGCTGCCGACCTGACCACCTTCGCCAAATCCATCGCCGGCGGCTTCCCGCTGGCCGGTGTGTGCGGCAAGGCTGAATACATGGACGCCATCGCCCCTGGTGGCCTGGGCGGCACCTACGCCGGTAGCCCGATCGCGTGCGCGGCTGCGCTGGCGGTGATGGAAGTGTTCGAAGAAGAGCACCTGCTGGACCGTTGCAAATCCGTCGGCGAGCGTCTGGTCACTGGCCTGAAAGCCATCCAGGCCAAGTACCCGGTGATCGGTGATGTGCGTGCCCTGGGCGCGATGATCGCCGTCGAGCTGTTCGACGGTGGCGACACCCACAAGCCAAACGCTGCGGCCGTGGCTGCCGTGGTGGCCAAGGCGCGTGACAAGGGCCTGATCCTGCTGAGCTGCGGCACCTACGGCAACGTGTTGCGCGTACTGGTCCCGCTGACCGCGCCGGACGAGCAGTTGGACAAAGGCCTGGCGATCATCGAAGAGTGCTTCGCAGAGCTGTAAGCAAAAGCTGAGCTGATCGACAGAAAAAACCCGCTTCGGCGGGTTTTTTTGTGCCCGATACAGCACATTCAGCCCAGGTTCATTGTACGTAACCGCCTCCATTGACTAAGGTGCAAGCATTGCCGATGGAGCGTGCTGGATGACTGCTGTTGATTTACCCGCTGTACCCCGCGTGTTGATTGCTGAAGCGGACCCTTGGTCGCGGGACCTGCTCAAGCAAGTGTTGTTAAACGTGCGCTGCGACGCACGGCTGGACGTGTGTGCCGATGGTCAGCAAGCGGCTACCTTGCTGCGGGAAAAAGCCTACGACCTGATCCTGGCCGATTGGGAGTTGCCGGGCATCGATGGCCTGAGCCTGCTGCGCAGCGTGCGCCAGCAGCGCCGCTCGCCTGCGCTGCCGTTCATTCTGCTGAGCAGTCGCAATGACAGCGCCAGTGTGCGCGAAGCCCTGCCCCTGGCGCCCACGGCCTACCTGACCAAACCCCTGAACATGGAAAGCCTGACCCAGCGCCTGCAAGACCTGCTGCTCAATGAAGGCGAAACGGTGTACTGCGAAATCCCGCCGCTGGCCCCGGGCATCACCTTGCCGGTGTTCCTGGAGCGCCGTCGCGAGGCCTCTGACGGCGCACCGTTGCGCGTGGATGTGAAAGACGCGGTACAAAAAAGCCTTGGCCCTGAGGGCCTGGACCTCAAGCGTCTGGAAGACCAGGTGCGCATGGACCCGCAAATCACCGCCGTGCTGATTGCCGCCGCGAATAGCGCCGGCCATCACGGCACGCCGGTGCAAACCCTGCCAGCGGCGTTGCACAAGCTGGCTGCCGGGCAAAGCATGAACCTGATCCTTGGGCTGTCCCTCAAGCACAACGTGGTGTTGGGGGATCCAGCGCTGGTGGCCTATGCCGAGCGTCACTGGCAGTTGTCCCAGGACACCGCCGACTACGCGCGCCGCCTGGCACGCATGTTGGAGTTGGATCACGAGCGCTGCTACAGCGCCGGCATCCTGCATCGGCTCGGCGACCTGGCGTTGTTGCGCTGCCTGGAAGACTGGCGCCAAGGCGGCGGCGAGTTGGATGACGAAGCGATTGGCGAAGCGCTCTACACCTTCGGTGCCGCCTACGGTTCGGCGTTGCGTGCGCGTTGGCGCTTGCCCCATGAACTGCGCCAGTTGATCGCGGCGATCTACTCGCTGGAGGGCGGGGTGTATGCGCGGGATGCGCTGGTGGTGAACCTGGCGGCGCAGATGGCGCGGTTGACCGAGCATGAAGGGTTGGAGGCGCTGGCCAATGGCAAGACTGCGCGATTGCTCAAGGTGGGTTTGTCGGAGCTGACGCGGGTGCGCAAGGCCTAGAGAACAGTGAGATGCAAATGTGGGAGCGGGCTTGCCCGCGATGAGGGCGTGTCAGTCAGCAAATTTTTAACTGATCCGCCGCCATCGCGGGCAAGCCCGCTCCCACATTGGATCTGCTCCACATTTGGATCTGTGTCTAACTGGCGACGACGCGATTCTTGCCCAGCCGCTTGGCCTCATACATCGCCGCATCCGCGCGGGCGAACAGGCTGTCGAGGGTGGAGTCTTCCTCGCTCAGGCTGGCCAACCCCTGACTCACCGTCACCGTAAACGCCAAGCCTTCATAGCTGAAACTCAACGCCTGGATCTCCTTGCCCAGCCGCTCAGCCACCTGCAACGCCATCTCTGGCGCACAACCGGGCAGGACGGCGGCGAATTCTTCGCCGCCAATGCGCCCGAACAGGTCGCCACGGCGCAATACCCCGCGACCGCTCTCGGCGATACGCCGCAGCACCTGGTCGCCCTCCAAATGGCCGTAGGAGTCGTTGACGTCCTTGAAGTCATCGATGTCCAGCAACAGGAACGCCAAAGGCGCGCCTTGGGCGCAGGCGCTGTCGAATGCCTGGTTGGCGCATTCGAAGAAATGCCGGCGGTTGCTGCTCTGGGTCAGCACGTCGGTGGTGGCGAGGCGATGCAGCTCCAGTTCCAGCTGCTTTTTCTCGGTGATGTCTTCGGCCATGCCGACCACGATCACTGGCTCGCCAGGTTCGACCTGTTGGTTGATGTAGCACTTGTCGCTGAGCCAGCGGATCTGCCCGTCAGCGGTGATGATGCGGTACTCGCGGTCTTCCACGGCGCCCTGTTCCAGCACGCGGGCGAGGCTGTGTTCGGCGTAGTCGAGGTCTTCGGGGTGAATGCTGTTGCGCCATTCGCGGTGGTCGGCGAGCAGCGCGCCAGCCGAGCGCCCGAATACCCGCTCGTAGGCCGGGCTCACGTAGAGCACGCGGCGCGTTTGCCAATCGATGGCCCACAGCACGGCGTTCACGCTGACCAACAGTGAACTGAGCAACTGTTCGCGCTCGCTCAGCCGCTCGACTTCGCCCTGGGCGTGCATCAGCGCCAGCAGCGTCGCCGCCGCTGCGGGGCGCGGGTGCTCGGCGCTGGGGGGATCGGGCTGGTAGGGCTTTTCGTGAACCATCGGCACAACTCTCTCTGGGCGCGCCGCAGGATGGAACAGCGGTCACAACAAGGGGCCACCATGATGGCGAAGTGTTCATTGAGAGAGGGGAATTGCAGTGAAGTTCCGTCATCGGGCGCGATTGACGGTGTCCGAGAAATGGCGCCAAAAAGCCGGTGGGTGGGAGGGCAAGCCCTCCCACCGTAGGCTCAGACCGCTGCAGGACGCAGGGAATAGGTCTTCAATTGGTGGGCAAAGTCGCGCAGGGACTGGATGCCGCTGGCCTCGGCCTCATGCACCCATTCCTTGATGGCAGCGAGCATATCGTGGCCATTGGTGCTGGTCTTGAGCCAGATCTGTTGCAGTGCCAGGCGCTTTTCATAAATCACTTTCAACGCGTGGCTGTGCTCCAGCATGCTCTGGATGCGCAGGTGATGGCGCTCATCCAGCAGGCTGGTCTCCCGCGACAGCAAGCGCTTGGCGCGGTGGAACTGGTGGCGCACCGAGTGATCGACCTTCTCCAGCTCTTGCTTGACCAGCGGGCCGATCACCAGCTTGCGGTACTGGGCCATGATCTGGAAGCGGTTGTTGAGGATCGCCATCGCGGTGTCCATGTCCAGGTGGCCCTTGCCCTCGACGCGGTGGGCAATCGGCGCCACGCGCTGCACCTTGGCCAGGCGCAGCCAGCTGAACACCTTGATCCAGGCCCAGCCCAGGTCGAACTCCCACTTCTTCACCGACAGCTTGGCGGAGTTAGGGTAGGTGTGATGGTTGTTGTGCAGCTCTTCGCCACCGACGATGATGCCCCACGGCACCAGGTTGGTCGCCGCGTCACGGCATTCGAAGTTGCGATAGCCCACGGCATGGCCCAGGCCGTTGATCACGCCGGCGGCCCAGAACGGGATCCACATCATCTGGATCGCCCAGATGGTGATGCCGATGGTGCCGAACAGCAGCAGGTCGATCACGCCCATGATCGCCACGCCGAGCAGCGGGTAGGGGGTGTAGACCTTGCGTTCGACCCAGTCGTCCGGGCAGTTTTTGCCGTAGATGCGCAAGGTCTCGGGGTTTTCCGCTTCGGCGCGGTACAGTTCGGCACCTTTGCGCAATACGGTGGACAGGCCTTTGATCACCGGGCTGTGCGGGTCATCGACGGTTTCGCATTTGGCGTGGTGTTTACGGTGGATGGCGGTCCACTCGCGGGTGTTCTGCGCCGTGGTCAGCCACAGCCAGAAGCGGAAGAAGTGTTTCAGGCCAGCATTGAGTTCCAGGGAACGATGGGCTGAATAGCGGTGCAGATAGACGGTGACCCCAACGATGGTCACGTGGGTCATCAACAGAGTGACTGCCACCAGTTGCCAGGCTGACAGGTCAAGAAAACCGTTGTACCACATAGGCTGTATGGCCCTCAGATAAAGAAAAAAACAGCTCACGCATTATCACTAAGCCTACAGAGAAAACCAGCCACCCTTTCAGATAGGAGTGACGGGATGTTTCTTATTCTATAATCCGCAGCCTTTGTAGGGCGATTCTGTTTTTTTAGTAAGGATTACTGAGCATATGCTGCTTTCATACCGAGGTGCCCTGCGTGTTGGGCTGGTATACCTGCTGGTGTCCATTGTCTGGCTCCAGCTCAGCAACCAGGTATTGATCAACTTTCTCGATGAACCGAGGGACTTGGGTCACTGGTTTCAGGTGCGCGGCTATGTGTGGGTGGCCCTCAGCGCGTTGGCCATTTACCTGATCTGCGCGCGGTTCGACCGGGCCCACCGGCTGGCCCAACCCTTGAAGGAAAACCGCGAGCGCCTGCGCCAGGCTGCCGCCGTGTTCGACTGCACCCGCGAAGGCGTGCTGGTCACCGACGCCATGGGTCTGATCGTGCATGTGAACCGGGCGTTTATGGAGATCACTGGCTACCGGCGCGAAGACGTCATGGGCCAGCAGCCGAGCCTGTTCAAGTCCGGGCGCCATTCATCGGGTTTTTATCAACAGATGTTCCAGGCCCTGGGGCGTACCGGCGAATGGAGCGGGGAAATCTGGAACCGGCGCAAGAGCGGCGAGATTTATCCACAGTGGCAAACCATCCGCGCCGTGCAGGATGATCTCGGCCACGTCAGCCACTACGTCGCGGTGTTCTCCGACATCACCGCCATCAAGCATTCCGAGCACGAACTGGCGCACCTCGCGCACCACGACCCGTTGACCGACCTGCCCAACCGCCTGCTGTTCACCGACCGCGCCGAGCAGGCGCTGGCCTCGGCGCAAGTGCACAAGCGCGGCTGTGCCTTGCTGCTGCTGGACCTGGACCACTTCAAGATCATCAACGACAGCCTCGGCCATAACGTCGGCGACCAACTGCTCAAGCTGGTGGGCGAGCGGCTCAAGGCGCTGTTCGGCCCCGGCGTGACCCTGGCGCGCCTGGGCGGCGACGAGTTCGCCGTGCTGGCGGAAAGTTGTCCACAGGTGGTGCAAGCCGCCGGCCTGGCGCAACGCATGCTGGACGCGATGAAACAACCGTTCATCTTTGACGGCCACCAACTGTTTATCAGCGCCAGCGTCGGCATCAGCCTGTTCCCCAGCGATGCCTTGAGCGCCGAACAACTGCTGCGCAACGCGGACTCCGCGCTGTTCAAGGCCAAGAGTGCCGGGCGCGAAGGTTACGCGCTGTACACCGAAGAACTCACCGCCCACGCGCAAAACCGCGTGGAAATCGCCAGCGAACTGCGCCGCGCCCTCGACCAGCACGAACTGCGCGTCTACTACCAGCCCGTGCACGACCTGCAAGACAGCCGCCTGATCGGCGTCGAGGCACTGGTGCGTTGGGAACACCCGGAGCGTGGCCTGGTGCCGCCGGGGGATTTCATCCCCATCGCCGAGCGCACCGGGTTGATCGCCGACATCGACGCCTGGGTGCTGGACCAGTCGTGCCGCCAGATGGGCCAATGGCTGGCGCAGGGCGTGGCGCTGAATTTTATCGCGGTCAACGTCTCCAGCCGTCTGTTTGCCCGGCGTGAGCTGTACGAGCAAGTCGCCCAGGTGCTGCACGACACCGGCCTGGACCCGGCTTTCCTTGAATTGGAAGTCACCGAAAGCGCGGTGATGGACGACCCCGAAGCCGCCCTGGAGCAACTGCACCGCCTGCGCGAACTGGGCTTGCGCCTGGCCATCGACGACTTTGGCACCGGTTATTCTTCACTGCTTCGCCTCAAACGCCTGCCGGTGCAGAAACTCAAGATCGACCAGGGCTTTGTCGCCGGCTTGCCGTGGGACGAAGACGACGCCGCCATCGTGCGCGTGGTCATCGCCCTGGCGAAAAGCATGGGCATGCAGGTGCACGCCGAAGGCATCGAGCAGGTGGAGCAGGCGCGGTTCCTGTTGGAGCATGAGTGCGACCTGGGCCAGGGCTACTGGTTTGGCCGGCCAGTGCCGGCGAGTGAAATCGACTGGAACCGAGCCCCGCCAATCCAGAATTGAAATGTGGCCAAAAATGTGGGAGCTGGCTTGCCTGCGATAGCGGTCGATCAGCCAGTGATGTGCTGGCTGACACACCGCTATCGCAGGCAAGCCAGCTCCCACATTTGGATCTTAATAAGGCTTTATTTCAGCGTGCGGGCATAAAACCCGCACGCAACCCCACGTCCCACCAGAAAATTCTTTCTGGTTATATAAACATTCTTAAATAGTATTTTTAAGAATATCCGCGCTTATCTACTATCGCTCTCACGCCACCCGCAGTGCCGCCACTGCAAGGCACTCTTTATTTCAGGAGCGAGACCATGAGCGCATCTCTACGTAGCGTCGACGGCCAGGACGAAGCAGCCATTTTGCGTGAGATCCAGAGCGCATTGCGCGACCTGCGCTTTGGCGCAGTGGAAATCACCGTGCATAACGCGCAAGTGGTCCAGATCGAACGCAAAGAAAAATTTCGCCTGCAGAACCCGGGTAACAAACCGAGCTAAGCAGTCACGGCGATTCGCATGCTAGACCCGCACTTATAAGAAAAAGCCAACACCCAGAATTTTCAGGAGCTTCTATGTCGTCGATTCGCCGTTACGCCCTGGCCGCCCTGGCCAGCGCCGTGTTTGCAGGTTCCGCCGTTGCCAAGGACTACGAGTTGCTCAACGTCTCGTACGACCCGACCCGTGAGCTGTACCAGGACTACAACGCTGAGTTCACCAATTTCTGGAAACAGTCCCACCCCGGCGACAACGTGAAAATCCAGCAATCCCACGGTGGTTCGGGCAAGCAAGGCCGCGCCGTGATCGACGGCCTGCGCGCCGACGTGGTGACCCTGGCCCTGGCCGGCGACATCGACGAAATCGCCAAGTTGGGCAAGACCCTCCCGGAAAACTGGCAGACCCGCCTGCCGGACGCCAGCACCCCGTACACCTCGACCATCGTGTTCCTGGTGCGCAAGGGCAACCCTAAAGGCATCAAGGATTGGGGCGACCTGATCAAGAAAGACGTTTCGGTCATCACCCCGAACCCGAAAACCTCCGGCGGCGCCCGCTGGAACTTCCTTGCCGCCTGGGCCTACGGCCTCAAGGCTGGCGGCAGCGAAGCCAAGGCCCAGGAATACGTTCAAGCGCTGTTCAAGCACGTGCCAGTGCTGGACACCGGCGCACGCGGTTCGACCATCACCTTTGTCAACAACGGTCAGGGTGACGTGTTGCTGGCCTGGGAAAACGAAGCCTTCCTGGCGTTGAAGGAAGACGGCGGCGCCGACAAGTTCGACATCGTCGTGCCGTCCCTGTCGATCCTCGCCGAGCCGCCAGTGGCCGTAGTCGACAAGAACGCCGAGAAAAAGGGCAACACCGAAATCGCCACTGAATACCTGAAACACCTGTACAGCCCGGCTGGCCAGGAGATTGCGGCGAAGAACTTCTACCGCCCACGCGATGCGAAAGTTGCCGCCAAATACGCCCAACAGTTCCCGAAACTGGACCTGGTGACTATCGACAAAGACTTCGGCGGCTGGAAAACTGCCCAACCGAAATTCTTTAACGACGGTGGCGTGTTCGACCAGATCTACACGGCGCAGTAAGCCGAGCAGCAACCCGCCCACAGAGCCCGCATTCACCTGCGGGTTTTGTGTGTCAGTTCCCCTAACCAAGGACTCTTATGTCGCGTCGTATCTCCCCCGTCATACCCGGCTTCGGGCTGACGCTGGGCTACACCGTGGTGTACCTCAGCCTGATCGTACTCATCCCCCTCGCGGCGATGTTTGTACACGCCGCTCAACTTACCTGGGATCAGTTCTGGAACATCATCTCCGCCCCGCGCGTACTGGCGGCCTTGAAGCTGAGCTTCAGCACCGCGTTGTACGCCGCGCTGATCAACGGCGTGATCGGCACACTGCTGGCCTGGGTGCTGGTGCGCTACACCTTCCCCGGCCGCAAGATCATCGATGCGATGATCGACCTGCCGTTCGCCTTGCCCACCGCCGTGGCGGGTATCGCACTGACCGCCTTGTATACGCCTAATGGTTTTGTCGGCCAGTTTGCCGCCGACCTGGGCTTCAAGATCGCCTACACCCCGCTGGGCATCACCCTGGCGCTGACCTTTGTCACGCTGCCATTCGTGGTGCGCACGGTGCAGCCGGTACTGGCCGATATCCCCCGGGAAATCGAAGAAGCCGCCGCCTGCCTGGGCGCCAAGCCGTTGCAGGTGTTCCGCTACATCCTTGTGCCCGCGTTGCTGCCCGCCTGGCTCACCGGCTTTGCCCTGGCGTTTGCCCGTGGCGTCGGTGAGTACGGTTCGGTGATCTTCATCGCCGGCAACATGCCGATGAAAACCGAGATCCTGCCGCTGCTGATCATGGTCAAGCTCGACCAATACGACTACCGCGGCGCCACCTCCATCGGTGTGCTGATGCTGGTGGTTTCCTTTGTCCTGCTGCTGCTGATCAACTTGTTGCAGCGGCGCATCGAACGTCCATAAGGAGGCGCGGAACATGTCCCAATCGTCTATTTCCGCCGCGTCCTCGGCCAACGCTGCCCGGCGTGGCAGTGCGGTGTCGCGACGTATCCTGATCAGCCTCGGCTGGCTGGTGTTTGCGCTGTTCCTGCTGTTGCCGCTGTTGATCGTGGTGACCCAGGGCCTGAAGAACGGCCTCGGCGCGTTCTTCACCGCGATCCTCGAACCCGACGCGCTGTCGGCGTTGAAACTCACGGTGATCGCTGTGGCGATTTCGGTGCCGCTCAACGTGGTGTTCGGTGTCAGCGCTGCCTGGTGCGTGAGCAAATACTCGTTCCGTGGCAAGAGCATCCTGGTCACGCTGATCGACCTGCCGTTCTCGGTGTCGCCGGTGATCGCCGGCCTGGTCTACGTGCTGATGTTCGGCGCCCAGGGCTTCTTTGGCCCGTGGTTGCAGGACCATGACATCCAGATCGTGTTCGCCTTGCCCGGCATTGTGCTGGCGACCATCTTCGTCACCGTGCCGTTCGTGGCCCGTGAACTGATCCCGCTGATGCAAGAGCAGGGCACCCAGGAAGAAGAAGCCGCGCGCCTGTTGGGTGCGAATGGCTGGCAGATGTTCTGGCACGTCACCGTGCCGAATATCAAATGGGGCCTGATCTACGGCGTGGTGCTGTGTACCGCACGGGCCATGGGTGAGTTTGGTGCGGTGTCGGTGGTGTCCGGCCACATTCGCGGCGTCACCAATACCCTGCCGCTGCACGTCGAGATTCTCTACAACGAATATAACCACGTCGCCGCGTTTGCGGTGGCCAGCCTGCTGCTGATCCTGGCGCTCTTCATCCTGCTGCTCAAGCAGTGGAGCGAGAACCGTATCAACCGCCTGCGCAACAGTGCCGGTGAGGAATAAGTCATGTCGATCGAAGTCCGTAATGTCAGCAAGAACTTCAACGCCTTCAAGGCCCTGAACAGCATCAATCTGGACATCCAGAGTGGCGAGCTGGTGGCGTTGCTTGGCCCGTCCGGCTGCGGCAAGACCACCTTGCTGCGCATCATCGCCGGCCTCGAAACCCCGGATGACGGCAGCATCGTGTTCCACGGTGAAGACGTCTCCGGCCATGACGTGCGTGATCGCAACGTCGGCTTTGTGTTCCAGCACTACGCGTTGTTCCGCCACATGACCGTGTTCGACAACGTCGCCTTTGGCCTGCGCATGAAGCCGAAGAACCAGCGCCCGAGCGAAAGCCAGATCGCCAGCAAAGTCCACGAGCTGCTGAACATGGTGCAACTGGACTGGCTGTCCGACCGCTACCCGGAACAACTCTCCGGTGGCCAGCGCCAGCGTATCGCCCTGGCCCGCGCCCTGGCGGTGGAACCGAAAGTGCTGCTGCTGGATGAGCCGTTCGGCGCCCTCGACGCCAAGGTGCGTAAAGAACTGCGCCGCTGGCTCGCCCGCCTGCACGAAGACATCAACCTGACCTCGGTGTTCGTGACCCACGACCAGGAAGAGGCCATGGAAGTCGCCGACCGCATTGTGGTGATGAACAAGGGCGTGATCGAACAGATCGGCTCACCGGGCGAAGTCTACGAAAACCCGGCCAGTGATTTCGTCTATCACTTCCTCGGTGATTCGAACCGCCTGCATCTGGGCGAAGACAATCATGTGTTGTTCCGCCCCCATGAAGTGTCGCTGTCGCGCCATGAACTGGAAGACCACCACGCCGCCGAAGTGCGCGATATCCGCCCGTTGGGTGCAACCACGCGCGTGACGTTGAAAGTGGAAGGCCAGAGCGAGCTGATCGAAGCCGAAGTGGTCAAAGACCACGACAGCCTCACCGGCCTGGCCCGCGGCGAGACACTGTTCTTCAAACCCAAGGTCTGGCAAAAAGCTTAAGAACCCACCACCCGGCCAAATGTGGAATGGGATCAAACTGTGGGAGCCCGCTCCCACATTTAAATCCCACTAGGCTTTAGATCACGGCGCGCCACCGGCCCCGAGCGTGCTTCGATCTGCTGCTTGAGGTCATGGCGCAGCCCCACGAGAAACGCCAACTCCGCCACCACAAACAACGGCCCGACGATCAGCCCCGACACATCGTCCACAAACGCGGGCTTTTTACCCTCGTAATAGTGCCCGACAAACTGAATCACCCAGCCCACCACAAACATGCCAATCCCGCTGCCCAGCCACACCAGCGTGCTCTGCGCCGCCAACACATGCCCGGCCCACACCGACAAGCCCATCAGCACCGTCATCAACACGCCGAGTGCCAGTTCCAGGCGCAAGTAAAACCACGCCGAAAACAACGCGAGCAGCACCGCCGGAGAAATCCACAGCGCGCCCGCCGGCCATTCGGGACGCGACAGCAGCACCGCCACCGCCACCACAATCAACGGGATGCCGATAAAGTGGCTGGCGATATTGCGCGGGTCGCGATGGTAGGCGGCGTATTGGCTGAGGTGATCGACGAGGCTTTTCATTGTTGTTCCTCCTGTAGGATGTTTGATCATGCCCTGTCAGCCTTTGCCTGACTGTCAGCTGGGCGACAATCTTTGGAGTTCCCATGGATGCAGCGCAATGGCACTCGCAATTGGCGACAGGCCAGTGGTTCAGTCACCTGCCCGCACCGTTTCAGACTAGCTTGCTGGCCCACGCCCGGTTGCGCCAGCTGACGGCGGGGCAATACCTGTTCAAGCGCGGCGACCCGCCATGCGGCCTGTATGCGGTGCTCGATGGCAGCTTGCGCATCAGCGCGGTCAATGAACACGGCAAGGAGGCGGTATTGAGCCTGGTGGAGCCGCCTTTCTGGTTTGGCGAGATCTGCCTGTTCGACGGCCTGCCGCGCACCCACGACGCCTGCGCCGTCGGCCCGTGCACACTGTTGCAGGTGCCGCAGCAGGCGCTGTTGAAAGACCTCGACGAAAACCCGCGCTACTGGCGCGACCTGGCGTTGTTGATGAGCCAGAAGTTGCGCCTGAGCTTTATCGGCCTCGAACAAATGCGCCTGATGCCGGCGTCGGTGCGTCTGGCCCACCGCTTGCTGATGATCATTGACGGCCACGGCGACATCGAGCCCGCACGGCGCATCGTGCAACTGCCCCAGGAAGACCTGGCGGCGATGCTCAGTCTGTCGCGCCAGACCACCAACGCCTTGCTCAAGGATCTGCAAGCCCAGGGCATTGTGCGTTTGGGCTACGGCGAGATCGAAATTCTCGACGCCGGGCGGTTGCGGGAGGCGGCGCACACCCGAGGGTGTTAGCCTGCTGGCCTGATCAATCGAGGTGTCTTATGCGCGTGCTGTTAGTGGAACATGAATCCGACGAGGCACAGCGGATGGCCCAGGGCTTGAACGAGGCCAGCTACAGCGTGGAAGTCGCGGCCAATGGCATGGCGGCCCAGCGTCTGGTCGAGGACGGCGAGTACGACCTGGTGATACTCGATGTGATGCTGCCCGGGCTGAATGCCTGGAAGTTGCAGCAAGCGATTCGCCAGAAAGGCGACACGCCGCTGTTGTTCCTGACAACGCCCGGCGGCATTGAAGACCGGCTGCGTGGGTTGGAATTGCATGAGGATGACTACTTGCTCAAGCCGTTTGAGGCCAAGGCGTTGGTGGCGCGGGTGAGGAAAGTGTTACGGCGTGATCGTGGGCGGTGACTGATCTGACGCCTTCGCGAGCAAGCCCGCTCCCACATTTGATCGAGTTCCAACTTTGGAATGCAGTCAAATGTGGGAGCGGGCTTGCTCGCGAAGAGGCCCTCAAAAACCCCACAAATCTACCTCAACCCCTCCCGAAACTGCCCCGGCGTCACCCCCGTCCACCGCTTGAACGCCCGGCTAAAACTGCTCGTATCAGCAAACCCCAGCAAATGACTGATCTCCGCCAACGAACACTGCGGATCGCGCAAATGCAGCAACGCCAAATTCTCCCGGCACTCATTGAGCAACGCATCAAACCGGCAGCCTTCGTCCGCCAGATGCCGCTGCAAACTGCGCAAACTCAAGTGCAACGCCTGGGCGACCCGTTCCGCACTCGGCTCGCCGTCGGGCAATTGCGCTTCGATCACCCGGCGCACCTTGCGCTCCCAGGTCAGCGGTTGCAGCTGGGCAAGGGTGCGTTTGAGCACGGTTTCATTGTGCTCGGCCAGTTCGGGGTTGGCGTCGTCGAGGTGGCTGTCGAAGTCTTGGGCGGCGAATTCCAGGCGGTCTTCCTCGGCGCCAAAAAACACCGGCGCGCGAAACACCGTGTGCCAGGGCTGGGGATCGGCCGGCTCGGGGCGCTGCAAGTAAACGGCTAAGGGTGCGTAGTCCCGGCCCAGGCGATTGCGGCACGTACGCACATAAATCGCCGCAAACGCATCAATGGCTTCGAACGCCGGCGCCGGGCTGCCGCTGGGTTGCAGCAGGCGAAAACGATAGCGCTCGCCATCACCACTCAACTCCAGGGTCAGCGCATCGCTGACCACCTGGTGATAACGCACGATGCGCTCGAACACCTCGCGCAAACTGCCGCTGGCCACCAGCGCATAACCCAACGCATGAAAGGTGGTGGGGCTGACAAACCGCGACACCCGCAAGCCAATCGCCGGGTCGCCGCTGGCCTGCACCGCCAGCTCCCACAACCGTGTGGTGGCCGACAGTGGGTAGCGCGCATTGGGGTCGTCCATCTGCTGCGGGTCGAGCCCGGCTTGCACGCACAGTGCGGCGCTGTCGAGGCCGAGGGCGTCGAGCTGCTTGCGCAGGGCGCGGGTCCAGCTGGCGAGGGAGGTGGGTTCGGTCATGGCGATTGGCGCTTGCGGTCAACAGGTTGGCGTCCGGGGCTAGCGCCCTGCCAGATCGCGTGGGGCAGGATGGACGCATCAATAACCAGAGGATGGAAGCATGGACGGTACTTCTGCAAGTCCCCAGCAGATGAACGCGCAACAGCGTTCGGCGCATATCCGTGAAGTGGTGCTGGCCGAAGGCGTACGCCTGCGCCAGCAGCACCCGTGGCTGCTGCATCAGGACGCGCTGGGCGCGGGCATCCTGGCGTTTGCGTTGCTCGGCATGCTGGGCTCGGCAGCGCTCTACATCACGGGTCATATGGCCTGGTGGGCGTGCCTGTTGATCAACGCGTTCCTGGCTTCGCTGACCCACGAGCTGGAACACGACCTGATCCACAGCATGTACTTTCGCAAGCAGCGCATCCCCCACCACCTGATGATGGGCCTGGTGTGGCTGGCGCGGCCGAGCACGATCAACCCGTGGATTCGCCGCCACCTGCACCTCAACCATCACAAGGTCTCCGGCACCGAGACGGACATGGAAGAACGCGCCATCACCAACGGCGAGCCCTGGGGTTTTGCGCGGTTGTTGATGGTCGGCGACAACGTCATGTCGGCGTTTATTCGCCTGCTGCGGGCCAAGACCTGGAAGCACAAGCTCAGCATCCTCAAGCGCTCGCTGCTGGTGTACGCGCCGCTGGCGCTGCTGCATTGGGGCGCATGGTACGTGTTCCTCGGTTTCCACGCGGCCAATGGCATCGCCAGCCTGCTGGGCGCGCCCATCGAGTGGTCAGCCAGCACCTTGCAGATGATGCAGGTGATCGACATCGCCGCCGTGGTGATCATCGGCCCCAATGTGCTGCGCACCTTTTGCCTGCACTTTGTCAGCTCAAACATGCACTACTACGGCGATGTGGAACTGGGCAATGTGATCCAGCAGACCCAGGTATTGAACCCGTGGTGGCTGTGGCCGTTGCAGGCGTTCTGCTTCAACTTTGGCAGCACCCATGGCATCCACCATTTTGTGGTGAAGGAGCCGTTCTACATCCGCCAGATGACCGCCAAGGTGGCGCACAAGGTGATGGCGCAGATGGGCGTACGCTTCAATGACTTTGGGACGTTTGCGCGGGCCAATCGGCTTGGTTTTCCACCGCCAGCAACGTCTCGATCAACGCCTTCGCCGCAGGCGACAAGCGCGCCCCAGCGCGGCTGATGATCCCGCAGCGGTTGCTCAAGCTGTCGAGGGCGTGGGGCAGGTTGCGCCAGTGCAGCACCTGCAACGCGCCGCTGGCGAAGTCATCGACGAAGGCTTCTCTGGCGCCCAGGCCAATCGCATCGGACTGGCGCACGATGCTCGCCAGCGCGGCGAACTGTTCCAACTCGATGGCGGGGGCAAAGTCGATGCGCCCACTGAGGTTTGCCAACAGCTTGCGAATGCCCGGCGCGATCAACGGCGTGGCCAGCGGGTAGCCGAACAGGTCGTTGGTGGACAGGCTGTCCTTGGCCAGCAGCGGGTGCCCGGCACGGCAGAAAAACACGCTGCGTCGGGGCGTCAGGGCCTGGGTCTGGAAGTTCGGGTCGGCCTCGAAGTGGCGCACATCGGCGATAAAAAATTCGATCTCTTCGCGGCTCAGGCTGCGCCCGAGCCGTTCCCAGTTATCCACCTGCAAGGCACTGCGCACCTTGGGGTAGGCACTGACAAACCGCGCCAGGGCCTGGGGCAGCAGGTTGACCGCCGCCACCACGTCGCAACCCAAGCGCACTTCGCCGGCGTCGAGCTTGGTCATGCGCGTGACTTCGTGGCTTAGCAATGCCGCGCCTTGCACCAGGCTCAGGGCATGTTGCAGCACCACCTGGCCTTCCGGGGTCGGGCGCAGCTCTTTGTGGGCGCGGTCCACCAGCACGCAGCCGAACTCTTGCTCCAGACCCTGGATGCTGCGGCTGAACGCCGGTTGCGTGATGCCCATGGCGTCGGCGGCGCGCACGAAACTGCGGTGCTCGTTGAGCGCGATGAAATAGCGCAGTTGGCGAAGATCCATGGGGGGCCCGGCGTCCAAGAGGAGAACCGGGATTTTAAGCGGCGTGCTTATTCCGTCAATGAAGCATGTTTGTTTTATCTAGATCTTAAACGCATAACTATAGAGCGGGCGCCGTGCGGTAGGTCGCCGGGCTGAATACCCGTGTGACCACCAGCATCGCCACGGCGGTGACGGCCAGCACCACCCAGGCGCTGACAAAGTTGCCGGTGAGTTCGCGCAGCCAGCCGGTCATCCACGGCGACACGGCATTGATCAAGAAGCCCACGCCCTGCACAAAGGCCGCCAGTTGCCCGGCCTGGCGCGGGTCGCGATGGTGGTCGAGGGTCAGCAGCAGGCTCAGGGCAAAACACGCGCCGAGGCCAAAGCCACACAACGCGACCCACAGATGGGGAAATTGCAGCGGCGCAATGATCAAGCCCAGATAACCCACGGTTTGCGCCAACAGGCTGATGCCGAGTAACGGCCGCCGGTCGATCCCGCGTTGTGCCAGCACCGGCATCAACAGCGCCGCGAGCACCTGGAAGATGGTCATGAACGCCAGCAACGAACCGCTGGGCAGCACGCCCCAGCCCAACTGTTGATAAAACGCCGGCAGCCACGCCACCAGGCTCATATAGCCGCAGTTCACCAGGCCGAAATACAGCGCCAGCAACCACGCGCGGCGATTGCGCAGGCCCTTGAACGCCGGGATCTCCTTGGCGCTTTTTTCCGCCCCCAGTGGCAACCAGGCCCACAGCAACAATGCGCCCAGCGCCGGCAACAGCCACACGCCCAGGCCCGCCTGCCAATCGCCGAACTGCGTGGCCACCAGCGGGCTGAGCAGCGCCGCGAGCCCACCGCCGGCCATCAATGAGGCCGAGTACACGCCCATCGCCACCGGCACGCGGTGCTGGAATTCGCGCTTGATCATCGCCGGCACCAGCGCCTGGATCAGCGCCACACCGGCACCGCCCAGCAACGCCGTCACCAGCAGCGCAGCGCCCTGGCCCATCAGCCAGCGGGCGAGGCACGCCAGCAGGATCATCATCAGGCCCAGGGCGATGCCGCGCCGTTCACCCAACTGCGCCTCGACACGCACGCCGACCAACGCGACCAAGCCCATGCAAATCACCGGCAGGCTGGTGAGCAGGGCGCTGCTCTGGAAACTCAAGCCCGTGGCCAGGCGAATCTCGCCGAGCAATGGGCTGATGGAACTGAGGATCGGCCGCAGGTTGAGGCCCAGCACAATCAGCAGGCCCCAGCCGGCGAAGGATTTATTGAGGGTCATGCAGCGCCCTTGCGGCAGGTAAATGAGGCGTGAGTATGGCCAGCCACGCAGGTATTCTGAAATTAAATATAACCATGAAAACCAGTGGCAAATGGAATGGTGAGCGCCGTGTTCGATCCCGTGTTGTTACGCAGTTTTGTCGCCGTGGTGGATTGCGGCAACTTCACCCGCGCCGCCGAGCGCCTGCACTTGACCCAATCCACCGTGAGCCAGCAGATCCGCCGCCTGGAAGACGTTACCGGCTGCCAGTTGCTCGACCGCGACCAGCGCCATGTGGTCGCCACCGCCGAGGGTGAACGCCTGCTGGCCTACGCGCGGCGCATCCTGGCGCTGCATGAAGAGGCCGCCGATGTGTTGATCAACCAGCAAAGCGACGGCGTGTTGCGCCTCGGGGTGCCGGAAGACTTTGCCGCCGAGCGCCTGATGCCCTTGTTGTCGGCGTTTGTGCTGGCGTATCCACGGGTGCGCCTGGAAGTCACCAGCGGCCTCGGCCCGGAGTTGCAGCGCCAGTACCGCAGCGGTGAATTCGACGTGTTGCTGGTCAAGCAAATGGGCGACAGCGACGACTGCCTGGCCTCATGGCCGGAACCGCTGTGCTGGGTGGACAGCCGCAGCACGCCGTCCCTGGGCCGTGACCCGCTGCCGTTGGTGGCGTTTCCGGTGGGCGGGCTGTACCGCAATGAAATGCTGCAACACCTGGAAGTGGGCGGCTGGCGCTGGCGCATTGGCTACTCCAGCGCGAGCCTGGCCAGTGTGTGCTCGGCGGTGGCGGCGGGGTTGGGGATCAGCTTGTTGCCGCGTCGTGTGGTGCAGGCGGGGCACCTGATCCTTGGCGAAGACAGCGGTTTGCCGGCGGTGCAGGGCGTGCGCCTGGCGTTGTATGCGCGCAGCGGCTTGGGCGCGGCGGGGCAGTGTTTGCAGAGCGAGTTGTTCGATTTGTGTGCAAACAACCCCTATTGATCAATGCCTTTGCGGAATATTTTGTATGCCTGCAAAGCATTGAAAAAAACCGCCTCGGCGCCAGGCCACGGAAGACGTGGGCTTGGCGTTTCTGAATGTTTCGTTTATTCAATTTAGATCTATGTATAACTTTAAAGATTACTTTAAGAGATAAGCGTCTGGCCCCGATGATTCAGCCCTCGACGGCCTTCCATGCAGGCCCGTCGGTTTTTTGGTTTCAAGACCGTAGGGAGTGAATCAATGGGCAATGTCCAGACCGCCGCCAGTGCACAAGAGGCGCAATGGCGCCAGGCACCGAGTGGTGAGTTGGTCGACCTTGGGCGGCCGCACCGCGCGCCGTTGGGGCAACTGCGAACGCAGCAAACCCCCAAGCGTTTCTCCAGCCGGCGCGAAGGGATTCTGCTGGGCCTGCTGGTGCTGGCCCTGCACGGTGCGGTGATCTACTGGGTGGCGCAGAAGCCCACGCCGGTGCTGCCGATCGTGCCGCCGGAAATTCCGCCGATGACCATCGAATTTTCCCAGCCGGCGCCGCCGGTGGTTGAACCGCCACCGCCCGTGCCGCCACCACCGCCGCCGCCCGTGGTCGAGCCACCGCCGCCGGTAGTGGATGAGTTGGCCGCCAAGCCGGCGCCGCCAAAACCGATTCCAAAACCCAAGCCAAAGCCCGTGCCGAAGCCTGAGCCCAAGCCCGCCCCGAAGCCGGTCGAGCAACCTCCCACGCCACCGACACCCGCACCGCCTGCGCCGCCTGCTCCACCGGCGCCGGCCCCGGTCACACCGGCCTCGGCCAACGCCGCGTACTTGAAGAACCCGGCGCCCGAATACCCGTCACTGGCCCAGCGCCGGGGCTGGGAAGGCACGGTGTTGCTGCGGGTGCAGGTGCTGGCCAGCGGCAAGCCAGGCGAGATCCAGATCCAGAAAAGCAGCGGTCGCCAGCAACTCGACGACGCCGCGCTGGCCGCAGTGAAACGCTGGAGCTTTGTGCCGGCCAAGCAGGGCGACGTGGCCCAGAACGGCTGGGTCAGCGTCCCGATCGATTTCAAGATTCACTAACTATTCGGCTGCGGTGTGTCTCACACGCCGCGACCTGCACAGAGGGAACACATCATGGCATTAGCATCTCCACTTGAATCCATCGAAAGCGCGGTGATCTGGCTGCTGGTGGTCTTTTCGGTCGCGACCTGGGGCCTGGCGCTGTTGAAGGGCGTGCAGTTCGGTCGCCTCAAGGCGCAGGATCGCAAGTTCCACAAACAGTTCTGGGCGGCGTCGAGTCTCGACTCGGCCGCCGAGCTGGCAGAGACCCAACCTGGCGCCGCTGCTCGTGTGGCCCAGGCCGGTTATGCGGCGATCCAGGTTGGTGACACCCCTCACGCAGCGGATTTGAGCCAGGCCATCAACCACCAGGACCGCCTCGAACGCGCCCTGCGCCAGCAGATCGTACGTGAGCGTCGCTCCCTGGAAACCGGCTTGGCCGTGGTCGCCAGTATCGGCAGCACCTCGCCGTTTATCGGCCTGTTCGGCACCGTGTGGGGCATCATGGAAGCCCTCAAAGGCATCAGCGCCGCCGGCTCCGCCAGCCTCGAAACCGTGGCCGGGCCGATTGGTGCCGCGCTGGTTGCAACGGGCGTTGGTATTGCCGTCGCGGTGCCGGCGGTGCTGGTCTACAACTACTTCCTGCGTCGCCTCAAGCTCACCGCTGCCGACCTCGACGACTTCGCCCACGACTTCTACAGCCTCGCGCAGAAAAATTCGTTCCGCGTGCTGCTGCACCCGGCGCTGAACAAAACTGCGGCCGGCACCCCGCAAAAAGTGAAGGAGGCGTCCTGATATGGCCTTCTCCACGCAAGACAGTGATGAGGTGCTGAGCGAGATCAACGTCACGCCGCTGGTGGACGTGATGCTGGTACTGCTGGTGGTGTTTATCGTCACCGCGCCGCTGCTGACCAACGCGATCCCGATCAACCTGCCCAAGACCGAGGCCGTGGCCCCGGTGGAGCAGAAGGACCCGCTGGTGGTGAGCATCGACGGCGCCGGCAAAGTGTTTATCAACAAGGACGAAATCCAGCCGAACCTGCTGGAGTTCAACCTGCAGGCGGCCAAGGCCAAGGACCCCGATGTGCGGGTGCAACTGCAGGCTGACGATGGTGTGAACTACGGAGAAGTGGCGCGAGCCATGGCGTCTATCGAACGCGCGGGGATTACCAAGTTGTCGGTGATTACCGCTCGTTAGTTGCAACAAAGCCTCGACAATTTTTTGGCCGTCTCCTTGGCAGGGTGCGGCCTTTTTTTATTCTCGAAATGTATGTGAATATGTAGCTGAATACGGTGCTGTCTGTAAGATTTACTGTTGTTTTTTAGTGTTTCCGAGCGTGCGAATTGTCGGAAGTTTTATTATTTTTTGGAGGGGTACATAGTGATTTAATGGAAGGAAAAATTAGATGGCCATTCGGTTTCCCGTTGATCTTGTCAGTTTGTTGACCACGCCCGTCATTGAAGACAAAAAAACCAACAATCCCCCCAGTCATGAAGATGTGACCCCATCTTCTGAAGCGCCCGCTCATTCATCAACTGTCCCTCAGACATCCCTTTCGACAGTGCCCGACCAGCCGCCGTTGGGGAAAAATGACCGAATCGAGTCTTATCTGAAGTCGCATGCTTTCAGGCAAATGACACCAGAAAGCGAAATATCAAAAATCCTCGCAAGTAAAATCAATCAACGTTGGGGTTTAACTATTGATCCGGATAAAACATACCTGGTGACATTCAAGGATTCGGGGCGTACTGAAAAAGATGTTGTAGAAAAAGTGACACTGACTCAGGCAGCGTTGAAAAATCTTCAGGGGGTGCCGGTTGAAGATCATAAGAACTGGCTTCAGAAGTTCGGCCAATACGTTTCACCCCTGATATTTGCTTACAACAAAGTGGAGGAGGTGGTTGAGTCTTCGCGCGCCGAACAAGGCATCTATCATGATCCGGCATCTGCGGCGGTTCAGCCCTACAGTGAGTCCACGCGTGTCGACATACCCGTCGCCGACTTAAAAACCCTGGTTTGGGATACAGACCGGACCGAGCTATACAAAAATGCCCTCAGCACTTTTTGGGAGAAGCAATCCGACGCCTATACGACCCTGAGCCGGATGGCTTTCGTCAAGGCCATCAAGTTCCAGAGCCTGGAGGGGAGCCTGGACCCGGAGGCGGTAGACCTGGCCCAGCGTGCAATGGGGCCCTTTGCCAAGAAGCCATGGCCTGAACTGAGCGTTCAAGACTTTGAGAAGCGCACGTTGCAGGACCCGGACCTGGACATCGGCCTGGTCAGCGTAAACGGTATGAAGTCGACAGATTTGCTGTGTGTGACGGACAAGAAAACACAGCTGACATTGTTGTATGTGCCCGGCAACTCTTCGCCCCTGCACCGTTTTGATAATCCTCAGCAAATGGGGGTGTGGTTGGCCAAGCAGGCCGCCGATCCGATCAAGCGCGCTGCGCTCATGACGCACTTCTCCCTTGAGGACCAGGCAGACAAGACTTTTTCCGACGGCGTACACCAGTCCTTGCAAGGCTTGGGTGCCTGGTCCACGGCGCAGGAAGCGCAAGAGTTCAGCCCTTCCAAGATCAATGCGTGGTTGCCCGAACGATACATCAAAGTGGCTCCGTTGACCGGCGACCCGTTTCAGGAGGTCATGGCTCTGCAAAAGGCGCGGTCTTTCTCGGACGCAGACAATGCGATTGTCAGTGACAGTGATTATACAAAGGCGAAGATCACCCAAGGCGTGGAGGAAGCCGCAAAAGTGGCGCTGTTCATGACGCCATTGGCGCTTGTCATGCCGGAGGTTGCGTTAGCGGTGGATGTGTTCTACCTGGGGGCGGGTATCACCGAAACAACCATTGGCATTGACGATGTAGCCAAGGGCAAATCCACGGGAGCCGACCGTATTGTGTTTGGCGTATTGAACGCGGTACCACCCGTGGTGGCGCATGGAAGCGGCGCGCTTGCCGGGGCATTGAAACCGGAAAGCGAGGCGATTGCCCATTCAATCCCCACCGATGAAACGGCGCAGCCATTTTTCAGGGCACCACAACGGGTCAATGGTCAGATTGGCTATCCCATGAGCCCTGTTAAAGCACCGACTCTATTTAAAAGTTTTGATATGCCCATGGATGATGTGGTGGTTTCAAAATCGGCAACGTACGCGGTGGCTGTAGATGGGTATTTGGCCCCCGCGATTTATGACTTGGAGGCCGGCGCATGGCGAGGGCTCGCGTTAGACGGTACTCCGGCGGATATTTTTTATTGGCGAGAAGTCAAGGGTGAATGGAAGTCGGGTACAAAAACGCAGCTGTTGGCCAGTGCCGAGAAGAGGCTGCCGTCGGTTGAAAACAAGGTTGTAACGCTGCCTGTATTGCCGTCAGTGCCGTCGAACGCTACGGAAATACCCAAGGTAATACATTATTTTTGGGCTGGAAATGAAATGCCCGATCAACTCGTAAAAAATATAATGGAGAACGCTCGTAAAAGCCCCGGTTACAAATCCATTGTGCATGTTGATGCCAATAACCAGAGTGTTTTTTCCGCGGTGAAAGACGCCCTGGATCACAAGGTGGGTGGTCTTGAAGTGCACGACATAAAAACAGATGAAGTTTTTCGTGAGTTAAACGCTGGGGAATATGCTGAGCTGTATCAATACTTTCGATCAGGGCAAGGGCAGAATCTGGCCGCGTCGTCAGATGTCATGCGTGCGGTATTGATAAAACGCTACGGTGGTATTTATTTGGATACGGACGATGCACTCACCCATGGCGTAGGTGAAGTCTCTCTCACGGCTACACCCAACGATGTCTTGTTGAATTCTCCTGTTACCTACGCGCAGGCTGATTTTGCCGGGTTTAATACCAGCAACTTTGCGAGCCACGCGGATAACCCGGTATTTGACAAAATTCTCGAGGAGATCGATCGGCGTTTTAAAGCCAACAAAAGTTGGTTGGATGCCAATCGGCCCTTCATCGGAGAAAACCCGACTACGGCCGAGTTGGATGCATACAAGGCCTATGAGAAGAAAATTTTTGAGGTGACAGGTCCTGTCATGTTCAATGACGTCCTTAAACAAGAAAAGTATGGGCTTTTCCCTGTGCTCGACGATTTGTCTGAGGTACTGAGTGGGCGGCTGGTAGCGCCCGAGGACTACAGCCGAAAGTTGCAACAAGCACAGGAATACTACCTGCCCATGGACCGGAAATTTGGAGTCGACATCGGAGCAGAGCATTCCATGCGCCATTCTCGCTGAGTCGGCGTGCATCTTCGGGCGTTTTTGCCCCCGGAACTCAGGTGCCGGGTTCGCGCAAGCTGCACCCGTGGGTGGCGGAGCGAGTAGGGGGTATGAGTTTTTAGTTATTAATAAATAGCTTCTTATTCCTTAACGAATATAAAACCCGTCCCTATACTGTCCTACAACGTTAAACGCTGCAGGAGGGCACACCCATGCACAGCGAGTCGATTCGTTATCTGATCGTGCCGGGCTGGCAAGGATCGCCAGAAGATCATTGGCAAAGTCACTGGCAGAACAGCCTGCCCAACAGCGCCCGCGTGGAGCAGGCCGATTGGCTGACGCCGCGCCGCGAAGACTGGGTGGCTGCGCTGGCCGAGGCCATCGCCGCCGACAGCACGCCGGTGATCCTGATCGCCCATAGCCTGGGTTGCATCACCGTGGCGCATTGGGCGGCGACGGCCCCCGTGCAGTTCTTGCGGCAGGTGCGTGGCGCCTTGCTGGTGGCGCCGGCCGATGTCGAACGGCCTGCTTGCTCGCCGGCCCTGCGCAATTTCGCGCCGATTCCTACCGACCTGCTGCCGTTTCCGAGCCAGGTGGTCAGCTCCGACAACGACAGTGCCGTCAGCGCCCCACGGGCCCTGGAGTTGGCACGTCAGTGGGGTGCCGAAGCCGGCATCCTCTCGGGCGCCGGGCATATCAATGTGAAGTCCGGCCATCAGCGCTGGGAGCAGGGTTTTGCCTACCTCTATCGCCTGCAAAACCGCCTTGAGCACCACGCCCGCCGTAGTGCCTGAATATTTTTCAACGCCCCGTCCCTGAGTGGAGCCGGGGCGGGAGCCTGCCATGAGTCTGCATGAAACCTACGGCCAGCCGTTGCTGACCTTTCCCGACGCCGATAAAAGCCCGCTGAGCATCCGCGCCAAGGCGCTGGTGTTTGTCGACCCCCGTTCGCGCCAACTGCGCGAAGACCTCGAAAGCCTCGCGCCGCGCGCCTTGCCCGTGTTGATTCGCGGCGAGACCGGCAGCGGCAAGGAGTTGCTGGCGCGGCACATTCACCGTGGCAGCGATCGCGGCGGCTTGTTTGTCTCGGTCAACTGCGGCGCGATCAGCCCGACTTATGCCGATGCCGAGCTGTTCGGTTACGCCGCCGGCAGCCACAGCGGCGCGGCCAGCAGCCGAGCCGGCTGGTTTGGTTCGGCCAATGGCGGCACCTTGTACCTGGACGAGATCGGCGACTTGCCGCTGCCGATCCAGGTCAAATTGCTCGCCGCCCTGGAAAACCACGAAGTCACCCGCGTCGGCGCCCATCAGCCGAGCCCGGTGGACGTGCGCCTGGTCGCCGCCACCAGCATCGACCTGGCCCAGGCCGTGGCGGCGGGCAAGTTCCATGAGCGCCTGTTTCATTACCTGAGCGAAGGCCAGCTGGAACTGCCGGCACTGCGCGAGCGGGTGGGCGATATCTTGTCCCTGGCCGAATATTTCCTCGGTATCTACAGCCAGCGCCTGGACTTGCCGGTGCCGTTGATTAGCGATGCAGCTCAACAGGTGCTGGAACAGCACAGCTGGCCGGGCAATACCCGTGAGTTGGAGAACGTTATTCACTTTGCGTTGCTGGTGAGCAGTGGCGACGAAATCCTGCCCGAGCATTTGAATTTGCCGGTGGTGGGCTCGCCGCTGGAGCAAGTGCAGCGGATCTTCAACAGTGCCAGCCCGGCTGAGCAGGAAACCTTGCGCAACTTTCTATCTCAAAAAGCAGCTACATGAGCAAAATGGAATATCAAAGTGAATAAAAGATATTGTTCGGGAATAAAAAATCTAGGTATTGTCCGTTTCACGCCGCGATAGCACATCGCTGGCACATCACATAACAAGCGGCCGTCACCGACGCCCCGGAATTAAGGACACTGCATGAAAAAGGTTCTGTTGTTTACCGCGCTGGCGGCTGCCCTGACTGCAAGCTTCGCCCAAGCCAACGAGAAACTGGTGGTTGCCGCCACGCCGATCCCGCACGCGGAGATCCTTGAGCTGATCAAGCCGACCCTGGCCAAAGAAGGCGTGGACCTGCAGATCAAAGTCTTCACTGACTACGTACAACCTAACGTACAAGTGGCCGAGAAGCGCCTGGACGCCAACTACTTCCAGACCCTGCCGTACCTGGAAAACTTCAACAAAGGTAAAGGCACCAACCTGACCACCGTGGTCGGCGTGCACGTTGAACCGTTCGGCGCCTACTCGAAGAAGATCAAGAACATCTCCGAGCTGAAAGATGGCGCCACCGTTGCCATCCCTAACGAAGGCTCCAACAGCGGCCGCGCCCTGTTGCTGCTGCAAAAGGCGGGTGTGATCACCCTGAAAGACCCGAAAAACGCCTTGGCTACGCCGAAAGACATCGCCAGCAACCCGAAGAACCTGAAGTTCAAAGAGCTGGAATCGGCCCTGTTGCCACGCGTGCTGGACCAGGTTGACCTGGACTTGATCAACACCAACTACGCCCTGGAAGCCGGTCTGAACCCAGCGAAAGACGCGCTGTTGATCGAAGGTGCGGATTCTCCTTATGTGAACTACCTGGTGGCACGCCCGGACAACAAGGACAGCGATGCGATCCAGAAACTGTCCAAGGCCCTGACCAGCCCGGAAGTCAAAGCCTTCATCGAGAAGAAATACAGCGGCGCGGTATTGCCGGCGTTCTGATGTAGCTGAAAACCCCCTTCAAGGTTTCAACGCCGACGGCTTCTACAGCGTCGGCGTTTTTTATTGGGCCTGGAATACGGTCAAAACTGTGGGAGCTGGCTTGCCTGCGATAGCGGTGTATCAGCCAGCACATCTGTATCTGACACACCGCTATCGCAGGCAAGCCAGCTCCCACAGGGGATTTGTGTGGGTTTGCGGCAGTTAGGTTTTTGCGTGATATCAATATGCTATTTAGGTATTTAAATATTTGTTTTTATACCTTTAAAGTCTGCGCTACCCGACGTTACCCACGCCGGATCGAACCGCGCACGCCGCATTACCCCTGCGGTGTTTTGGACTGCCGATGACCTTCGATTTCGCATTTATCCTCACCACCCTGCCGGCGTTTCTGAAAGCCGTGGGGGTGACGCTGCAAGTGGGCCTGATCGCCATCGCCACCTCGCTGCTGGTGGCGCTGATCAACGCCGCGCTGCTGGTGTTTCGCACGCCGTACCTGTCGCGCCTGGTGGCGCTGTACGTGGAATTGGCGCGCAACACACCGCTGCTGATCCAACTGTTCTTCGTCTACTTCGCCCTGCCGGCCCTGGGTTTCAATATCTCCGGGTTCTGGGCGGCGATCATCACCATGACGTTCCTCGGCGGCGCCTACCTCACCGAAGTGCTGCGCGCCGGTGTGGAAGCGGTGCCGCTGGCGCAGATCGAGTCGGGCAAGTCCATCGGCTTGTCCGACTGGCAGCTGCTGCGCCATGTGATCCTGCCCCAGGCCGGCATCCTCAGCCTGCCGGCGCTGTTCGCCAACTTTATCTTCCTGCTCAAGGAAACCACCGTGGTTTCCGCCGTGGCGGTGCCGGAGATTCTCTACACCACCAAGAGCTACATCGCGCTGTACTACAAGACCTACGAAATGCTCGCCGTGCTGACGCTGATCTGTGTGCTGCTGTTCTTGCCGCTGTCGCTGCTGCTCAGCCGCCTGGAAAGGAGGCTCCAGCATGGCCAGTTCGGGTCTTGAGTTGTTATGGGTGTCGTTGCCGCAACTGGGCAAGGGCGCTGCGCAAACCCTGTCGATTTCCTTCTTGAGCATCGCCTTCAGCACCGTCGGTGGCGTGCTCTACGGCGTGCTGCGCACCTTGAATAACAAAGTGATCAACGCGGTGCTGCGGGTGTACCTGGAGCTGTTCCGTGCGATCCCGGTGCTGGTGTGGCTGTACCTGCTGTTTTTCGGCCTGCCGATTTTCTTTGGCCTGAGCATCCCGAGTTTCTGGTGCGCGGTGCTGGTGCTGTCGCTGTGGGGCGCCAGTGAAGTCGGCGAAGTGGTGCGCGGCGCGTTGCATTCGCTGCCCCGGGGCCAGCGTGAGGCGGGCTTGTCGATTGGCCTGTCCGACCCGCAATTGTACGGCTACGTGCTGCTGCCCCAGGCGCTCAAGCGCATGACGCCGCCGACCATCAACGTCTACACGCGCATCATCAAGACCAGCTCCCTGGCGGTGCTGATCGGTGTGGTGGACGTGATCAAGGTCGGCCAGCAAATCATCGAACGCACCTACGAATCCGTGTTGATTTACGGCGTGCTGTTCCTGTTTTTCTTCTTTATCTGCTACCCGTTGTCGGCCGCCTCCAAGGTGCTGGAACGGCGCTGGGCCCAAGCATGAGTGCATTGATCGAGTTCCAGGGTTTCAATAAATATTTCGGCGAAGCGCAGGTGCTCAAGGGCATCGACCTGCGCGTGCAAAGCGGCGAAGTGGTGGTGATCCTCGGCCCCAGCGGCTGTGGCAAAAGCACCTTGCTGCGCTGCCTGAACGGGCTGGAAGTCGCCCACAGCGGCAGCCTGCGTTTCGCCGGTAAAGAGTTGCTGGATAAACACACCGACTGGCGCCAAGTGCGCCAGGACATCGGCATGGTGTTCCAGAGCTACCACCTGTTTCCGCACATGAGCGTGCTCGACAACATCCTGCTCGGCCCGCTGAAAGTGCAAAAACGCGAACCCCGCGAAGCCCGCGAGCAAGCCGAAAAACTCCTGGAGCGCGTCGGTCTGGCCGACAAGCGCGACGCCTTCCCGCGCCAGCTCTCGGGCGGGCAACAGCAACGCATTGCCATCGTCCGGTCGTTGTGCATGAACCCGCAAGTCATGCTGTTTGACGAAGTCACCGCCGCCCTCGACCCGGAAATGGTCAAGGAAGTGCTGGAAGTGATCCAGGGCCTGGCCCGCGATGGCATGACCCTGCTGATCGTCACCCACGAAATGGCCTTCGCCCGCGCCGTCGCCGACCGCGTGGTGTTTATGGAGGCCGGTCGCATCCTCGAACACAACACCCCCGAGGCATTCTTTACGAACCCGCAGACCGCACGCGCGCAGCAGTTCCTGGAGAAGTTCTCCTTTGTCTCAACACTGCCGAAGAAAACCAAGGAACTGGAGCTGCTATGAAAAAACTACTGCTGCCACTGTTGGCCGTCGCTGTATTGGCCGGCTGCGATAAAAAGGCCGAAGAGCCTGCCAAACCCGTCGCCGCTGCGGCGAGCTACATCGATAAGATCAAGGCGCGCGACAAGCTGATCGTCGGCGTGTTCACCGACAAGCCGCCGTTCGGCTTTGTGAACGAAGCCGGGCGCTACGTCGGCTTCGATACCGACATCGGTCGCCAATTCGCCAAGGACCTGCTGGGCGATGAAAACAAAGTCGAATTCGTCGCCGTCGAGCCGGCCAGCCGCATTCCGTTCCTGCAAAGCGACAAGGTTGATCTGATCCTCGCCAACATGACCGTGACGCCAGAGCGCAAGGAAGCGGTGGACTTTACCAACCCCAACCTGAAAGTCGCGGTGCAGGCCCTGGTGCCCAACGACAGCGTGGTGAAAAGCCTGGATGACCTGGCGACGCGCACCACCATCGTCACCACCGGCACCACCGCCGATATCTGGCTGACCAAAAACCATCCGGACTGGAAACTGCTCAAGTTCGAGAAAAACTCCGAGTCGCTGCAAGCGCTGTCGGCGGGCCGTGGTGATGCTTATGCGCAAGACAACCTGGTGCTGTTCAGCTGGGCCAAGCAGAACCCGGGCTACCGCGTGCTGGAAGAGAAACTCGGTGATGAAGCACCGATTGCGCCAGCGGTGAAGAAGGGCAATATCGAACTGCGTGACTGGGTGAATGCCGAGTTGGCGAAGTTGGGTGAGGAGAAGTTCCTGCTCAAGCTGTATGACCAATATGTGCGTAAAGAGCTGAGCGATGACACCAAGCCTGAGAGTGTGATTGTTGAAGGCGGTAAGTGGCAGGGCTGAAATAGCCATCGCAGGCAAGCCAGCTCCCACATTTGAAGGTATTCACAGTTCAAATGTGGGAGCGGGCTTGCCCGCGATGAGGCCCTCCCAGTCACCCACTATTGCGGCCAATGCCACGCCGGCGCATCCAAAATCCCCTGTCCCACAATCCGCGTCTCCCCCAACACCTTCTCCAGCACAATTGAATTGCACCCTTCATCCTGCTGCAACGCCGCAATCAAGCGGCTGGCATGGGACACCACCCACACCTGGCACTGCCGGGACACCTGGATAATCAAGCGCGCTAACGCCGGCAGCAGATCCGGATGCAGGCTGGTTTCTGGCTCGTTCAACACCATCATGGTCGGTGGCCGTGGCGTCAATAGCGCCGCGATCAGCAGCAGGTAGCGCAAGGTGCCGTCCGATAACTCCGCTGCCGACAATGGCCGCAGCAAGCCTTCCTGGTAGAACTCAAGGGCAAAACGCCCGCCCGCCAATGGCTCGATATTCAAGCGCGCGCCGGGGAACGCGTCGCTTACCGCTCGCTGCAAAGCCTCGTGGTCGCCGATTTCGCGAATGGTCTGCAACGCTGCCGCCAGATCGCGTCCGTCGTGGTGCAGCACCGGCGTGCGCGTGCCCAGTTGTGGCTGGCGCGCCGGGGCATCGACATCGCTGCGAAAGTGATCGTAAAAACGCCAACCGCGGATGTTTTCCCGCAGGATCAGTACCTCCGGCGAGCCACGCAGGCTGCCGACCTGATCGAACAGGCTGTGGTAGGTCGGTGTGTGTTGGGCCAGCACATCCCAGGCGCGGCCCTCCCGGGCGCGTACCATGGGGCCGGAGCGCTGCACCAGCAGGCTGGCCGGGCGATAGAGGTGGCCGGCCCAGATGCATTCCTTTTTGATCTCGGGGTCCAGGTAAAAGTAGCTGATACCCGGTGAAGGCAGCCCCATGGAGATGGCGTAGCTGAAGTCTTCGCCGGCGAACCCGAGCCGCAGGCGTTTGGCGCTGTTGCGCGTTGTGGCTTGTATCGGCACCTCGCCCTCACGCATGCGCTTGCTGATAGTCTCTGGCCCGGCCCAGAAGGTCGAATCCAGGCCGCCCTCACGGGCCAGCGCATTGATCACCCCGCCCTGGGCGGTTTCGGCGAGCAGGCGCAAGGCGCGGTACAAGTTGGACTTGCCGCTGCCATTGGGGCCGGTGATCAGGTTCAGCCGGTCCAGGGGCACGACCAATTGGTTGATCGAGCGGTAATTGGCCACCGCGAGGGTCTTGAGCATGGGCATTCAATCGGTGTGGGAACCCTCGGAGTATGGGAGCCTGCATGCAGATAAGGAACCCTGAACTAAGCTCACAGTCGCATACACACTTGGTATATCGCATCGCGCAAAAGGAGCCTGCATGGGCGGTCGTATTTGCACCTGTATTTTCGGACTTGGCCTACTGGCGCTGCTCAGCGGTTGTGGCCAGGAAAAGGCCGAGCCCAAGCAGCATTCACGGGTCTTTGTGCAGACCGTGCAACCGGCGGATTTCGCCGCGGCGGTGACCCTCACCGGCGACATCCAGGCCCGCGTGCAAACCGACCTGTCCTTTCGCGTCGGCGGCAAGATCATCCAGCGCATGGTCGATGTGGGTGACCGCGTCAGCGCCAAGCAAGTGCTGGCCAAGCTCGATCCCAAGGATTTGCAGACCAATGTCGATTCCGCCCTGGCCCAGGTCGTGGCCGAACAGGCACGGGTCAAGCAAACGGCGGCGGCCTTTGTGCGCCAGGAAAAACTCCTGCCCAAGGGCTACACCAGCCGCAGCGAATACGACGCCGCCCAGGCCGCACTGCGCAGCAGCCAAAGCGCCCTGGCCGCTGCCCAGGCGCAATTGGCCAACGCCCGCGAGCAACTCGGCTACACGGCGCTGATCGCCGAAGCCCCCGGTGTGATTACTGCGCGCCAGGCCGAAGTGGGCCAGGTGGTGCAGGCCACCGTGCCGATCTTCAGCCTGGCCCAGGATGGCGAACGCGATGCGGTGTTCAACGTTTACGAGTCGCTGCTGGTGGAGCCACCGCCCGACGCGCCGATTACCGTGAGCCTGCTGGATAACCCCAGCATCAAGGCCCAAGGCAAGGTCCGCGAAGTCACCCCGGCCGTGGCTGCCAACACCGGCACCGTGCAGGTGAAGATTGCCCTGGAGGCGTTGCCCAAGGGCATGCGACTGGGCTCGGTGGTCAGCGCCACCGCCAATGGCCCGGCCAAGCCGAGCATCGAGCTGCCCTGGTCGGCCCTGACCAAAGACCTCAACGAGCCCGCCGTGTGGTTGATCGACGGCGACGGCAAGGCGCAGCTGCACAAGGTCAGCGTGGCGCGTTACCTCACCGGTAAAGTCATCATCAGCGAGGGCCTCAAGGGCGGCGAAAAAGTCGTGGTGGCCGGTGGGCAATTGCTCCACCCCGGCATGCTGGTCGAGATTGCCCAACCAGGAGCCCAGCCATGAAGCGCCTGACGGTTTTGCTCACTGCCAGCCTGTTGCTCGCGGCGTGCTCCAAGGAAGAGGCGCCGCCCGAACAAGTGCGCCCGGTGTTGTCCATGGAAGTGAAAGCGGAGGACCAGGCCAATCTCGGCCGCTTCGCCGGCACGATCCAGGCGCGCTATGAAAGCAACCTGGGTTTCCGCGTGCCCGGGCGTATCGCCCGGCGTGCGGTGGATGTGGGCGCCGAAGTGGAGCAGGGCGCCTTGCTCGCGGTGCTCGACCCCACCGACCAGCAAAACCAGCTGCGCGCGGCCCAGGGCGACCTGGCCAAGGTCCAGGCGCAATTCATCAACGCCCAGGCCAACGCGCGCCGCCAGCAGGAACTGTTCAACCGTGGCGTCGGCGCCCAGGCCCAGCTGGACATTGCCCAGACCGACCTGAAAACCACCCAGGCGTCCCTGGACCAGGCCCAGGCGGCGGTCAACCAGGCCAAGGACCAGCTCAACTACGCCGAACTGCGCACCGACCACGCCGGCATCGTCACCGCCTGGAATGCCGAAGCCGGCCAGGTGGTCAGCGCCGGCCAGCAAGTGGTGACCCTGGCCCGCCCGGACATCAAGGAAGCGGTGATCGACCTGCCGGCCGGCCTGGCCGAGCGGCTGCCCCCTGACGTGGTGTTCCTGGTCGCCGGGCAACTCGACCCGAGCGTGCACACTACCGCCATCGTGCGCGAGATCGAACCCCAGGCGCAAAGCGCCACACGCACCCGTCGTGCGCGCCTGACCTTGGCCGAGACGCCGCCTGCGTTCCGCCTGGGCACGGCGATCAGCGTGACCTTGAGCACCGCCATCGCGCCACGCATCGAAGTACCCCTGAGCGCGTTGCAGGAGTTCGATGGCAAGACCCGCATCTGGCTGCTCGACACCCAAAGCCGCACCGTGCAACCGCGTGACATCACCGTCATCAGCCGTGATGCCAGCAGCGCCGTGCTCAACGGCGGCGTCAAACCCGGCGAGCGCATCGTCACCGCCGGCGTGAACAGCCTGAAACCCGGGCAGACAGTCAAAATCGACGAGGACAGCCCGCGATGAAAGGCAGCTTCAACTTATCCGACTGGGCCCTCAAGCATCAGTCCTTCGTCTGGTACCTGATGTTCGTCGCGCTGCTGATGGGCGTGTTTTCCTACATGAACCTGGGCCGCGAGGAAGATCCGTCCTTCACCATCAAGACCATGGTGATCCAGACCCGCTGGCCCGGTGCGACCCAGGAAGAAACCCTCAAGCAGGTCACCGACCGCATCGAGAAAAAACTCGAAGAGCTGGACTCCCTCGACTACGTGAAAAGCTACACCCGGCCCGGTGAGTCCACGGTGTTTGTGTTCTTGAAGGACACCACCAGCGCCAAGGACATCCCCCACATCTGGTACCTGGTGCACAAGAAGATCGACGATATTCGCGGCAGCTTCCCCCAGGGGTTGCAGGGGCCGTCGTTCAACGATGAGTTCGGTGACGTGTTTGGCTCGGTGTACGCCTTTACCGGCGACGGCCTGTCGATGCGCCAGTTGCGCGACTACGTGGAGCAGGTGCGCGCCGAGATCCGCTCGGTGCCGGGGCTGGGCAAGGTCGAGATGATCGGCCAGCAGGATGAAGTGATTTACCTGAACTTCTCCACGCGCAAACTGGCCGCGCTGGGCATTGATCAGCGCCAGGTCGTGCAAAGCCTGCAATCGCAGAACGCGGTGACGCCCGCCGGGGTGATCGAGGCCGGGCCGGAGCGGATTTCGGTGCGCACGTCCGGGCAGTTCGCCTCGGAAAAAGACCTGGCCGACGTCAACCTGCGGCTCAATGACCGTTTCTATCGGCTGGCAGACATCGCCGAGATCAGCCGTGGCTACGTCGACCCGGCGCGGCCGATGTTCCGTTTCAACGGCACGCCGGCGATTGGCTTGGCCATTGCCATGCAGAAGGGCGGCAATATCCAGGCGTTCGGCAAGGCCCTGCATGAGCGCATGGACGAGCTGACCGCCGACCTGCCGGTGGGCGTTGGCGTGCACAAGGTGTCCGACCAGGCGGAAGTGGTGGAAGAGGCCGTCGGCGGCTTCACCAGCGCGCTGTTTGAAGCGGTGATCATCGTGCTGGTGGTGAGCTTTATCAGCCTCGGCCTGCGTGCCGGGCTGGTGGTGGCGTGCTCGATCCCGCTGGTGCTGGCGCTGGTATTCGTGTTCATGGAATACAGCGGCATCACCATGCAGCGCGTGTCGCTGGGCGCGTTGATCATCGCCCTCGGCCTGTTGGTGGACGACGCCATGATCACCGTGGAGATGATGATCACGCGCCTGGAAAAAGGCGAAACCAAGGAACAGGCGGCGACCTACGCCTATACCTCCACAGCGTTCCCGATGCTCACCGGCACCTTGGTCACGGTCGCCGGCTTCGTGCCGATTGGCCTCAACGCCAGCTCGGCGGGCGAATACACCTTCACCCTGTTCGCCGTGATTGCCGTGGCGATGCTGGTGTCGTGGGTGGTGGCCGTGCTCTTTGCGCCGGTGATTGGCGTGCATATCCTCAGCGCCAAGGTCAAACCCCACGATGCGGAGCCTGGGCGGGTCGGTCGTGCGTTCAACGGCGGCATGCTCTGGGCCATGCGCAACCGCTGGTGGGCCATCGGCATTACCGTGGCGTTGTTTGTGGCGTCGGTGTTCTCGATGCAGTTCGTGCAGAACCAGTTCTTCCCGTCGTCGGACCGCCCGGAAATCCTCGTCGACCTGAACCTGCCACAAAACGCCTCGATCAACGAGACGCGCAAGGCCGTCGACCGCCTCGAAGCGATCATCAAGGACGACCCGGACATCGCGCGCTGGAGCACCTACATCGGCCAGGGCGCGATCCGTTTCTACCTGCCGCTGGACCAGCAACTGGAAAACCCCTACTACGCACAGCTGGTGATCGTCAGCAAAGGCCTGGAAGAACGCGGCGAGTTGATCAAGCGCCTGCAAAAGCGCCTGCGCGATGACTTCGTCGGCATCGGCAGCTATGTGCAGCCGCTGGAAATGGGCCCGCCGGTGGGGCGGCCGATCCAGTACCGGGTGTCCGGCAAGGACATCGACCAGGTGCGCAAACATGCCATCGAACTGGCCACGTTGCTCGACCAGAACACTCACCTGGGCGAGATCATCTACGACTGGAACGAGCCCGGTAAAGTGCTGCGGGTGGACATCGCCCAGGACAAGGCGCGGCAACTGGGGTTGTCGTCGGAAGACGTCGCGCAGTTGATGAACAGTGTGGTCAGCGGCGCCTCGGTGACCCAGGTGCATGACGATATCTACCTGATCAACGTGGTCGGCCGCGCCGAAGACGCCGAGCGCGGCACGCCGGAAACCTTGCAGAACTTGCAGATTGTCACGCCCAACGGCACGTCGATCCCGCTGCTGGCGTTTGCCACGGTGCGTTATGAGCTGGAGCAGCCGCTGGTCTGGCGTCGTGACCGCAAGCCGACCATCACCATCAAGGCGTCGGTGCGCGATGAGATGCAGCCGACGGATCTGGTGAAACAGCTGGCCCCGACTATCGACAAATTCAACGCCGATTTGCCGGTGGGCTACAAGGTCGCCACCGGCGGCACCGTGGAAGAAAGCGGCAAGGCCCAGGGCCCGATTGCCAGCGTGGTGCCGCTGATGCTGTTCCTGATGGCGACGTTCCTGATGATCCAGCTGCACAGCGTGCAGAAGATGTTCCTGGTGGCCAGCGTCGCGCCGCTGGGGCTGATCGGCGTGGTCCTGGCGCTGATTCCCACGGGCACGCCCATGGGCTTTGTGGCGATCCTTGGCATCCTCGCGCTGATCGGCATCATCATCCGCAACTCGGTGATCCTGGTGACGCAGATCGACGAGTACGAAGTGGCCGGTTATTCACCGTGGGATGCGGTGGTGCAAGCCACCGAGCACCGCCGACGACCGATCCTGCTGACGGCGGCAGCGGCGAGCCTGGGCATGATCCCCATCGCCCGCGAAGTGTTCTGGGGGCCGATGGCGTACGCGATGATTGGCGGGATCATCATTGCCACGTTGTTGACGTTGTTGTTCCTGCCGGCGCTGTATGTGGCTTGGTACAAGATCCGCGAACCAAAGGCTGAGCAACAGGCCGAATGAGGTTAGAAAATGTGGGAGCGGGCTTGCCCGCGATAGCAGTCTGTCAGTCAACAATTTAGTGGCTGACCCACCGCAATCGCGGGCAAGCCCGCTCCCACAGTTGGATCTCCACAGGGCTGAGGGGCTGTGGGAAACCTCCTGAAATATCTATCACTGCCATGTCAGGCAGCGCAGTGTTCTACCCTCCCGACCTCCACCCCACCCGGTCGAACGCTATGAACTGGCATCGTCATTTCTTACTGCTCTGCACATTCCTCATCTCCCCGCTCGCCCTGGCCAGCACCGTCCTCGAAAACCCGCTGTGGCGCGTCGAACTCGACCCCGCCACCCTCGCCATCCGCGTTACGCCCAACGGCCAGGCGCCAGTGCAGGCCTCCAGCGGCGTTGCCGCACGCGCCGTCAGCCAGCTCGCGCAGGACGCCCAGCAAGCCAGTTGGCAGTGGGGCGCCTTGCGCGTGACGGCAAGCCTTGCGCAACGTGACCTGACATTCGCCATCACCGCGCGCGAACCGGGTGAATTACCGATCCTTCAACAACCCGCCAGCGCCTTTGGCAAGGGCTTGATCTGGCCGTTGGCCGAAGGGCATTACGTGCCCGCCGACAATGCCGTGTGGAAAGCCTTTCTACTCGATCAGGGCGACATCAACACCACCCAGGATCTCAGCCTGCCGTTGTGGGGCATGGACCACGGCCGCTTCACCTTGAACTGGTTGCTGACCAACCCCCACAACAACCACTTGCATTGGCAGGCGGACCAGGCGTTGTCGGTGACCCATGAGTTCACCGCACTTGATCCCGCCGCGCCCATGACCCTGTTGCTGCATTTGGGCGATGCCGACCCCTTGGCCGGTGCCAAACGCTATCGCCAGTGGCTGGTTGAGCAGGGCCGTTATGAGCCGCTTGTGGATAAGTTGCAGCAGACACCCGAGGGCGGGAAATTGCTGGGGGCCAGCCACGTTTATCTGTGGGGCAATGATCTGTTGGCTGCGCAAGATGTGCAGGACTGGCCGCTGCTGCTCAAGCGGCTGCGCACCCATGAACTCAAGGGTCTGCTGGACAAGGAAGCGACAAACGTCTTGGCCCAGGCCACGCCGCTCAATCGCTACGAACAGACGGTGTTGCTGCGTGGGCTCAACGCAGCGATCAACAAAAAAGCCCGGCAGAGCTGGCAGGTGGACGAGCCCGACATGACGCGCCTCGCTGCACGCTATGGCGAGCTGCGCAGTGAATTGGCCGGCACATTTGCCGGAGCGCTGCGTGACACCCCTGGCACGTGGGGCAACCAAACGATTCAAGCGTTGAGCCGTGCAGGTCTGCCACGTTTGCTGGTGACCCTGGGCGAAGGCTGGGAAGGCGGCCTCTGGCACCCCGAGGCGATTCGCACCGGAGTGGACGCCGGTTTCCTGATGGCGCCCTACGATTCCTATGAGACCGCCTTGTCCGCCAGCGAAAACCCCGACTGGACCACCGCCCATCTTGGCACTCGGGCCTATCGTGACTGCGCGATTGTGTTGCAAACCGGCAAGCTGAAAACCGGCTTCCAGCAATCGGGCCACTACACCGACCCACGTTGTGTGCGGCCCTTGTTGGAGGCGCGGGTACAGGCGGTGCAAGCCAAGGCCGGCTTCAACGCCTGGTTCCTCGACGCCTACGCCACAGGCATGGTCTTCGACAGCTACCGCGACGGCGCCCCCATGAGCCAGGCGCAAAATGCCGAAGGCAATATCGATGCGTCACGTTGGCTCAACACCGCACGCCAGTTGCCGGCCGGTTCCGAAGACGGTAATGCAATCACTGCCCAGGGCATCCTGTTCGCCCACGGCATGCAGACGCCGGTGATTGGCTGGGGGGATAAAGCGATGACCCAGGACAAGCAATCACCGTATTACGTGGGCAACTGGTACCCGCCGGAGCAGCCTGCGGTGTTCTTCAAGCCGGTGCCGTTGAACGAGCCGTTTCGCACGATCCATTTCGAGCCAAGCATGCGTTTGCCGCTGTATCAGGCGGTGTTCCATGGTTCGGTGATCACCACCCATCACTGGCTGTTCGACAGCCTCAAGCTGAGCAATGTGCGGGTCCAGAATGAGCTGGCGCAGTTGCTCTACAACGTGCCGCCGCTGTATCACTTGAGCGCGTCTACACTCAAACAGCGTTTGCCGGGGATACAGCGCCAGGATCAATTCTTCCGCCCCTTGCATCAGCGGCTGGCGACTCAGGTCATGACTGACTTTCGCTGGCTGACGGATGATCGGCAGGTGCAACAGACCACGTTTGCCGAGGGTACTCGACTGGTCGCCAACTTCTCTGCGCAGTCCCGTGAGATCGATGGCGTCACGTTCGAGGGATACAGCATTACCGCGTTCGAGGCAGGCGACCACACAACGCAGTATCGCGCCGGCACCCCTCTGCAGTGAGTGAGGCCACCTTTGCCGGTCAAAAACGGGAGGGTGCCTCCATGTATCTGAAATCTGCGCTTCTGGCCCTTGGGTTGCTGGTTGTCATTGCGTGCCAGCACGAACCTCGAAAGGGCGACCCACGGCTGTTGATCGAAAATGCCTACATCCTCACCCTGGAGCCGGGCCAGACCCAGCCAGTGAAGGGGTATTTACTGGTGGGCCAGGACGGTGCCATCAGCGGCCTGGCGGCTGGCCAACCGCCGGATGGGCTCGTTGTGCAGCGTCGGCTTGATGCTCAGGGGCAGTGGTTGTTGCCGGGGTTTGTCTCGGCGCACAGCCACCTGTGGCAGAGCGCGTTCTACGGTATTGCCGCCAACGATAATCTCGAAGGCTGGATTGCCCAGCTGTATGGGGTCGAGGCGCCGAAACTGGACGCTGCACAGCTCTACCAACTGACCCGGCGCGGCGCTACCCAGCACCTGCGCAATGGCATCACCAGTGTGTTCAATTTCACCTACACCGGTGCCGACCGCAGCGGCGAAGTGGATCGTCAGCAGTTGCGCGGTGCGCTGGATGCCGGGGTGCGTGTGGTGCATGGGTTCAATGTGCGCACGATCAACGACAGCTGGACGCCGGCCATGGCCCGTGAACGCACGGCGGCATTCCTGGCGTGGGCCGGTGCGCAACCAGAATCGGGACGATACCTGGGCACCATGCTGGCGGGTTATGCAGGGTTTATCAGCGCCACGCCCGGGCAGGCCCAGGTTGAGGGTGACTTGATGCGCGAGTTCTCACTGGGCAATCAGCAGCATTACCTGGAGTCAGTGGTGGAGTCAGCGGGAGAGCGTGAGCGTTATCCGTTGCTCGAACAGGCAGGCATCATCGGGCCGCGCCTGATCTTCGGTCACTTTATCCACTCCACGCCCGAGCTGACTGCCGCCGCGGTCCGCGCCGGCGTGAGCATGAGCTGGAACCCCATGTCCAACGGGCGGCTCGGCTCCGGTAATGCGGATGTACTGGCTTATCGCGCGGCGGGCATGAAAGTCGGCATGGGCGTGGACGGCGAAGCCAGCGCTGACCGGGCCGATCCTTTTGAAAACATGCGCATGGGGTTGTACCAAGTGCGCGCCGTGCATCAGCGTGCAGCGGCGATGCAGGCCTATGAAGTGCTGCGCCTGCATACCCTGGGCAGTGCCGAGGTGTTGGGCATCGATGCCCAAGTGGGCAGCCTCAGGGTGGGCAAGCGCGCCGACATGGTGTTGCTCGACCCCCGCAGTTTTGCGCCCTGGCAGGAGCCGTATGCCGCACTGGTATTTGCCGCAGGGGTGAAGGATATCCGCGAAGTGTTTGTGGATGGCCTGTCACTGGCCCGCTGATAGATCCGGCTTGCGCCAGACGCTGGCCAACCAGGGTTGTTGCGCTCGCGGCAACCCCGCCGGCCGGTAGTAATGCTCCAGCTCCACAAACCCGGCTTCGGCCAACAACGCCTGCCACGCTTCAAGGTCGTGATAAGAGCCGTATCGCGGCCCATTCCAACCTTCCTGGTTTTCCCCGCGAGGATTGGAACTGAACAACACGCCCCCGGCTTTCAACGCCCCATGCAGCTGCTTGAGCACGCGCGGCAATTCCTGCTTGGGGATATGAAACAGCACGGCGTTGGCAAAGATCCCGTCGAAGCGTTCAGCCGACAGGTCCAGCTTGAGGAAGTCTTGCTGCAACACCTCGCACCCACTGTCTTCCCGCGCCATCTGCGCAAAACGCTCCGAGCCGTCCAGGCCCACGGCGATATGCCCCATGCGCGTGAAGGTCTGCAAATCGCGACCCGGGCCGCAGCCGAAATCCAGTACGGTAAACGGTGCAGTGCCGTGGATGTGGCGCAGCAGCGCGTCGATGTTCTGGCTCACATCGTGGTCGCGGGTGCCTGCACGGAAGTCCTCGGCCACTTTGTTGTAGTGGCCGAGGGTGGTGGAGGTGATCTGGTCGAGGTCGTCGGGCTTGAGGGACATAGCGGGCGATACCGAGTGCGGAGATGCCCCGACTATACCTCAGCGCTTGTTCAGCACCCGCGCCAACCGATCGCCGCCGAGCTGGATGAACGCCACCAGCACCACCAGCAGCACGATCACGGTCAGCATGATCTGCGTATCAAAGCGCTGATAGCCGTAGCGGTAGGCAATGTCGCCCAAGCCACCGGCGCCAATCGCACCGGCCATGGCCGAGGAGTTGATCATCGTCACCAACGTGATGGTGAACCCGCCGACAATCCCCGGCAGCGCTTCCGGCAACAGCACGTGCCAGATGATGTGCCAGCGCCGGCAGCCCATGGCCTGGGCGGCTTCGATCAGGCCATGGTCGACCTCACGCAAGCTCACCTCGGCAATCCGCGCAAAGAACGGCGTGGCCGCGATGGTCAGCGGTACCACCGCCGCCCACACGCCGTAGGTGGTGCCGACGATCAGCCGGGTGAACGGGATCAACGCCACCATCAGGATCAAGAACGGAATCGAGCGGAACAGATTGACGAACGCCCCGAGCACACGGTTCAGCGCCGGGGCCTGGTAGATGCCGCCCTTGTCGCTGGTGACCAGGAACACTGCCAGCGGAATCCCCACCAGCAGCGCGATCAGCGACGACACACCGACCATCAACAAGGTGTCGATGGCGCCCTGCAATAAACGATCAAACCACATAGCCCAGCACCTCCGCCTGTTGTGCCCAATTGCCAGCGCGCTTGCGCAACTCATCGGCGCTGTGGAACGAGCCACTCACTGCCAGCAGCAATTGCCCCAAGGCATGGCCCTGGATGCGCTCCACGCCGCCTTGCAGCAAGCGCACGCGCCCGCCGAGGGCGCTGAACAGCGCGGCCAGGTCAGGTTCGTCGGTGTCGCTGCCGGTGAACTGCAAGCGCAGCACCACCGCCGCCTCGGCCGATGTTGGCACGGCCTGCAAACGGCTTTGCAGTTCCTCCGGCAAGCCGTGTTGCAGGGGCGCCAGCAGGGTTTTGCTGACTTCATGCTGGGGGGCGCCAAACACCTGCCACACCGGGCCTTGCTCGACGATGTGACCGTGTTCCAGCACCACCACGCGGTCGCAAATCTCGCGGATCACCGCCATCTCATGGGTAATCAGCACGATGGTCAGGCCCAGGCGTTTGTTGATCTCGCGCAGCAGGCCAAGGATCGACTGGGTGGTCTCCGGGTCGAGGGCCGACGTGGCCTCGTCGCACAGCAAAATCTCGGGGTCGTGCACCAGCGAGCGGGCGATGCCCACGCGCTGTTTCTGCCCGCCGGACAACTGCGCCGGGTAAGACTTGTGCTTGTCCTGCAAGCCCACCAGTTCCAGCAGCTCGCGCACCTTCTGTTCGCGTTGCGGCTTGGGCACGCCGGCCACTTTCAGCGGCAACTCGACGTTCTGCCACACGGTCTTGGCCGACATCAGATTGAAGTGCTGGAAGATCATGCCGATGCGCCGACGCAGCGCCACCAGGCGGTCTTCGTCGTAGTCGCCGATGTCCACCTGATCGATCAGCACCCGCCCGCTGCTGGGTTGTTCCAGGCGGTTGATGGTGCGGATCAACGAGGATTTACCGGCGCCGCTGCGGCCGATGATGCCGAACACTTCACCGCGCTGGATCGCCAGGTCGATGCCTTGCAGGGCATGCACCTTGCCGTCGTAGCTCTTGCCCAGGTTGATGAAACGCACATGGGCGCGGTTGAGGTCCGGGTGCAGTTCGGTCTGCTCGGCGTCCCTGGGCGGTGTGCCCAGGTCGCGCAGTTGGGAGTGGGCGGCGGTCATTTTTTAGCTTCCCAGCCGACTTGGTAGAGCTTGCCCAGGGACTTGTCCAACGCGGCGCGCACCACGGGCGAGTGCTGGTAGATATCGACGAACTTGATTACGCGTGGGTCGGTGGTGCCCTTGGGCTGAGTGACGAACTGGATCACGTATTCCGGGTGGTCGAGGCCGTCGAACAGCAACGCCGACTCGGCATCGAAGGTCTTGGACAGGCGGATATAGGCCGGGTAGCCCTGCACCAGATCGGCGTCGTCATAGGCGCGCACCAGTTGCACGGCCTCGACTTGCAGGATCTTGATCTTCTTCGGGTTGCTGACGATGTCTTCTTCGGTGGCCTTGTAGCCCACACCCGGCTTGAGGGTGATCAAACCCGCCTTGGCCAGCAGTTGCAGGCCGCGCCCGCTGTTGATCGGGTCGTTGGCGATGGCCACGCTGGCGCCTTGGGGCAGGTCGTTGATGCTTTTGAATTTCTTTGAATACAGGCCGACGTTGTTGATGATCCCCGGTGCGTAGGGCACCAGGTCAAACCCGGCGGCGGCCTTGGCGTTTTCCAGGAACGGGATGTGCTGGAAGTAGTTCACGTCGATGTCGCCAGCGGCCAGGCTGACGTTGGGTGCGATCCAGTCGGTGAACTCCACCAGCTCGACTTTCAGGCCTTGCTTGCCGGCTTCGGCCACGGCGGCTTCGAGGGGGATGGCGAAGGCGGCGGTGGTGCCGACTTTCAGCGGTGCGTCGTTGGCGAAGACCGCCGAGCTGAACAGGCCGAGGGCCAGGGCCAGTGCTTTGACTGGGTGGGAGAGCAGTGTTTTTTTCATAATGATTTTCCAGTCATAAGGTATTGGTACAAACAATGGAGGTCCACTGTGGGAGCTGGCTTGCCTGCGATAGCGGTCTGTCAGTAGATGAATCAGGTGACTGACACACCGCTATCGCAGGCAAGCCAGCTCCCACATTCTCTGTTCACATTTTTGATCAGTGTCGGTAGTTGGAACCGGTGTGTTGCTCGGGCAGGCGCGCGGTGTTGTGGAAGACTTTTTCCCTCAGTGTTCCGGTCTCATAAGCGGTCTTGTACGACCCCCGCTTCTGCAACTCCGGCACCACCAACTCAATGAAATCCACATAACTTTCCGGCGTGACGATCCGCGTCAGGTTGAACCCATCCAACCCGGTCTCGCTGATCCACGACTCCAACTCATCCGCCACCTGTTCGGGCGAACCGACCAGGGTGATATAGCGCCCACCGAGGGCGTGCTGCTCCAGCAATTTGCGTCGGGTCCAGTCGTTGTTTTGCAGGTTCTTGGTGGCCGACTGGATCGCGTTGCTCTTCACGTACTGGATCGGTTCATCCAGTTCGTATTGCGAGAAATCAATCGCCGTGGACGCCGAGAAGTGCGCCACACCGGCTTCCGCGCTGGCATAGCTCAGGTACTCGGCGTGCTTGGCCCAGGCCGCCTCTTCGGTGGCGCCAACGATCACGTTGAGGCCCATGAACACCTTGATGTCGTCCGGGTTACGCCCAGCTTCGACGGCGCTGGCGCGCACCTTGTCCACCTGGATCTTGGTCGCGGTCTTGTTCTGCCCGCTGATAAACACGCACTCGGCGTGCCGCCCGGCGAACAGCAAACCGCGATCCGAACTGCCGGCCTGGAACAGCACCGGCGTTCGCTGCGGCGACGGCTCGCACAGGTGATAACCCTCCACCTGATAGAACTCGCCGTGGTGCTCGACCTTGTGCACCTTGCCCGGTTGGGCATACACCCGCGCCTGCGGGTCGTTGGCCACGGCGTCGTCTTCCCAGCTGCCTTCCCAGAGTTTGTAGAGCACCTCCAGGTACTCGTCGGCCTGGTCGTAGCGGCGGTCATGCTCGACCTGTTCGGTGAGGCCCATGGCCTTGGCGGCGCTGTCGAGGTAGCCGGTGACGATGTTCCAACCCACACGGCCACGGCTCAGGTGGTCCAGCGTGGATATGCGCCGCGCGAACAGATACGGCGGCTCGTAGGTGAGGTTGGCGGTGAGGCCGAAGCCGAGGTTTTTCGTCACCGCCGCCATCGCCGAGACCAACAGCAACGGGTCATTCACCGGCAGCTGGATCGACTCTGTGAGCGGCACGTCGATGGAATTTTGATAGACGTCGTACACGCCGACGATATCGGCGATGAACAGCCCGTCGAACAGCCCGCGCTCCAGGATCTGCGCCAATTCGGTCCAGTACTCGATGGTCTTGTACTGGGTCGAGGTGTCCCGTGGGTGGGTCCACATACCGTGGTTGATGTGCCCGATGCAGTTCATGTTGAAGGCATTGAGCAGGATTTTTTTCTTGGCCATTTAGATGGTCCCCCGCAGTGGCGGGTTTGCATCGTTGAGGTAGTAATTGCCCACCGCGTGGTACTTCCAGCGCACCGGGTCGTGCAGGGTGTGCACGCGGGCGTTGCGCCAGTGGCGGTCGAGGCCGTGCTCGGCCAGGGTCGCCTGGCTGCCGGACAGTTCGAACAGGGTGCTGCCGGCGGCGAGGGAAATCTCGGTGCTCAAGGCACGCACTTCGGCCACTGCAATCGAGGCGGCCGCCACGGTCTCGGCGTTGCTGTCGGCCTGGGCGCGGTCGAGGAACTCGCCGGCGCGCTCAAGCAAAGCTTCGCTGGCGTGCAGGCGGATGCTCAGGTGGCCGAAGCTTTTCAGGGTCAACGGGTCTTCGCTGGCCTTGTCGTTGCCGGAATCGATCCACGGGCGGGTCTTGGTGCGCACAAAATGCAGCGCATCCTCAAACGCAGCGCGGGCGATGCCGGTGTCGATGGCGGCGTGCAGGATCTGCGCCAGCGGGCCGACGGTGGTCGGGCGTTCGAAAGCGCTCTGGAACGGGATCACGTCGGCGGCGGCGACCCACACGTTGTCGAACACCACCGAACCGCTGCCGGTGGTGCGCTGGCCGAAGCCGCTCCAGTCGTCGATCACTGTCAGGCCGTCGCTGTCACGCGGGACAAAGGCCAGTTGCTGCACGCCGTGTTCATCCACCACCGAAGTGGGGATGCGTTGGGCGTAGATCGCGCCGGTGGAATAGAACTTGCGGCCGCTGATGCGAAAACCGTCGCCGTCGCGGGTGATCGAGGTGACGCGGTCGTGGGCGGTCTTGGTGCCCAGTTCGGCCAGGGCATTGCCGAACCGCTGGCCGGCCAATACCTCGGCGTACAGGCGTTGTTGCTGCGCTGGCGTGCCGTTTATGCGCAGCACTTCGAGGGCGTAGAAATGGTTTTGCGGGATCTGGCCCAAAGACGCATCCGCCTGGGCGATCAGCGCGATGACCTTGGCCAGGGTGACGTTGGACACGCCCGCGCCGCCGTATTCTTTCGGCACGCTGATACCCCACAAGCCGGAGCGTGAAAACACGTCCAGTTCGGGCAAGGGCAGACGGCGTTCGCGGTCGCGCTGGGCGCTGTCGCGGCGGAAGTCTTCGGCCAGGTCGCTGGCGACAACAAGGGCTTGTTCGTCGCTGGTGATAACCGCGACGTTTGCAGAGAAAGTCATATGTGCTCCAGAAGCTTGTAGAGGAAGTGTTCTGGTCGGTTAAATCCAGGAGTGACGAGCCGGCAACGTGCCGTTCAGTCGATAGGCGCCGATGGCGTGATACTTCCAGCGCACCGGGTCGTGCAGGGTGTGCACGCGGGCGTTGCGCCAGTGGCGGTCGAGGTTGAACTCGGCGAGGGTGGCGCGGCTGCCGGCCAATTCGAAGAGCTTTTCGCTGACCAGCAGCGACACTTCGGTGGTCAGCACTTTCGCTTCGGCCACGGCAATCGAGGCACGGGCGGCGGACTGCGCGGTGATCGGCGCGGCGCTGACCTGGTCCAGCACGTGGCCAGCCTTGCGCAACAGCGCTTCGGCGGCGTGCAGTTCGATCTTCAGCTTGCCGATGTCGGCGATCACATACAGGTCATCGCTGGCGCGTTCGACCTTGGCGTCGATCCACGGGCGCGAACGTTCACGCACGAAGGCGATGGTGTCGTCGAGGGCGCCGCGGGCGATGCCGGCGTCGATGGCGGCCTGGATCAGTTGCGAGACGGCGCCCTGGATGTTCGGGGTTTCGCCGATGCGCCAGTTTTCCACTACCAACTCGGCGTCCACCGGTACTTGATCCAGCAATACCGTGCCGCTGGCGGTGGTGCGTTGGCCGAAGCCCGACCAATCGTCAACGATGCGCAGCCCTTCGGTGCCACGGCGCACAAATGCCATGACCTGCTTGCCGTCGTCGTTGAGCGCCTTGACTGCCACCCAGTGGGCGAACAGCGCGCCGGTGGAGTAGAACTTCTGGCCGCTGATCACATAGCCGTCGCCCTTGGCGGTGATGCGCGCCTTGAGTTCCAGGGTGTTCCTGGTGCCGCGTTCCGGGCCGCCATTGCCGATGCGCCAGCCGTCGAGGACGCTCTGGAACAGCTGTTTTTTCTGGCGCTCGGTGGCCGCGCCCTGCACCAGGTGCAGGATGCCGAAATGGTTTTGCGGGATCTGGCCGAGGGCCGGGTCGGCTGCGCTGATGATGGCGAATACGTCGGCCAGGGTCACGAAAGACACCTGCGGGCCGCCGTATTCACGAGGAATGGAAATACTGCCCAGGCCACTGCGGGTGAACTGTTCCAGCTGCGCCCATGGCAGCTTGCGTTGCTGATCGCGCTGGGCGGCTTGCAGGCGTGCCGCCTGGGCCAGCGCATGGGCCGCGTCCAGCGCCTCTGCATCGTTGCGCAGCACGGTGGCTGGCAACAGCAGGGGGGCGACGTCCCGATCACTCTGGGGGGGTGTTTGAGCCAAGTTAGACATCAGCGCCGCTCCTTGGCTGCACGCAATGCCCTGGCGTTGTGCACCGGGGTAATTCTGACCATACCGACCTCGCATTCAATGAAATGAAAACAGAAAAATCAAAGATGTCCGGTGGTCCGGTGCATATACCCTAAGCGTGTTAAATATTTAAATAAACGTGATTTTTGGAATAAGCATAGAAGGTCTGTCACCCAGGTTCGCAAGGCGAGCCCAGGGGGCGCGGCTGATAGATCAGCGCCGTCCCGGCCGGGCGGGTCGGCGTCCCGGCGGCGATGCGCAACGTGCGTGCCGGCGCCCAGCGCGAATTGTTGCCGACGTGATCGAGGATGCAGTACGTGACGTCCAGGCGGCTGTCGTCGCCGGCTTCGACAATCACCGCCGAAGGCACCCACACCCGCACAGGCAGGCCGATATCCTTGGCCCGGATCTTCGGCAGGTCCAGGCGCACATCGCCCCAGCGCAGGGTGATGGCGTCGCCGCTGGTCATGTTCAGGTAGGGCTCGATGGTCAGGGGAACGCCGCGCCGTACCTGGTTGGCATTGACGCCGTAGCGGCGAATGGTCTCGGGCAGGCTGGCGGGGGCGAGGTTCAGGTTTTCGTCGCAATACAGCGGCGAGGGCTGGCCGCCCGGGTAGTTGGTCTTCACCCGCACCTGCGTCACGGCCGAGCGGGCGGCGGCGTGGCCGACTTGCATGACCTGGTAATGAACCTGGGCCGGGCCATCCTGCACAAAGCTTTCCGGCACCCGCAGGTGTGTGGGCGTGCCGACCTTGCAGGCGGTCACCCGGCGTGAGGCGGCAAAGCAGTTGTTCCAGAACAGCTCGATCAGGTCGCCTTCGTCCATGTCGGGATAGGGCGCGATATCGACCTGCAGCTGCGCGGCAGCCAGGGCGTTGATGCCGTTCCGAAGGGCCTGTGGCAGGGTCGGCGCGGTGAGCAGGGTGTGCGTCATAAGTAATCTCCTTGATGCAGCCAGCAGCAATCGTTCCGGCCTTTTGCGCGGGGTGCGGGCAGGGGCTGAAAAGAACGATTCAGTGAATAGCCGGGATAGGATCCAATCCTCAGGGCGCTAGATAAGAGGGTTGGCCAAGAGGCGTCAATGGCGGCAAAGGGCTAAACGGCGGGTTGGGGGAGATTCAGAAGTGTCCGACTGGCGCGGGGATTTTCGGGTGGGGATGGCGGGATGTTTTATAGGCTGGAATGAGCATTCCCTGTAGGAACGCAGTTGATGTGGGAGCTGGCTTGCCTGCGATGGCATCACCTCGGTCTACCTGTAACACCGAGGTGTTTGCATCGCAGGCAAGCCAGCTCCCACAAAAGCCAGTTCACACAAGTCCATGGCACTCAGTGCGCGAGGAATTTGCTCAGGAACTGTTTGGTGCGTTCTTCCTTGGGGTTGGCGAACAACGCCTTGGCTTCGCCTTGCTCGACGATCACCCCCTTGTCGAAGAAGATCACCCGGTTGGCCACATCCCGCGCAAAGCTCATCTCGTGCGTGACGATGACCATGGTGCGGTTTTCTTCGGCCAGGCTGCGGATGGTCGCCAGCACTTCGCCGACCAGTTCCGGGTCGAGCGCCGAGGTGGGTTCGTCGAACAGGATCACTTCCGGCTCCATGGCCAGCGCCCGGGCAATCGCCACGCGCTGTTGCTGGCCACCCGAGAGGCGTCGCGGGTATGAGTCCTCCTTGCCCGCCAAACCGACCCGCTCCAGCAGCTTGCGCCCGAGGGCAACAGCTGCGTCGCGGGGTATCTTCTTGACCACGATCGGGCCTTCGATGACGTTTTCTAGCGCGGTGCGGTGGGGGAACAGGTTGAAGTTCTGGAACACAAAACCCACGTGCTGGCGCAAGCGCCTTACCAGGCCTTGTTGCTGGTTGATCGGCTTGCTGGTGTCGATCTCGATGTCACCCACCTTGATCCGGCCGCTGGTGGGTTGTTCGAGGAAATTCAGGCAGCGCAGAAAGGTGGTCTTGCCGGAGCCGCTGGGGCCGATGATGGCGATGACTTCGCCTTCCTTGACCTCCAGGTCGATGCCGTTGAGCACCACCTGGCCCTTGAATTGTTTGGTCAGTTGTTCAACCACGATCATGGGTCAAGACTCCAGGTCATGCCGGTTGACCCGGTCTTCCAGACGATTTTGCAAATGCGCCAGGATGCTCGCCAGAATCCAGTAGATCAGGGCGGCGGACAGGTACATGGTGAAGATTTCAAAGGTGCGTGCCGAGACCAATTGCGCCTGGCGGAACAGCTCGGGCACCTGGATGGTGGCGGCCAGCGCCGTGTCCTTGACCAGCGAAATAAAGCTGTTGCCCAGTGGCGGCAATGCGGTGCGCATGGCCTGCGGCAGGATGGCCCGGCGCAGGGTCTGCGCGCGGGTCATGCCGATACTGGCCGCGGCTTCCCACTGACCGCGCTCGATGGAGGCGATGGCGGCGCGCAGGATTTCACAGGCGTAAGCGGCCATGTTCAGCGAAAAGCCGATCATGGCCGCCGGGATCGGATCCAGCTCGATGCCCACTTGCGGCAAGCCGTAGTAGATCAAAAACAGCTGCACCAGCAAGGGCGTGCCGCGAAAGAACGACACATAGACTCGGGCGGTCCAGCTCAACAGCTTGAAGCGCGACAAGCGCATCAAGGCCAGGCCGAAGCCCAGCAGCAAACCGAAGAACATCCCGCCGAGGCTGAGAATCACCGTGTAATACGCGCCCTTGAGCAGAAAGGGCGCGGAGTCCAGCGCGAGTTGGAAACCTGCTTCCATTATTGAGTGACGTCAGCGGCGAAGTACTTCTCGGACAGCTTCTTCAAGGTGCCGTCGGCGCGCAGCTTGTCGAGGGCCTTGTTCACGGCGTCGAGCAGTTCAGGCTCGCCTTTGCGCAGGGCAACACCGGCTTCCTGGCGCGAGAACGCAGCGCCGGCAGCGGCAGTGTCGGTGGCTTTCTTCGCGTATTCGAGGGCGGCCAGACGGTCGATCAGGATCGCGTCGGTGCGGCCGATGCGCAGGTCCTGGAACTTGGTTGGGTCATCGTTGTAGGTCTTGATGATGGCTTTAGGCTGATTGTCCTTGAGCCATTGTTCGTAGTTGGTGCCCAGGCCCACACCGACTTTCTTGCCGGCCAGGTCGTCGGCGGTCTTGATGGTGTCGACGTTTTTCGCCAGGGTCAGCGCTTGAATGCCGGAGACGGTGTACGGCTTGGAGAAGTCGTACTTCTTCTTGCGCTCTTCGGAGATGGTCACTTGGTTGACCACCGCGTCCAGGCGCTTGGACTCCAGGGCGGCGAGGATGCCGTCCCATGGCGTGGCTTGCAGCTTGACCTTCACGCCCAGCTCCTTGGCCAGGGCTTCGGACAGTTCCACTTCGAAGCCGCTGAGCTTGCCGCTTTCATCGACAAAGCTGAACGGCGGGTAGGTGCCTTCCAGGCCGATCTTGATTTCGCCGGCTTTTTTGATGTTGTCCAACTGCTCGCCGGCAACGGCTTGGCCGATCAGGCCAGCGCCGAGTGCCAGGCCCAAAGTGCCTACCAGCAGCGTGCGACGGAATACGGAAATAGTCATGAAGAGCCCCTGTGTTTTTATGTTGAGCGAAGCAGGTGACGCAGTAGTCGTATCCTGCCTTAAAGCGCGTAGCGCGTCTTCGCCTACGGCGCGATGATAAAGCCGGTTTTTAAGACTTGAAAATAATATAAATATAATTTGATATTCTATTTGGAAATATGCGGCGATCTAATGTGGGAGCTGGCTTGCCTGCGATGGCGGTCTATCAGTTACAGATGAGCAAGCTGACCCACCGCTATCGCAGGCAAGCCAGCTCCCACATGTTGATCCCTGTTCCTTCAGCTAAATGCGGCGTTATAGGCAAATAGCGCCGGCGCCCCACCGGTATGCAGGAAAATGATCGGCCCATCCTCAAACCGCTGGCGGCCGATGCCGTCCAGCAACCCGGCCATGGCCTTGCCAGTGTAGACCGGGTCCAGCAGCAGGCCTTCCTGGCTTGCCACCAGCTTGATCGCCGCCAGTGTCCCGGCATTCGGCTCGCCATAGCGTGGGGCGAAGTACTCGTCCCAGAGGGTCACCTTGAATGCCTCGGGAATTGCCACACCGAGCAGCTCGGCGGTGCGTTCGGCCAGGCCTTCGACTTTCGGGCGCTGGGCTTCGTCGGTGCGCGAGACGGTGACGCCAATCACCGGTAAATCCGGCAGCACTTCGCTCAACGCCAGCGCCAGGCCGCTGTGGGTGCCGGCGCTGCCGGAGGCCAGGACCACGGCGGCGAACTCGATTCCGCTGTCTTCGATCTGCGCGGCCAGCTCCAGGCCGGCACGCACGTAACCGAGGGCGCCGAGGGCGTTGGAGCCGCCGATGGGCACCAGATACGGCTTTTTGCCGTTGCTGCGCAGGCGCTCGGCGAGGGCGTGGAGTTGCTCGTCGGCGTTGTCGAGGTTTTCGACCAGTTCGACCTTGGCGTCGAACAACTCCAGCAGCAGGCGGTTGCCGTTGCCCAGGTAGTTGGGGTCGTCGGTGCCGGTGGGGTTTTCCAGCAGGGCGACGCAACCCAGGCCGAGCTTGGCCGCCAGCGCGGCAGTTTGGCGCACGTGGTTGGACTGGATCGCGCCGGCCGTCACCAGGGTGTCGGCGCCTTGGGCGATGGCATCGGCGGCGAGGTATTCGAGCTTGCGCAGCTTGTTGCCGCCCATGGCCAGGGGCGTGGTGTCGTCGCGCTTGACGTAGATGTCCCGGCCCAGCCAGGCCGACAGCCGTTCGAGTTTTTCCAGGGCAGTGGCGCCGCCCAGCAGTTCCAGGCGGTTAAAGCGGTCCAGCTGTTGTTTGATCATGGCTGCGCACGGTGGCTAAGTGATGGGGCGACTATAGGCAGGCACTTTTCATCGGGCAACCGCCAATCTGCTTATGCCTGATGGTTCTTAGCATCGCACCATTGGTTCTTAAGGGCGGCCCGCCTGCATACCGTAAAGTGATGGCCATTTCGTCAGGAGTGAATACCGTGAGTGAGCGTTCCAGTCATTGGCAGTTACAGACCATCGTCAGCCAGTTGCGCGGCGCCCGGGACCAGTGGCGAACGCGCAATGGCCGCCTGAGCGGCGAACATGGCGGGCGCGAGTTGCCATCGCGCGAGGCGGTGGCGCAGATCCTTGAGTCGCTGTGCGGTGCGCTGTTCCCCATGCGCCTGGGGCCGGTGGATTTGCGTGAGGAAAGTGAAGACTTCTACGTCGGCCATACGCTCGATGTCGCGCTCAATGCCCTGCTGGCCCAGGCCCGCCTGGAACTGCGCTACGCCGCCCGCCAGAGCGGCCAAGATGACGGTAGCGTGGACGCCCATGCCATCCGCCTGATCCAGGATTTTGCCCTGGCCTTGCCGTCCCTGCGCAGCCTGCTGGACACCGACGTGCTGGCCGCCTACCACGGTGACCCGGCCGCGCGCAGCGTGGACGAAGTGCTGCTGTGCTACCCCGGCATCCTCGCGGTGATTCACCATCGTCTGGCGCATCACCTGTACCGCGCCGGGTTGCCGCTGTTGGCGCGCATCAGTGCGGAAATCGCCCATTCGGCGACGGGGATCGATATCCACCCCGGCGCGCAGATCGGCCCGAGCTTTTTTATCGACCATGGGACCGGCGTGGTGATCGGCGAAACCGCGATCATCGGCGAGCGCGTGCGTATCTACCAGGCCGTAACGCTGGGCGCCAAACGCTTCCCGGCCGATGAAGATGGGCAATTGCAAAAAGGCCACCCACGCCACCCGATTGTCGAGGATGACGTGGTGATCTACGCCGGGGCGACGATTTTGGGGCGCATCACCATCGGCCAGGGCTCGACCATCGGCGGCAACGTGTGGCTGACCCGCAGCGTACCGAGCGGGGCGAATATCACCCAGGCCAATCTGCAACATGATGATGGTACGCAAAAGTAAGTCGAACACAGACTCAATGTGGGAGCTGGCTTGCCTGCGATAGCGGTGGATCAGTCAGCATAGTGCTAGCTGATTGACCGCTATCGCAGGCAAGGCAGCTCCCACATGTTTTGTGTATTTCACCCCCAAGTCGCTGAACGATTTGCCATCCCCGTCCGTCATACCCATCCTTGAGCTAGTGTAGGAATTGCCTACCGCTCGGCCCTGGGATTAGTCCAAAACTGCCTATCCATGTTTAACTTGAATGCTCGTTCAAGTTAAACCCGGTGGTTCGCTGCCCGCTCACAACAGGAGGCTTACCTTTGCTGAGTCCGTTTTTTACAGCCACATCCCTCACCCTCGGGGTGCATCGTTCATGAGTGCATCGTCCACCCCACCCAGCGGCCTGGTGCGCATGAATGCGCCGGTTTTCTACTTCGCCGCCACGTTCATCCTGCTGTTCGGCTTGATTGTCATCGCGATCCCACAACAGGCCGGTGCCTGGCTGCTGGCCGCGCAAAACTGGGCGGCCAATACGGTCGGCTGGTACTACATGCTGGCGATGACCCTGTATCTGGTCTTCGTGGTGGTCACCGCGTTATCGGGCTACGGCAAGATAAAACTCGGTGCCGACCACGACGAGCCCGAATTCAGTTACCTGTCCTGGGCCGGCATGCTGTTCGCCGCCGGGATCAGCATCACGCTGTTTTTCTTCTGCGTATCCGAGCCGCTGACGCACCTGGTGCAACCGCCCCAAGGCGCGCCGATGAACGCCGACGCTGCGCGCCAGGCCATGCAGATCCTGTTCTTGCACTGGGGCCTGCACGGCTGGGGCGTGTTCGCGTTTGTCGGCATGGCCCTGGCGTATTTCGCCTACCGGCATAACCTGCCGCTGGCGTTGCGTTCGGCGCTGTACCCGCTGATCGGCAAGCGCATCAACGGCCCCATCGGTTACGCGGTGGATGGCTTCGGCATCATCGCCACGGTGTTCGGCCTGGGCGCGGACATGGGCTTTGGGGTGTTGCACCTCAACTCCGGGTTGGACTACTTGTTTGGCATTGCCCACACGCAGTGGATCCAGGTCGGCCTGATCACCCTGATGATGGGCGCGGCGATTATTGTCGCGGTGGCCGGTGTCGATAAGGGCGTGCGGGTAATGTCCGACATCAACATGCTGCTGGCCTGCGCGCTGCTGCTGTTTGTGTTGTTCGCCGGGCCCACCCAGCATTTGCTCAACACCCTGATCCAGAACCTAGGCGACTACCTGGGCGCCTTGCCGACCAAGAGTTTCGACGTGTACGCCTACGACAAACCCAGCGACTGGCTGGGCGGTTGGACGGTGTTCTACTGGGCCTGGTGGATCGCATGGTCGCCGTTCGTGGGCCTGTTTATCGCGCGTATTTCCCGTGGCCGTACCATCCGTGAATTCGTGTTTGGCGTGCTGCTGATCCCGCTGGGTTTCACCCTGGCGTGGATGTCGATTTTCGGCAACAGCGCCATCGACCAGGTGCTTAACCACGGCATGGCCGCGCTTGGCCAGTCGGCCATCGACAACCCGTCGATGAGCCTCTACCTGCTGCTGGAAACCTACCCGTGGAGCAAGACTGTGATTGCGGTCACGGTGTTTATCAGCTTTGTGTTCTTCGTCACCTCGGCCGACTCCGGCACCGTGGTGCTGTCCACGCTGTCGTCCAAGGGTGGCAACGCCGATGAAGACGGGCCGAAATGGCTGCGGGTGTTCTGGGGCGTGATGACCGGGTTGGTCACCAGTGCGCTGCTGTTTGCCGGCAGCATCGATTCGCTGAAGTCCGCAGTGGTGCTGACCTCGTTGCCGTTCTCGCTGATCCTGCTGTTGATGATGTGGGGGCTGCACAAGGCGTTCTACCTCGAATCCCAGAAGCAGATCGCGCAACTGCATTCGCTGGCACCGGTGTCGGCCTCGCGCAGGGGCCGTGGCGGTTGGCGCCAGCGCTTGAGCCAGGCCGTGCACTTCCCGTCGCGGGATGAGGTGTATCGCTTCCTTGAATCGACGGTGCGCCCGGCGATTGAAGAAGTGACGGCGGTGTTTGTCGAGAAAGGCCTGAATGTGACGACGCAGCCCGACCCGTCCAACGACAGTGTCAGCCTGGAAATCGGCCATGGCGAGGAACATCCGTTCATCTACCAGGTGCAGATGCGCGGCTACTTCACGCCGTCGTTTGCGCGGGGCGGCATGGGTTCCAAGGAGCTCAACAACCGCCGCTACTACCGGGCGGAAGTGCACTTGGCCGAGGGTAGCCAGGACTATGACTTGGTGGGTTACACCAAGGAGCAGATCATCAACGACATCCTTGATCAGTACGAGCGGCACTTGCAGTTCCTGCATTTGGTGCGCTGATAGCTGGTGTGTGAAGTCTGCATTTTGTGGGAGGGGGAACCCTCCCGCAAAAACCTCGCAAAGCCCTGATCTACAGGGCTTTCATGAATTTAATTTCATCCGTCGCACGCCGGTTTTGACGCGCAACTGTCATCTGTCCACCGCCTAATTGTGTGAAGCGTTTGACGCTTTCATTTCAGAACAGTGACGGAGACCGGTACCAATGAAGACGTTATTAAGCCCCATGGTGGGTGCCGCCATGGCGAGCTTTATGCTGTCCGCCCATGCCGATTTTATCGATGACAGCCACGCCGATGTGACCCTGCTCAATCGCTATCTCAACCAGCAAGGGCGCGATGTGGTGAACAGCAACGCCAAGGCCCACAGCATTCGTGATTGGGGCCAGGGTTTCGAGTTCAACTTCAAGTCCGGCTACACCGAAGGGCCGGTGGGCTTTGGCCTCGACTTGCAGGCGTTCTACGGGTTGAAACTGGATTCCGGTGGCGACCTCAACGACAAGGATCACCAGAGCCGCTACCCCGGCAGCATGTTCCCGCTGGACAACGGCAAATCCGCCGACCAGTTCGGCGTGCTCAGCCCGACGTTCAAGATGCGCTTCGCCAAGGATGAGCTGCGCGTGGGCACGCTGTATGGCAACAACCCGGTGCTGGCCAACACTGATGGGCGCCTGTACCAGCAGACCAATACCGGTGTGCAACTGGTGTCCAAGGACCTCAGTGATTTCACCTTCACCGGTGGCGATATCTTCAAGACCAAGATCCGCAACGAAACCGGCGACCAGGGCATGATCACTGCCGGCGGGACCAAGGAAAGTGATCGCTTCCTGTTCGGCGGCGCCGACTACACCGGCATCCAGAACACCACGGTGAGCCTTTGGTACTCCAACCTTGAGGATTACTACCAGCAGTTCTTCGTGGGCGCCAAGCGCCATGACGCGTTGTCGGTGGGCGCACTGGACACCGACGTGCGCGTGTTCCGCAGCCTGGGTGTGGGCGGTAACGCCGACGGTGAAAAAGACTACGCCGCCAGTGGCCTTTACGGCGACGGCGTGAACAAGGGGCGTATCAACCAGACCACCGCCAGCCTGCTGGAGAGCTACAGCCTGGACGGCCACACCGTCGGCCTGGGCATCCAGAAAAACAGCGGCGAAAGCGACTTCCCCTACCTCGACTCCGGCCTGAACAGCGGCAATAACCGCCAAGGCCCTGGCTCAGGCGCCGACACGCCGGCACTGACCAACATGCAGTTGAACAAATTCCAGCACGCCGGCGAACGCACCTGGCTGGCGCAGTACAAATATGACTTGGGCAAACTCGGCGTACCTGGCCTGACGTTCTCGGCGGCCTATGCCCACGGCGATGACATCCGCACCGCACAAGGCACCACCAGCGAATGGGAGCGCAACGTGGCCGTGGCGTATCAAGTGCCCACCGGCACCCTCAAGGGCCTCGGCGTGACCTGGAAAAATGCCCACGCCAGCCCGGACATTACCGGTGCCACCGTGCAGGATGAAAACCGCTTTTATGTCAGCTACGTCGTTCCACTCTGGTAGGCAATTGCTGTAAAACGGAAGGGCAGACTTAAGCGATTCAGCTGGTTAAAAGGCCTGGGAATAAGGTTATTCCCAGGCCTTATTTGCCCTAAGCCCAGAGAGGATTCGATGACGTACATTGCTGCCGAAAACCGCTATGAATCTATCCCGTATCGCCGCGTAGGCCGCAGTGGATTGGTGCTGCCTGCACTGTCCCTCGGCCTGTGGCACAACTTTGGCGACAGCACCCCGATCGACACCCAGCGCGCCCTGCTGCGCACCGCGTTCGACCTGGGTATCAACCACTTCGACCTGGCCAACAACTACGGCCCGCCGTACGGCAGCGCCGAGATCAATTTCGGCCGTTTGCTGCGCGAAGATTTCAAGCATTACCGCGATGAGCTGATCATCTCCAGCAAGGCCGGCTGGGACATGTGGCCCGGCCCTTACGGCCAGGGCGGCGGCTCGCGCAAATACATCCTCGCGAGCCTGGACCAGAGCCTGCAACGCCTGGGCGTCGACTACGTGGACATCTTCTACTCCCACCGTTTTGACGCCGACACCCCCCTGGAAGAAACCGCCAGCGCCCTCGCCACCGCCGTGCAACAGGGCAAGGCGTTGTACATCGGTATCTCGTCCTACTCCGGGGTGAAAACCCGCGAAATCGCCGCCTTGCTCAAAGAGTGGAAAGTGCCGCTGCTGATCCATCAGCCGGCCTACAACCTGCTCAACCGTTGGGTGGAAAAAGACCTGCTGGACACCACCGAAGAACTCGGCGCCGGGGTGATTGCGTTCACGCCATTGGCCCAGGGGCTGCTGACCGACAAGTACCTCAACGGCGTACCGGCGGATGCGCGGGTGAATCGTCCGGGTGGCGGCTCGTTGCAGGCCAAGCACTTGTCCGAAGCGAACATCGCCCACGTGCGTGCACTGAACGAAATCGCCCAGCGTCGTGGCCAGAGTTTGGCGCAGTTGGCGCTGGCGTGGACACTGCGTGATCCACGGGTGACCAGTGCACTGATCGGTGCCAGTCGGCCGGAGCAGATCATCGAGAACGTCGGCGCGTTGAAGAACTTGAGCTTCAGCGCTGAAGAGTTGGCGGAGATCGACCGGTTTGCCCAGGAGGGCGGAATCAACCTGTGGGAAAAACCATCCACCGCTGAGTAACCGGCAGGCAGTACGCGGTCAATGTGGGAGCGGGCTTGCTCGCGAATGCGGAGTGTCAGTCGATGAAGTTTTGGCTGATACACCGTCATCGCAGGCAAGCCAGCTCCCACATTTTGATCTTCATCAGGCGGCCCACGGGTTAATGATATTCACCCCGGTGCCTTCAAAATCTTTTACGTTTCTTGTTGCCAGCTTTGTTTGTCGCGCACGACAGATTGCGGCTATCTGTGCGTCAGCCAATCCAACGGGTTTTCCGGATTTCTCGCGAGTGGTCACCAGCTTCGAGTAATGCAGTGCCGCGTCTGCATCGAATGGCAGGATGCGCTCAGCAAAGTCGTCTTCGAACATCGCCAACGCGTGAGTTTGTAGACTGTGCTTGCGTTTCCCGTCAGGCAAGCGCTCGATGCCGTGAAGAATTTCCGCCATCGTAATTGCGGTGATGAACAGCGCTTCAGCGGCTTGGTTGTCAATCCAGTGAAGCACTGCTTCTGCGGGCGTAGCTCGCATCAATTCAGACAGGACATTGGTATCGAGAACGATCATTCATCGAACTCCACCGTCCTCACGAGGGCATTGCGCTCGGGCAAGTCCAGATCCAGGCCGCCTGCTTGTGCAAAACGCGCATGAATTCTGCTACCCAGCCCTTGGCTCTTGCCGACGGTTACCAAGGACTTGCGCAAAATCAGACGAGCTTCTTCTTCCATGGAGTGCCCGTTGTGGGCGGCTTCGATGCGCAAGAGTTCCTTGATGCTGTCATCTAGATTACGAATGGTAAGGCTGGCCATGGGACTGTCCTCATGCTATCAATGAAATCATTGATAGCATAGCGGCTGTCCTGGGGATTCGACGAGCCCGCCCATCGGATCGTCAGAACGGAACATCCCCCAAAATCGTCGCCCGGTGCATCACCCGCCGTTGCGGCCGGTAATCATCCACGGCGTAATGCTGGGTCACGCGGTTGTCCCAGAACGCTACGTCGTTTTCCTGCCAGCGCCAGCGAATGGTGAACTCCGGCCGTGTGGCGTGGGCGAACAGCAGCTTGAGAATCGCCTCGCTTTCAGTCGGTTCAAGTTCGTTGATTTTGGTGGTGAACCCTTCGCTGACAAACAACGATTTGCGTCCGCTCACCGGATGCGTACGCACCACCGGGTGGGACAACGGTGGATTCTTCTTGCGGGTTTCTTCCCAGCGCGCCAGGTCTTCGGCAGTGTTGCCAAAGCGCTCCTGCGGAAAGGATTTGGTGAAGTCGTGTGTAGCCGTCAGCCCGTCGAGCAAGCGCTGCAATGGCGCGGACAATGCCTCGTACGCCGCAATCCCGCTGGCCCACAACGTATCGCCGCCAAACGCCGGCAGCAGCTTGGCGCTGAGCACGGCGCCGAGCGCCGGGGTGGGCAGGAAGGTCACGTCGGTGTGCCACACGGCGTTGTCGCGCACGTCGGTGACGGCGGTGTCGAGGATCAGCACTTCGGGCTGTTCCGGCACGTTGGGGTAGATCGGGTGAATATGCAGGTCGCCGAAATTCGCGGCGAACCGCGCTTGCTGTTGCGGGGTGATGGCCTGGCCGCGGAAGAACAGCACCGAGTGGGTGAGCAACGCCTGTTCGATGGCGTCGCGCTGTTCGAGGTTCAGCGGCTGGGTGATATCGACGCCACGGATCTCGGCGCCGAGGGCGATGCTCAAGGGGGTAACGGTCAGGCTGCTCATGCGGTTCTCACTCAATGTGCCTGGCCATGCCACGGCACTAATTTACGCTGCAGGGCACGCAAGCCCATTTCCATGGCGAAGGCGATCAGGGCGATCACCAGGATGCCCAGCACCACCACGTCGGTGACGAGGAACTGCGCCGCCGACTGCACCATGAAGCCCAGGCCGCTGGTGGCGGCGATCAATTCGGCGGCGACCAACGTGGACCAGCCCACACCCAAACCAATGCGCACGCCGGTGAGGATATCGGGCAGGGCGCTCGGCAAAATCACATGGCGGATCAACTGGGCGCGGGTTGCCCCCAGCGACTGCGCCGCGCGCAGCTTGGCCGGGTCAACGGTGCGCACGCCGGTCGCGGTGGCGATGGCGATCGGCGCAAAGATCGCCAGGTAGATCAGCAGCACCTTGGACAGCTCGCCAATGCCGCACCAGATCACGATCAACGGCAGGTAGGCCAGCGGCGGAATCGGCCGGTAGAACTCGATCAACGGATCGAGAATGCCCCGGGCGATACGGTTGGAACCGATGGCAATCCCCACCGGCACGGCGGTCAGCACGGCAAAGCCGAGGCCCAGGCCGATGCGGCTGAGGCTCGCGCCCAGATGCTGCCACAGGGTGGAATCCATATAGCCGCTGGTCGCCAGCAGCCAGCCCTTTTGCAGCACGGCGGACGGCGGCGGCAGGAACAGCGGTTCGATCAGACCGGTGGCAGTCACGGCCCACCAGATGGCCAACAGCGCGACCAGCGTCAGCACGCTGATCCAGCGCGTGCTCAAGCTGCGACGCACTGGGATAACGGTGTGCACCGCCGGCTTGGCGGCGAGTTCGTAGCTGCTCATGCGGACACCTGCCGTTGGGAGAACACTTTGCCCAGCACGTGTTCGCGGGTTTCGATAAAGCGCGGGTCGGACTTGATCGCCCGCGCCGATTCACCGGCCGCGTAGCGCTGGCCGAAGTCCAGGCTCAGGCGTTCGACGATTTGCCCAGGGTTGGGCGCCAGGAGGATCAAGTCCGTGGCGAGGAAGACCGCCTCTTCGATGTCGTGGGTAATCAGGAACACCGGCTTGGCCGTGCGCCGCCAGACTTGCAGGAGCAACTCCTGCATCTGTTCGCGAGTGAACGCATCGAGGGCGCCGAAGGGTTCGTCCATCAGCAGCACGCGCGGGTCGGCTGCCAGCGCACGGGCGAGGCCGACGCGTTGCTTCTGGCCACCAGAGAGCTGCCAGATACGGCGGCTGTCGAAACCGGCCAGGTCCACCAGGGCGAGCATTTCCCGGGCGCGCACTTCACGTTGCGCCTTGGGCACGCCGGCCAGTTCCAGGCCGAAGCCGACATTGGCCAGCACGTCCTGCCAGGGCAGCAGGGCGTCGTCCTGGAACACCACGCCGCGTTCGGCGCTGGGGCCTTTGACCGGCACGCCATCAAGGGTGATGCGCCCGGCAGAGGGTTCGACAAAGCCGGCGATCAGGTTCAACAGCGAAGTCTTGCCACTGCCGGACGGGCCGAGGGCCACCAGCAATTGCTGGGGCCCCAGGTCGATTGAGATGTCAGACAGTACCGGTTCTGTGGCGCCTGGGTACTGTGCGCTGATGCGCTCCAGTTGTAGCAAGGCCATCGCGATGAACTCCTGATCAGTTGGTAATGAACTTGGCGCTGACGTAAGGGGCGTAGTCCGGCAGTACGGCGTCAACCTTGCCTTGTTCCTTGAGGAACGCGGCAGTGTCGGTCACCGCCTTGGTGGTCGGTGCGCCCAGCAGGGTTACCTGGTCGGCGGCCAGCGGGTAGACGTTGCCTTGCAGCAGCAGCGGTATATCGCTGGCCTTGGCGCCGGAGAGTTTCACCAGCTTGTCGACGTTGCCTTTGTCGGCGATCCAGGCTTGTGGGTCTTTGCGGTAGGCGGCGTAGGCATCCAGGGTGACTTTGGCGAAAGCCGTGACGATTTCCGGGTGCTTGGCGGCGAAGTCCTTACGCACGATCCAGGCATCGAAGGTCGGTGCGCCAAACTTGGCCAGTTCGCCGGAGGTGATCAGCACCTTGCCGTTTTCCTTGGCCACGCCGAGGGCTGGGTCCCATACGTAAGTGGCGTCGATATCACCACGCTTCCAGGCGGCGATGATCGCCGGTGGCGCGAGGTTGAGGATGGTCACTTTCGACGGGTCGATGTTCCAGTGCTTCAGCGCGGCCAGCAGGCTGTAGTGGCCGGTGGACACAAAGGGCACGGCGATTTTCTTGCCGATCAGGTCCTGCGGGCCGTTGATCCCCGAACCATTGCGCGCCACCAGGGCTTCGGCGCCGCCGATCTGGGTGGCGACGAGGAAGGTTTCCGCCGGCACTTTGCGGGTGATGGCAGCGGTCAGCGGGCTGGAACCGAGGTAGCCGATCTGCACGTCGCCGGAAGCAATGGCCGCGATGATGTCGGCGCCATTGTCGAATTTGCGCCAGTCGATCTTGGCGTTGGTGGCTTTTTCATACGCGCCGTCGGCCTGGGCGACTTTGGCCGGGTCCACGGTGGTCTGGTAAGCGATGGTCACATCCGCCGCCTGGGCAAACAGGCTGGCACCGGCCAGGGACAATGCGGCCAAGAGGCGCAGAGGGGTCAATCGTTTCAAGGGGAAGCTCCTCAATCAGGCGGCCGAGGGTCGGCGTGTGAGGAGACTAAATGATCTAAGAACTCGAAAATAAATAACATTTTCGAATTAGCTTATGAGGAGAAGCGTGGAGCCAGATCTTCAGTCTGGCGCAGGCAAATGTGGGAGCTGGCTTGCCTGCGATAGCGGTAGGTCAGTAGCACAGATGCCAACTGATACACCGCTATCGCAGGCAAGCCAGCTCCCACACAAGCCAGGCTCCACAGAGGGGGCCGGGTTCTGTTTTAGTTACTGATTGCCAAAATGCTGGCCTGGTACGAGCCCACAAACACATCAAAGTCGCCCACTTCGTTCTGCTCCAACTCCGCCTGCTGTGCCAGCGACTTGCTGGCCAGTTCTTCAAAGTGCGCTTGCTCTGCAGCCGGTAGCGGTTCGCTGCGGAAATGCTCGGCATGCACCTGGCTCTGGTGCAGGGAAAACTGCGCAAAGCTCTCTTTGCGCTCGGCCATCGCCGCCAACACCTGGGCCGACGGGGTCAGGGACGGGTCCTGGACCTTCGCCAGCTGGGCGTCCAGGGCCTGGCTGTGTTCGTTGATGCCGTGGCTCTCATCGAGCAAAGCGGCCAGCGGGGCGATCTTCTCCAGCAACTCGGTGGCCCATTCCTTCATGCCCACAGGCTGGCCGTCGCGCTGCAATTGCAGGCCTGGACGGCGACCTTCCTTGACCACGCTGAGGAAGTTGGACGTGGCGTTGCCGCACTCGTTGCTGGCGAACAGCGGGCTGTCATTCAGCGCGCAGTACAGCAGGAAGGCGTCGAGGAAACGCGACTCCGGCAGGTCGATGCCCATCGGCAGGAACGGGTTGATGTCCAGGCAGCGCACTTCGATGTACTGGATGCCACGGGCCATCAGCGCCTGGATCGGCCGCTCGCCGGTGTAGGTCACACGTTTGGGGCGGATGTTGGAGTAGTACTCGTTTTCGATCTGCAGGATGTTGGTGTTGAGCTGCACCCATTCACCGTCCTTGTGCGTGCCGATTTCGACGTACGGCGCGTAGGGCGTTGCCACCGCTTCGCGCAGGCTGTCGGTGTAGCTGCTCAAATCGTTGTAGCACGGCGTAAGACCGGCCTGGGCATTGCTCTGGTAACCCAGGTCGCTCATGCGCAGGCTGGTGGCGTACGGCAGGTACAGGGTGTCGGCGTCCAGCACTTCGAGCTGGTGCGAGCGACCGCGCAGGAAGCCGGCGTCCAGGGCCGGCGACGCACCAAACAGGTACATCAGCAGCCAGCTGTAGCGGCGGAAATTGCGGATCAGGGCGATGTAGGCCGTGGACTGGTAATCGCGGTCGGTGCCGACAAATCCTTCAGTCTCCTTGAGCAACGGCCACAACTGTTCCGGCAGGGAGAAGTTGTAGTGGATGCCGGCGATGCACTGCATGGTCTTGCCGTAACGCAGGGCCAGGCCCTTGCGGTACACGTACTTGAGCTGCCCGATATTGGACGTGCCGTAGTAGGCAATCGGAATGTCTTCCTCGGCCGGCAGCGGGCACGGCATCGAGGGGCTCCACAGGTATTCGCTGCCGAGCTTGGTGTAGGCAAAGCGATGGATCTTGTCCAGGCTGCTCAGGGTATCGGCCGGGTCTGGCAGGGCGGGAGTGATGAACTCCAGCAACGATTCCGAGTAGTCGGTGGTGATCTGTTCGTGGGTCAACGCGGCGCCCAGGGCTTCGGGGTGCGGCGTTTGTGCCAGGCGGCCTTCGCCGGTGACGCGCAGGCATTCGCGCTCGATGCCGTGCAAGCACTGCTCTAGCAGGGAGAGGTGTTCGCGCTTGCCGAGCAAAGCCAGGCGGCGGTTGAGAAGTTCGCTCAAGTTGGATTCCTTCACGCGTCAGTCGCCCCAATATGGGGGTGGGCAGGACGGTCTACAAGGGTGAAGTTAAAACTGGCGTGATCGCCTGGTCTAGAGTCGATTTGACCCGCTCTGAAAAAGCCGACTTCACTCCATGAATTTGGCTATAGCGCAGCAAGAAAATTCCGACGCTGTTTAGTGCAGCGCCGAAATTAACTCAAATCGAGGGTGGGGAGCTATAGGACAGCGAAGGTGCCTTGTGCTTTTGCGACCAGTTTGTCGTCCTGGTACACATCCGCCTCGACCACCAGGGTGCGTCGGCCAGCATGAATCACCCGGCCGGTGCACAGCACGTCACCGTCTTCGACGGCGCGGATGTAGTTGATCTTGCATTCGATGGTCGCGCTCTGCTGGTCGAAACCATGGGTGCTGGAACAGGCCAGCCCCATCGTAATGTCCACCAGGCTGAAAATCGCCCCGCCGTGGAGCTTGCCCGCGCGGTTGCGCAGGTGCGGCTCCAGGGTCAGGGCCACCTCGGCAACGCCTTCTTCAAGGCGTTGCAGGCGGCAGCCGATCAGTTCGCTGAACGCGCTCTGGGTCAACCCGGCCGGGATTTCCATCAGCGTTTCTTCAACTGCTTGGCGTTGGCGAACAGCGAGGCCATGGCGTTGTTGCTTGGTGCGGCGGTCGCGGTTTCCTTGCGCGGCGCGGTGTTTTCCGAGCGGTTCTGCGACTGGCGCGGCGCCGAGCCTGGACGGGCGCCACGGGCACCGTCGATTTTCTCGCCAGGGGTGTCGCTCATGCGCATCGACAGGCCGACGCGTTTGCGCGGGATATCGACTTCCATGACCTTGACCTTGACCACGTCACCGGCTTTCACCGCCTCACGCGGGTCCTTGATGAATTTCTCCGAAAGCGCAGAGATATGCACCAAACCGTCCTGATGCACGCCGATATCCACAAACGCGCCGAAGTTGGTCACGTTGGTCACCACGCCTTCGAGGATCATGCCCAGCTCGAGGTCCTTGAGGTCTTCGACGCCGTCCTGGAACTCGGCGGTCTTGAACTCGGGACGCGGGTCGCGGCCAGGTTTTTCCAGCTCTTGCAGGATGTCGGTGATGGTCGGTACGCCGAAGGTTTCATCGGTGTACTTCTTCGGGTCCAGGCGCTTGAGGAACGCGGCGTCGCCGATCAGCGAGCGGATGTCGCGGTCGGTTTCGGCGGCGATGCGTTGCACCAGCGGGTAGGCTTCCGGGTGGACAGCGGACGAATCCAGTGGGTTGTCGCCGTTCATGACGCGTAGGAAGCCTGCGGCTTGTTCGAAGGTTTTCTCACCCAGACGAGCGACTTTTTTCAGCGCGGCGCGGGTTTTGAAGGCGCCGTTTTCGTCACGGTGGGTAACGATGTTCTGCGCCAGGGTGCTGTTCAGGCCGGAGATACGCGCCAGCAGGGCGACGGAGGCCGTGTTTACATCCACGCCGACCTTGTTTACGCAGTCTTCCACCACCGCATCCAGGCCGCGCGCCAGTTTCAGCTGCGACACGTCGTGCTGGTACTGGCCGACGCCGATGGATTTCGGGTCGATCTTCACCAGTTCGGCCAGCGGGTCCTGCAAGCGGCGGGCAATGGACACCGCGCCACGGATCGACACGTCGAGGTCCGGGAATTCCTTGGAGGCCAGTTCCGACGCCGAGTACACCGAAGCGCCGGCCTCGGAGACCATGACCTTGGTCATCTTCATGGCGGGGTATTTCTTGATCAGTTCGGCGGCCAGCTTGTCGGTCTCGCGGCTGGCGGTGCCGTTGCCGATGGCGATCAGGTCCACGGCGTGCTTGGCGCACAGCGCTGCGAGGATCGCCAGGGTCTGGTCCCACTTATTGTGTGGCACGTGCGGGTACACGGTGGCGTGGTCCAGCAGCTTGCCGGTGGAGTCGACCACCGCGACCTTGCAGCCGGTGCGCAGGCCCGGGTCGAGGCCCAGGGTGGCACGCGGGCCGGCCGGTGCGGCCAGCAGCAGGTCGTGCAGGTTGTGGGCGAACACGTTGATCGCCTCGGTTTCGGCGCCGTCGCGCAACTCTCCGAGCAGGTCGGTTTCGAGGTGGGTGTAGAGCTTGACCTTCCAGGTCCAGCGCACCACTTCACCGAGCCACTTATCCGCAGGACGATTCTGATTCTGGATGCCGAATTGTTGACCGATCATGCCTTCGCACGGGTGCATGGTGCCCGGCAGCTCGTCGCCGACTTTCAGCGCGGAGCTGAGAATACCTTCGTTGCGCCCGCGGAAAATCGCCAGCGCACGGTGGGACGGCATGCTCTTGAGCGGTTCGTCGTGTTCGAAGTAATCGCGGAACTTGGCGCCTTCTTCCTCTTTGCCGGCGATCACGCGGGCGCTGAGGATGGATTCCTGCTTCAGGTAGGTGCGCAGTTTTTCCAGCAGGCTGGCGTCTTCGGCGAAGCGCTCCATGAGGATGTACTTGGCGCCTTCGAGGGCGGCCTTGACGTCGGCGACGCCTTTTTCTGCGTCGATGAAGCGCGCGGCTTCGGTGTCCGGGGTCAGCGACGGGTCGTTGAACAGGCCGTCGGCCAGCTCGCCGAGGCCGGCTTCCAGGGCGATCTGGCCCTTGGTGCGGCGCTTCTGCTTGTACGGCAGGTACAGGTCTTCGAGGCGGGTCTTGGTGTCGGCGAGCTTGATGTCGCGTTCAAGCTGAGGGGTCAGCTTGCCCTGTTCCTCGATGCTGGCGAGGATGCTGATACGCCGTTCGTCGAGTTCTCGCAGGTAGCGCAGGCGCTCTTCCAGGTGACGCAGCTGGATGTCGTCGAGGCTGCCGGTCACTTCTTTACGGTAACGGGCGATGAAGGGCACCGTGGAGCCCTCATCCAGTAGAGCGACGGCCGCTTCGACCTGTTGCGGGCGTACACCGAGTTCCTCGGCGATGCGGCTGTTGATGCTGTCCATAAAACCACCTGAAATTCTGAAAGCAGCCCGCAGGCCCGTAGAACAAGGCCTTGCGCGGCTGGTTGAGCGGCCCGACTGGCGCCGCTGCCTGGGTCAAGAGGCAGCCTATTGACCCTCGAAATCGAAAAAATCACGACAAGCGGGTAAAAAAAGCCCGGCAGTAAACGGTAACGATCTGACGTTGCCCTGCACGAAGGCGCCGCATTATAACCAGCGTTCTGTCCTTGGGGGGACTGTGCCAAAGGTTGTAGGGCGCGGGTTCGCTGGCAGTAGAGGAAAAATCTGCTAACAATGCACACGGTGCGTATAACGGCAGCTACGCCATAATGCGCGCCGAGATAAGAGGAGCATCCAATGAGCAGCACTGCACAAACTGCTGAAGGCGAAAAAATTCTCATCGTTGATGACGATCCGGGGCTGAGCAGCCTGCTGGAGCGTTTCTTCAACTCCAAGGGCTACCGTGCCCGCGCGGTGCCGAACACCGAGCAGATGGATCGTCTGCTGGGGCGTGAAGTATTCAACCTGGTCGTCCTCGACCTGATGCTGCCGGGCGAAGACGGCCTGACTGCCTGCAAGCGCCTGCGCAGCGCGAACAACCAGATCCCGATCATCATGCTGACCGCCAAGGGCGATGAGCTGAGCCGCATCAAGGGCCTGGAGCTGGGCGCTGATGACTACCTGGCCAAGCCGTTCAATCCGGACGAGCTGATGGCGCGGGTCAAGGCCGTATTGCGTCGCCAGGCACCGCCGGTTCCGGGCGCGCCGGGCAGCGAAGACGAGAGCGTTACGTTTGGCGACTACGAGCTGTCGCTGGCGACCCGTGAGCTCAAGCGTGGTGACGAAGTGCACATGCTGACCACGGGCGAGTTCGCCGTGCTCAAGGCGCTGGTCATGAACGCACGCCAGCCGCTGACCCGCGACAAGCTGATGAACCTGGCCCGTGGCCGGGAGTGGGACGCTTTGGAGCGCTCCATCGACGTGCAGATCTCCCGTCTGCGCCGAATGATCGAGCCGGATCCGTCCAAACCACGGTATATCCAGACCGTGTGGGGCGTGGGTTACGTGTTTGTGCCGGATGGCACTGCAACCAAGTGACCGAAGATTTGCAGGAACGGGCATCCATGGGTTCGGCTCCGTGAGGGTCGACGGGATGCCCGGCGTCTGCAATTCTGCGAGCGCCGCTCATTCCTGCAAGGTGTCTAGCTGTCTTCTATGAAAACCCCGCTGTGGTTCCCGCAAAGCTTTTTCTCCCGCACCCTTTGGCTGGTGCTGATCGTCGTTCTGTTTTCCAAGGCACTCACGCTCGTTTATCTATTGATGAACGAAGACGTGCTCGTGGATCGACAGTACAGCCACGGCGTCGCCCTGACGCTGCGTGCCTACTGGGCCGCCGACCCTGAGAACCGCGAGAAGATCGCCAAGGCCGCCACCCTGGTGCGCGTGGCCGGTGCCGGTGTGCCGGAGGGCGAACAGCATTGGCCCTACAGCGAGATTTACCAGCGCCAGATGCAGGCCGAACTGGGTGAAGACACCGAGGTGCGTCTGCGCATGCATGTATCGCCTGCGTTGTGGGTGCGCGCGCCGAGCCTGGGTGAGGATTGGCTGAAAGTGCCGCTGTACCCGCACCCGTTGCGGGGCCAGAAGATCTGGAACGTGTTGGGCTGGTTCCTGGCCATTGGCTTGCTTTCGACTGCGTCCGCGTGGATTTTCGTGCGCCAGCTCAACCAGCCGCTCAAACGCCTGGTGTTTGCCGCCCGCCAACTGGGCCAGGGGCGCAGCGTGCGCCTGCCGGTCAGCGATACCCCCAGTGAGATGACCGAGGTGTACGGCGCCTTCAACCAGATGGCGGAGGACGTCGAACAGGCCGGGCGCGAGCGCGAGCTGATGTTGGCGGGGGTGTCCCATGACCTGCGCACACCGTTGACGCGCTTGCGTCTGTCACTGGAGTTGATGGGCAACCATAGCGATCTCACCGACGACATGGTCCGGGATATCGAGGACATGGACGCGATCCTCGACCAGTTCCTGGCGTTTATCCGTGATGGCCGTGACGAAGTGGTCGAGGAAGTGGACCTGACGGACCTGGTACGTGAGGTGGTGGCGCCCTACAACCAGAATGGCGAACAGGTGCGCATGCGCCTGGAGCCGATCCAGCCGTTTGCGCTGCGTCGGGTGTCGATGAAGCGCCTGTTGAACAACCTGATCGGCAACGCCTTGCATCACGCGGGTTCCGATGTGGAAGTGGCGGCCTATGTGTCCGGCGACAGTGCTGCGCCTTATGTCGTGCTGAGCGTGATGGACCGCGGCGCCGGTATCGATCCGGACGAGCTGGAAGGCATCTTCAACCCGTTCACCCGTGGCGACCGTGCCCGGGGTGGCAAGGGGACCGGCCTTGGGCTGGCGATTGTGCGGCGGATTGCCTCGATGCATGGCGGCAATGTTGAGCTGCGCAACCGTGAGGGCGGTGGCCTGGAGGCGCGGGTGCGTTTGCCGCTTGGGCTGATGCTGCCCAGAGACGCGGTCTAACAGACACCCAGTAACCCAATGTGGGAGCTGGCTTGCCTGCGATAGCGGTGGTTCAGTCAACAATTATGTTGAATGTGCCGCCCTCATCGCAGGCAAGCCAGCTCCCACAGTCTTTTGTGGTGGCTGGTAGAGAGCGTGAAATCAGCCCTTGCCCTTGGTCCGCGTCATATTCGGCCCACCATTCTTCTCCAGATGCTGAATGATGATCCCCGCCACATCCTTGCCCGTGGTGGTTTCAATCCCTTCCAGGCCCGGCGATGAATTCACCTCCATCACCAGCGGCCCGTGGTTGGAGCGCAAGATATCCACACCTGCCACGCTCAACCCCATGACCTTGGCCGCCCGCAGCGCGGTCATGCGCTCTTCCGGGGTGATCTTGATCAGGCTGGCGCTGCCGCCACGGTGCAGGTTGGAGCGGAACTCGCCCGGCTTGGCCTGGCGTTTCATCGCCGCAATCACCTTGTCGCCCACCACGAAGCAGCGGATATCCGCACCACCGGCTTCCTTGATGTATTCCTGAACCATGATGTTCTGCTTGAGGCCCATGAACGCCTCGATCACCGACTCTGCCGCCGTGGCGGTTTCACACAGCACCACGCCAATGCCCTGGGTGCCTTCCAGCACCTTGATCACCAGCGGTGCGCCGTTGACCATCTCGATCAGGTCGGGGATGTCGTCCGGGGAGTGGGCAAAACCGGTGACCGGCAAGCCGATGCCCCGGCGTGACAGCAGTTGCAGCGAGCGCAGCTTGTCCCGCGAGCGGGCGATGGCCACCGATTCATTGAGGGGGAACACGCCCATCATTTCAAACTGGCGCAGCACCGCGCAGCCATAAAAGGTCACCGAAGCGCCGATACGCGGGATGACCGCATCGAAGCCCTCCAGGGGTTTGCCCCGGTAGTGGATCTGCGGCTTGTGGCTGGCAATGTTCATATAGGCACGCAACGTGTCGATCACCACCATTTCGTGGCCACGTTCGGTGCCGGCCTCGACCAGGCGGCGGGTGGAATACAGACGCGGGTTTCGCGACAGCACAGCAATCTTCATGCAGCACCTGGGGCAGAAATAGTAGAGACCGGGAACACCGGCTTGTCTTGTACGTACTTGACGCCGGGATTGACCACCAACTGGCCGTCAATCAGCGCCTTGGAACCGAGCAACAGGCGGTAACGCATGGCTTTGCGGCAGGCCAGGGTGAATTCCACCCGCCATACCCGATCGCCCAACGCGAGGGTGGTGCTGATGACATAGCGCACCTGCGCATGGCCGTTGGAGCTCTTGATGGTTTTCATCGTCACCAGGGGCGCTTCACAGCGGCGGTGACGCAATTGCACCACGCTGCCCAGGTGCGCGGTAAAGCGCACCCAGTTCTCACCGTCGCGCTCAAAAGGCTCGATATCGGTGGCGTGCAGGCTTGAGGTGCTGGCGCCGGTGTCGATCTTGGCGCGCAGGCCGGCCACTCCCAAGTCGGGAAGTGCCACCCACTCACGCAGACCCACAACGGTCAAATGGTCAAATGTCTTCAATATGGGTAACCGGTCATTCAGAAATGTTTCGTAGTCTTCGAGGACAGTAACGTCCAACTGCGCATGGATTGTGACAATCCCCGACCATCCGTGAAGGGGTGGCGCCGAATTCGCGGTATTCACGCAGAATATTCGGCAAATGGCGACAGATATCGCTCAGGTGCCGGTAATCAGTCGGTGCAATGGAAAGTCACGTAAAACTCCAGCCGCCTGGCGTATCTTAGGTGAGCCTTGAGGTTTATGCGTCGAAGGGTTTCAACGGTAAAGTTGCGACATTTTTCAGAGCGAGGAATTCAAGTGGCTCAAAAGCAGGAAGAGGAAGAAAAGGTCCGTTTGGACAAGTGGCTGTGGGCGGCGCGTTTTTATAAGACCCGTGCCCTGGCCAAGGCCGCCATCGAGAGCGGCAAGGTGCACCATCGCGGCGAGCGCTGCAAGCCGGGCAAAGAACCGCGCGTCGGAGATGAGTTTCAGATTCGTACAGGGTTTGATGAAAAGACTGTCGTAGTACAGGCGCTTTCCGCTGTGCGACGTGGTGCGCCTGAAGCCCAGGCGCTGTACGCCGAGACCGAAGCCAGCATCGCCAAGCGCGAAAATGCGGCGGCGATGCGCAAAGCCGGCGCCATCGGTATGACCACCGATGGCAAACCGAGCAAAAAACAACGTCGCGACCTGTTCAAGTTTCGCGGCAGCGGAAACGACGACTGAGGCCACCGGCAATCGCCCAAAGCGTCACTTGGCTTGGAACTGCCTCGGTTTGTTCATAAACTGCAGCATCTTCGCGTCAATATTCTTCAATTCAGATACCCAGACCTATGACTGATCTACCGGATACCGACTTCACCCAACGCTTCATCTTCGACGAGACCGACGCCCGTGGCGAACTGGTCTCGCTGGAGCGCAGCTACGCCGAAGTCCTCGCCAAGCACGCCTATCCTGAGCCGGTCGCGCAATTGCTCGGTGAGTTGATGGCGGCTGCGGCGCTGCTGGTGGGCACCATGAAGTTCGACGGTTTGCTGATCCTGCAGGCCCGTTCCGAAGGCCCGATCCCGTTGCTGATGATCGAGTGCTCCAGCGAGCGCGACATCCGTGGCCTGGCCCGTTACGAGGCCGACCAGATCGCCCCGGACGCGACCCTGTCCGACCTGATGCCCAACGGCGTGTTGGCACTCACCGTCGACCCGACCGAAGGCCAGCGCTACCAGGGCATCGTCGACCTTGACGGCGAGACGCTGTCGGACTGCTTCACCAACTATTTCGTGATGTCCCAGCAAGTGGGCACCAAGTTCTGGCTCAACGCCGACGGCCATCGTGCCCGTGGCCTGCTGCTGCAACAACTGCCGGCCGATCGCATCAAGGACGACGACGATCGCGCGGAAAGCTGGCGCGGTCTCACCGCCCTGGCCGGCACGCTCACGGCGGAAGAACTGCTGGGCCTGAGCAACGAAACGATCCTGCACCGCCTCTACCACGAAGAAGCCGTGCGTCTATTCGACGCACAGTCCCTGCGCTTCAACTGCAGCTGCTCACGCGAGCGCTCGGCCAATGCGCTGGTCAGCCTGGGCCTGGAAGATGCACAGAACCTGGTGGTGGAACACGGCGGCCATATCGAGATCGACTGCCAGTTCTGCAATGAGCGCTACCTGTTCGATGCCGCCGATGTGTCGCAATTGTTCGCCGGCGCAGGCATCGACACCCCTTCCGATACCCGCCACTAAAACGTTTAAGCACAGGTAAATCACCTGACAAACGCCGGATTAGCGCAGTTCTGACGGGAGGGCCCTACTCTTTTTGGGCTTTTCTGGCATAATCCGGCCCACTTTTTTCGCGGTAGTAGTGCGCAACTTTCTACTACAAAACGTTTGGAGCACTCGGCCATAGGCCGACGGGGAACCTCATGACGCAAGCCAATAACGCCGTATACACCGATCTGAGTGTTGACGATCTGGTCAAAGAAGCCCTGCAGCGCGGTGAAGGCGTGCTTGCCGATACTGGCGCGCTGGTCGTAGAAACCGGTCACCGTACCGGTCGTTCGCCAGTCGATCGTTTCATCGTTGAAGAGCCGACTACCCAGGACGCCATCGCCTGGGGCCCGATCAACCGCAAGTTCCCGGCCGACAAGTTCGATGCCCTGTGGGCTCGCGTCGAGGCCTTCAACAATGCGCAAGAGCATTTCGTTTCCCACGTTCACGTAGGTGCGGCCGAAGACCACTACCTCGCCGTGAAAATGACCACCCAGACTGCCTGGCAGAACCTGTTCGGTCGTTGCCTGTTCATCAACCCGGCCCAGTACAACCCGGCCGGCCGTGATGAATGGCAAGTGCTCAACGTGGCCAACTTCGAGTGCGTGCCAGAGCGTGACGGCACCAACTCCGACGGTTGCGTGATCCTCAACTTCGCCCAGAAGAAAGTGCTGATCGCCGGCATGCGCTACGCCGGTGAGATGAAAAAAGCCATGTTCTCGGTGCAGAACTTCCTGCTGCCGGCTTCCGACGTGCTGCCAATGCACTGCGCCGCCAACATCGGCGAAGCAGGCGACGTGACCCTGTTCTTCGGTCTGTCGGGCACCGGTAAAACCACCCTGTCCGCCGACGAAAGCCGTTACCTGATCGGTGACGACGAACACGGCTGGGGCGAAGGCGTGGTGTTCAACATCGAAGGCGGTTGCTATGCCAAGTGCATCGACCTCTCCGAGAAGAACGAGCCGGTCATCTGGAAAGCCATCAAACACGGCGCCGTGCTGGAAAACGTTGTCATCGACGACGCCAAGCACGCTGACTACACCAATGTCAGCCTGACCCAGAACAGCCGCGCTGCCTACCCGCTGGAACACGTTGCCAAGCGTTCCGAGAAGAACCTGGGCGGCGAGCCAAATGCGGTGATCTTCCTGACCTGCGACCTGACTGGCGTACTGCCACCGGTGTCGATCCTCAGCGAAGAACAAGCGGCCTACCACTTCCTGTCCGGCTACACCGCACTGGTGGGCTCGACCGAAATGGGTTCCGGCGGCGGCATCAAGTCGACCTTCTCCACCTGCTTCGGCGCACCGTTCTTCCCGCGTCCGGCTGGCGAATACGCAGAGCTGCTGATCAAGCGCATCCGCGGCTTCGGCTCCAAGGTCTACCTGGTCAACACCGGCTGGACCGGCGGCGGCTACGGCGTCGGCAACCGCTTCAACATCCCGACCACTCGCGGCGTGATCGCAGCGATCCAGAGCGGCGCGTTGATCGGTGCTGAGACCGAACACCTCGATACCATCAACCTCGACGTGCCACTGGCCGTACCGGGCGTTGAGACTGGCCTGTTGAACCCACGCAACACCTGGGCTGACAAGGCTGCCTACGATGAAGCGGCGAAGGCGCTGGCTGGCTTGTTCATCGAGAACTTCAAGAAGTTTGAAGTGAGCGATGCGATCAAGGCTGCGGGTCCTAAGTTGTAAGATTCGATCGTTGTGAAAAAGCCGCCTCTTGTAGGCGGCTTTTTTATGTCGATAGAAGATTGGTTTGAGGCAGAGGTGCGTTCTTTATCTGATCTTTGATCGTTGGTGGAGAAATTAAGTCGGTTTTAGGTTTGGGAGAGATGGGATCAACGGTTGAGATTGCAAGCCCGATTGAGAAAACAAGAAAAAACAAAACAATTGTAAAAATCCAAAGAGTTGTATATTTTTTTATTCGCTCCTTTGTATGTATATTAATACTTGCTATTGCAGGCTCAATGCTCAAGTTCAATTCGTCTTCGCTAAGAATGTTTTTATAGTTTGTCAAAATTGAATTTTTAGTCTGGGTTGTTATATGCGTGATTCTATCTTGGGTGTCTTTTCTAGAGAAGTGCAGCCAGAGAGCTGAAGTTGCACAAATGAAAGCGGATATTAAAAAATATTCTTTTGAAAAAATCTTTTCAGAACCAGCGTCTTTTAATCCGTTAATGGCTACGACTGAAATTATGAATGAAACAAAGGCTACGGTGCTATTCTGGAATGAGCTGATGAATCCGTCGGTCGAATCCAGAACTCTCTTGTTGAATTCGGATATGAACTCTAATAATTTACCTTTTAATTCAAGGTATTGGCTTATGTTTTCTTTTAGGTATATTTCGTAATTTGATTGAATTGTGTGCCAAGTGTTACTTGTAAGATTTAGGCTTTGGTCTTGATGGTTTAAAGTTATTATGTTTCTGATTAATCCTAGTTTGTCGGTGGAAGGGCCTTCTGCAAAAGCCCATGAATATATTTTGAAGGCGATTTTATTATCTTCTTTGAGGTCCTCCGGTCGCTGAGCAATTGTGACGAAGGATCTATATCCGTTAAATTTAAACTGCACTTCCCCATTTGCATTGACCTCCGTACTGTTAGACAAAAAAGCAAGAGCGTAAACGAGTTTTGAGGTTTCGAAAAAAGTTACCAGCTTTGGATCTATTTTTTCTTGAGTTGAAAGTTCGAAGTCATCAGCCGTAAAATTATTAGGCAGCCCTACTGATGTAGTGCCTTCTTTAAAGGACTCGATTCGTTTGTTTCGTCTTTTGATTGTGTGTGGCTGGCTATGTTTTATGTTTTCGCCGTGCTTTATGAATTTTATGACCTCGCTTCCGAAAGGCGTTATATCTTCGAATACTTCGAATGTAAGATGGCTTCCCATATTTCTACTGAAGAGCTCTATAGATTTCAATACGCTTTGGGATGAAATGAACTCTGCGAACAGTTGTAGGTTGTATACGGAGTAAGTGCTTTCGCTAAGTGTTTTATTTATCTTGAGCTCTAGCGTTAAGCCTGTGTTTTCATCGTTGTGCTCCTGATAGTGTTTTTGCAGTTCATCTATATTTGGCTGTTCGCAGGATGTTATTGTTTTATCTGCGCCATCCAAATCAATCGTAAACTCAAAACTATCCCTGGCCGCTACTCCTGCCAGTTGAGCCACTAAGGTATTGATATCCTGCCAGCAGTGCTGTTCCAAACTCATGTCCAGCGAAAATCTAGAAAGCACGTCGCGGGCTTCAAATGCTTTAGATTTTTTTTTAAGTTCGGATAGATTTAGCATCTATAGCTCCCGTTCTTTTCTTTTGAACTGCTTAGCCAGTTTTGATTCTATCACCACTAACTCTCGTCCATCTGATGTGACTTCTGACCAGACTTTTTCAGACAAGTTGCTAATGCCTTCTCGGATGGAAAGGGAAATCTCAGTTGTGAGTTTGTAATTTGTATTGCGAAACGGTACTGCTGAAGGTACTAATTCAAATACGGTATCGAAACCTTTTGCTTTTGGGAGGTCTTTAAGTTTTACGATTATTTTTTGTTTGGCTTCTTCGAATTTTTCATTGTCTGATTTGTATTTTGATATTGTGTCTTCAACAAAACCTAAATAGTTCATCGCACCTTCTTTTTTGAAGGCGGCAACAGTGGCATTTCTAAGTATGGTGTAGTCCTGAGGGAAGTCTTTTTTCAATGTTGCGAGTTTTGTTATCGTTTCTGTACAAGCTGTAGTTGTGTTGTATGTGTCTGTGTTTCTTTCCTTTAATTCAAGGAACTCTGCCCACCAGTATTTGGTAAGTCCTGATTTCGAATCATAAATATTAATGCATGTTGGTGACTTTTTTTCGTTATAGTCAACCTTGAATGCTTTGTATACTTTTTCGGTTAAACTTAGCCCTTTCCTTTTCTTGAAGTCGATGTCATCTAAAATGACCAAATGGTCGACCTTTACACCAAGATATCGGAGGTTTCCATTTTCTTTATAAATGAACTGTAAAAAACTACCTGTTTTAACATGGGCGCCCTCATTTTTTCCAAGATGTTTGTATCGCTCATTAGTTATTATCTCTTGGTCTAGTAGTTTTTGTACGAGTTGCTCTCCAGCGAGATTGGTGCTTAAGTCTTCGCTATCTGATACTACCCTCGTTGAAAGTTTGAAGGCACTCTCTGGCTCACTGAAATCAAAAATCCTTTTTTGCTCTTTATCGTTGATTTCTACTAGTAATGTTTCGAGATACACCTCAAGATCTTGGTTCTTAAGATCGCCGGCAATTTGCTCTTTTGTTTTGTTTAAAATGTCCACGTGGAAAAAGCACGTGCTAATTACGCTATTTCTATCAAGAACTGCCATAGGGAGCCTCTTTAAATTATTTGATAAGGTGAGTTATTTTGTTCTTTGGCGGCGGACTTGCGCGAGCGTATTAACCAGTTATCGACTAGGTAGATTGTAAGTCGAGGGGGGCGTTCTATTTCGGATTTCCCTATCCAGTATGTCGCATCCATTTGCTTTCCTTTCATCCTTGGGCAGCGCCAATATTTAGTCGCTATGCCTGCGCTCGGACAGCGCTTCAAGAGGTTAAGCCGGAATAGCATCATTTTGCTAGCATTTAGATGCGATCAAGGCTGGCTATCCCAAGTTTAGGATTCGGTTGTTATGAAAGAGCCGCTTCTTTCAGACGGTTTTTTGTGCGTGACAGATCAGTGGGCGATGTGTAAAACCACGGCCCCGGCCAGCACCAGCACGACCCCCAGCACCTGCACCCTCGACAACCGCTCCTTGAAAAACACAAACCCCAGAATCGCCGCGATTCCCCCCGACAACGTACTGATCACCGTCACCACCGACACCGACCCCGCCATCGCCCCCCACGAAAATGCCGAGAACCCACCCAGGTTCATCAGGCTCGCCCCGGTCAACGTCGCGCAGTTTTTCAGCGGCGGGATTTTCAGGCCATCCTTGATCCTCAGCACCATCATCACCAGCACGCAAAGCCCCACCAGGTAACCCAGCCACAACATGCTGATCGGCCCCAGCGCCGGCAATGTATAGCGGCCTTGCAGCCAGAAACTGGTGCCGTACAGCGTTGCGGCGAGCATGGCGTAAGCGATGGACAGCCGTGGGTTGTTGTGAGGCGTGCCGTTGTCCTTGTGGAGGCTGGAGAGGATCACGCCGACCACGCACAGGGCGATGCAGCCCAGTTGAAGCAGGCTGATGTGTTCACCGCTGGCCCAGGACAGCAGCGTGGTGACTACGCCGTAGGACGTCACCAGCGGCGCGACGATGGCGGCTTTGCCGAGGGCGAACGCCTTGGACAGTGCGAGGGCACCGGAGACGGTGAGCAGGGCGGCGGCGATGCCCAGCAGCCAAACGCTCAGCGGCGCGTCGAGGGATTTGAAGAGGAAGGCCGGGAAGATGACCAGCAACAGGGTCATGATCAAAAAGCCGAGGGCTTGGCCGAAGTACACCGCGCGTTTAACGCCGACGGCGCGGGCGTTGAGGCCCACGAGGAAGTCCGTGCCACCCCAGAGCAGGGCGGCCAGCAGGCCCATTGTTACGTCCATGTAAGGTCCTTGTTGGTTCGTGCGCGGCTTGCCAGATTAGCGCAGATCGAATGTGGGAGCGGGCTTGCCCGCGATAGCGGTGTGTCAGTTGATACCGCCATCGCGGGCAAGCCCGCTCCCACAGTGGGGTCTCTGTGTTGTTGAGGTCAGCTGAGGTTTTCCAGGGTTTGCGTGTCCCAGGTGTGGGTCTTGATCGCCAGGTACAGCATGCCGATGGTCAGAGGGATTTTGTCGCCGCGACCCTTGGCGCGGTGCTTCAGGAAGACATCGAACACCGGCGGGTTGAAGTAGCGATAGGCGTCGTAGTCGCCCATATCGAGGGCAAACTCCTCCTCCACGGCTTCCATGAACTGCTTGGCCTCCGCACCGTCGCAACCGAGGTCGAAGTTGATCGAGGTTTGCAGGCGCAGGGTCTTGTGTTTCGGCAGGCCGATTTCTTCGTGCAGCAGTTGCAGGAGTTGCTGCATGGCGAGGTCTTCGGGGAAGTCGGCGGCAAGGTTCATGGTGGGGGCACGCAGGAGTGGGTGAGGGGGATGGTTGTGTTGCAGGCGGTATTTGTTGCGGGTGATGAAGAGTGCCAAGCCTATCAAGAATACGAAGACAGGTAGGAAGGGCATTCTGAGAATCACCGCCACGTAGGGTAGTAGGAACGTCAAAGTGAGCCCGGTCACGAGAAATGTGAGTGCGAAACGCTTTCTGAGGGTGGGGTCTGTGATTTGTAGATGCAGCAGCAAGTAAAGGCCGAGGAAAAAGGCTGTTTGCAGATAGATACTCATGACGACGGGTAACCGATTGCTTCGAGCGTCTCAGAGTCCCAGCGTTTGGCTCTGATGGCTTGGTAGAGCATGTTGATGGTGAGTGGCGCCTTGCCTTCGCACCCTCTTTCTACATATCGCAAATAGACGTCGAAACCTCGGCGCTTGAAGTAGCGGTTGCTTTTATAGTCACCGAGTTTCAAACCGAAATCTTGTTTCAGCGCTGCCATCAATCGTCTGGCCTCGCTACTGCTACAGCCGAGGTCGTGGTTGATTGAGGTATTGAGGTTAATGGCCTGGTGCTTGGGCAGGCCCACATCTTCATGTACGAGTTGTAGAAGATGGAGCATGAGGGGGTCGTCTGGGAAATCGGCGGCCAAGTTAAGCGTGGGTGCCACAAGCAGTGGGTGAGCGGATTTGGTTCGACTGTAGCGGTGGCGGTCCAGGAACAGTCCCGAACCTAATAGGACTGCGCCTATCGGCACGCTGGGCAACTGGGCTTCGTGTGCCCAGTAAGGGAGCCATATTGCACAGGCTAGCCCTGTGGCTAGCAGAGACAAACCGACATACTTCCTTAGGTTTTGCGCGCGTATTTTATTGTCGATGACAACGTTCAACACAATAAAAATCAGCCATTGCAGGTACTCCATCATCGGGTGATGCCCCCCATGAATGGAATAACCATTGCAGACATGGAGCGCTGGGGGCCTATCCCACCATCGACCTGCGCTTCAATTCCAATAACCACATAGCCTGCGTGATAGGTGCGAATGAAGCTTTTGGTGATTACTCCCACCGTTGTGGCAGCAACGCGAGCCACGAGTTTTGAAAATGGGTGAATTGGCGCGCTGAAAGCGCCCGCTAGCAGCAAAGCGATGATGGTCCCGCGCTCATTGAACAGGTCCGCCTGCTGTCGGGTTAGCGGTTTGGTGATCGCGATGGTCATCCTGCAAGGCAAATCGCGAGCAAGCATTTTTCCGTAGAGATCCACCAGTTGTTGGCGGACCTTATTTGCGGACGCGCCAGCGTCTAGTAGGCAGAGGTTTGCCAGCGCGTGCCGATTGGCAGGTAAAACGGTAACGCGCAACACGGTGAAAATGACGCCGTAGTGGCCGATGTATTGAGTCCTTTCGATGTTCACAGGGTTTTGCCCAGGCCGTGGAAAAGGCGCTAGTTTCGGTCAGGCGAATGTGGGTTTTGTAGAGGGGCGCATGAGTGTTTTAAGCAGTTTCAGACGCGGATGTCACGGTGTTTGGCGGTTTCTTACAGTGCCGTCCGGCATTGGTAGCTTGGCAGTGATTTCACAGGAAAAACGCGCCAATTGTGGGAGCCGGGCTTGCCCGCGATGACGGTGGGTCAGGTAGGGGATTTTCGGCTGATACACCGCCATCGCAGCGGTGCGACGACTCGACAAGCCAGCTCCCACAGGTTTAGCGGTGTGGCTGGGAGCGATCAACTGCTGGCAGGCCTGCTGATACACCGCTCGAAAATCGCCTCCAACCCGCGATAATCGCACGCCACCGCATCAATATTCGCCGGCACCCAAGCGGCGTGTTTCACCAGCCACCAGTTCACCGAAAACCCCGCATTCACAATGATTTGTTCAAACAAAATCCGCTGCGCCCGGCCGTTGCCTTCGCGGAAGGGGTGGATGACGTTGAGGTCGCCGTACGCCTCGGCAATCTGCGTCACCAACTCGGCCTGGGTCGCGCCGACGTACCAGTTGGCCGCTTCCATATGCCCGATGATTTTCGCCGCTTCCGGTGGGATGCGTTCCGGGGTGCAGAACAGGGTGTCGCCTTTCTGGATGTTGACGCTGCGCAGTTCGCCGGCCCAGTCGTAGAGGTCGCCGAACAGGATGCGGTGGATGTGCTGCAAGCGATCGAGGTCGTAGGGCGGTGGGAAGAGCGGGAGGTTACCTACGGCGATTTCGGAGAGTTCCCGCTCAGCCTGGTGCAGTCGGGCTTCGTCGTGCAAATCGAGGCGGTTGCGCAGCACGCTGCTGCCGGGATAGCAGTACGGGTCCTGGCCCACGCCATATTTGTCGAGCATCAGCGTGGGGGGTCGCGGTACTTGGCAAGGACGGCTTCGCGGGTCGGCAGGGGTTTGTCGACGTCGGCCGGTTGGGTGTCGAACCCTTCCAGGCGCAGGCTGGCCAGGTAATTGGAACGGCGGATCTTGTGGTAATGATCCTGTTTTTGCTCAAACGTCAGTTCGCTCATCGCAGCGTACTCCGGGGTGGCAAGGTTTGATTGTAGCGCAATGCTTCCGAGGGCAGGCGCGATAAAAACCACGTCACATTTTGTACAAAAAAACTGCCAGCTCGCTGAATTCAGCGTATGTTGCAGCGCAAAATCTTGTAGGGCGATTTTGCCCACTACTTAAAGGGAGTTAAGCATGGGTTTGCTTCGTGTCGCCTCGGCGATGTCATTGTGTGCAGTAGCGTTTTCAGTCCAGGCCGAGCAGTTGCCGATTGAAGTGCTCAGCGCAGTGGTCAAGGACCAGAAAATCGCCGACGCCGAAGTGCTGCTGCAACGCAACGGCGCGCAAAACGTCGTGGGCCGCACCAACGCCCAAGGCCAGGTGGTCCTCACCAGCGCGGCCGCCGATGATGGCAGCAGCCTGCTGATCATCAAGAAACCCGGCTATTCCAACCTGGTGGTGAAATGCCCATGCAAGGGCATGACCTACGCGATCAGCCCGGTGATGGAAAACCTCGACGGCCTGCGCGTCGTGCTGACCTGGGGCCGCAACCCTTCCGACCTCGACTCCCACATGATTTTCCCGGGCAACAACATCTACTACGCCAGCAAAAAGGGCACTGATGCCGAGCTGGACGTGGATGACACCGACAGCTACGGCCCGGAAACCATCACCCTGCAGAAAAAACACTACGGCGAAAGCTACGTGTATGCCGTGCATGACTACTCCAACCAGAGCTACCCGAATTCGAGCCAGCTGTCCGACAGCGAAGCCAAGGTGTTCGTGTACATGGGGCAATCCCTGGTACGCACCTACTACGTGCCGAAAAATCGCACCGGCAACCTGTGGACCGTGTTCCGCATGACCGGCAGCGGCGACTTCCAGGATATCAACAGCTTCACCGGCGTCACCGTGGATGCGGCGAATGTGCTGAACGAAGTCAAACCGTTGCTGGATGACAGCGTGGCCGTCACCGAAGTGGTTGTTAGCTCGTCCGTACAGGCTGATGCGAAGAAGCTGAACCTGAAAGGCGAAGCGGCCTACCAGGCGGGTAACCTGGATCAGGCGATTGACTACTTCCGCCAGGCCATCGATCTGGATAACAGCTTCGGCAAGGCTTACGGCAACCTCGGTCTGGCGTATCAGAAGGCCGGCAACACTGCCGAGTCGATCTGGGCCAACCGCAAGGCCATCGCGTTGGCGTCGGGTGCGAATGCTGCAACCGTGCGTGCCGGGTCTTACTACAACATCGCGCGGATCTATGAAGCGGCCGGGCAGTTCCAGGATGCGTTGCGTCACTACCAGTTGGCCAAAGAGCAAAAGGCCAATCCGGTGTATGACACGGCGATTGAGCGCGTGAAGAACCGCTGATTCCGTCATAGCGCAGAACACAAAATGTGGGAGCGGGCTTGCTCGCGAATGCGGTGTATCAGTCAGAAGAGTATTGACTGACACCCTGCATTCGCGAGCAAGCCCGCTCCCACATTTGGATTTGTGTTTTTCCCGCGGACTCCGTGGGAAGTTCCTACTTAGTCTCAGGACCATCCCTCACCCTGTGTATCATCCTGTCTCTTTTTTCCATGCGACCTTTCTCGATCCGCTGAACTTCCCGGGCTATGTTTTCAAGCCAACTCAGTGGTCAATGGAGTGACAGCCGATGCACGACACCCTCCAGCAGGTCTTTGGTTATCCACAGTTTCGTCTGGGCCAGGAAGAGACGGTCAGCGCCGTGCTGGCCGGCCGTTCTGCGGCCGCGATTTTCCCCACCGGCTCGGGCAAGTCCCTGTGTTACCAGCTGTCGGCAGTGCTGCTGCCGCACCTGACGCTGGTGGTGTCGCCGTTGTTGGCGTTGATGCAGGACCAGTTGGGTTTCCTGCAACGCCATGGCATTTCAGCTGGCAGCATCGACTCGGCGCAGAGCCGCGAAGACGCCAATGACGTGATGGCCCGTGCGCGTTCGGGTGAATTGAAGATCCTGATGATTTCCGTGGAGCGCTTGAAGAACGAGCGCTTTCGCAACTTCCTGCAAAGCGTGCAGATTTCGCTGTTGGTGGTGGACGAGGCGCACTGTATTTCCGAATGGGGCCACAACTTCCGTCCGGACTATTTGAAGCTGCCGGACTACCAGCGTCAGTTCAATATCCCACAAGCACTGCTGTTGACGGCCACAGCAACTCCCAAGGTGATTGCCGACATGCAGGCGAAGTTCGCCATCGCGCCAGGCGATGTGGTCACCACAGGCTTCTACAGGCCCAATCTCAATTTGCTGGTGGAGCCGGTGAGTGGGGCAGACAAGCGCCGACGGCTGGTGCAGTGGATGAGCGAGTGGGCGAACCAGCCGAGCATCGTCTACGTGACCCTGCAAAAAACCGCCGAGCAGATTGCCGAGCACCTCAACCGCAACGGCATCCAGGCCGAGGCTTATCACGCGGGTCTGCCTCACGATAAGCGCGAGGGCATCCAGCAGCGCTTCATGGGCGGGCGCTCCAACTGCATCGTCGCGACCATCGCGTTTGGCATGGGCATCGACAAGAGTGATATCCGCAACGTGGTGCACTTCGACCTGCCCAAATCCATCGAGAACTACAGCCAGGAGATCGGCCGCGCGGGGCGTGACGGGCAGCCGTCCGACTGCCTGGTGTTGGCCAACCGCGACAGCCTCAACGTGCTGGAAAACTTCGTGTATGGCGATACGCCGGAGCAGGATGGCATCCGACGTGTGCTGGAGGAGTTGTTGGCGGCGCGGGGCGAGAGGCAGTGGGAGTTTTTGCTGCGCTCGCTATCGGATCACAGCAACATCCGCGAGCTGCCGCTGAAGACGCTGTTGGTGCAGTTGGAGCTCAAGGGCGTGATTGCGCCGCGCTACGCGTTTTATGCGGAATACCGCTTCAAGTACCTGATCGAGCCCGATGCGTTGTTGGCAAGGTTCAGCGGCGAGCGGCAGCAGTTTGTCGCGGCGATCGTCGAGGTGTGCAAGCGTGCCAGGAGCTGGGCCACGGTGGATTTCGAGGCGTTGTATCAACAGCACAACGCCGGGCGCGACCGCGTGGTGAAAGCGCTGGATTACTTCCAGGAGCAGGGCCTGATCGAGTTGGAAAGCAAGCAGATGACCGAAGTCTACAGCCTGCTGGACACGGATTTTGATCCACAGGCGTTGAGCGCCGAGTTATACACAGGCTTCAAGCAGCACGAGATCGGCGAGGTGGCGCGGATTCACGCCATGCTCGACCTGTTCGCCACCGAGCGCTGCCTGGGCCAACGGCTGGCGCAGTATTTTGGCGATGAAAACGCGCCGCTGCGCTGCGGGCATTGCTCGGTTTGCCATGGCAATGTTGCGCACTTGCCGCCGCCGCCCGCTTTGCCGCCGCTTGTGGATAAAAACTTCATGGGGCTGTGCGGGGATTTTATCCACAGGCATCATCAGCACACCGGCCAACTGCCCGAAGCGGAACGCCTGACGCGGTTCCTCGGCGGGATCAGCGTGCCGTTGTTTACCAAGTTGAAGGCGCGGGGTATTCCGGGTTTTGCTGCGCTGGAAGACTATCCGTATGCCGAAGTACGCGAGTGGGCCGAAGCCCATTTGCGTGACCTTTGAACTCACCTACACGAGATGCGCCCGATGCCCGACTCAGTGCCACAACGTGCCGACTACCTTTACTTCCAGCCGATCATCACGCGCTGGCACGACAATGATGTGTACGGGCATGTGAACAACGTCACCTACTACAGCTTCTTCGACACGGCGGTGAACACCTACCTGATCGAACAGGGTGGTTTGGATATTCATGACGGCAAGGTGGTGGGCTTTGTGGTGAGCTCGGCGTGTGACTACTTTGCGTCGATCGCCTTTCCCGAGCGTATCGAGATCGGCCTGCGGGTGGGCAAGTTGGGCAATAGTTCGGTGCAATACGAGTTGGCGGTGTTCAAGGCGGGCGAAGACGACGCCTGCGCGGCGGGGCGCTTTGTGCATGTGTTTGTGGAGCGTGGGTCGAATCAGCCGGTGGCGATTGCGGGGGTGTTGCGAGAGGCGTTGCAGGGGTTGGTGGTCTGAGCCCCAATTCTGCAAACGATGAAAGCCAACTGTGGGAGCTGGCTTGCCTGCGATAGCGGTATGTCAGGTTTGCATCTGTTGCCTGACACGGCGCCATCGCAGGCAAGCCAGCTCCCACATTTTTTAGCCTGCGGTGCCTTTTAGATCGCGGGCTTACCGGTGACGGTAGTGATGCTTGTTCTTGCGATGCCCGTAAGCATGCCCACGGCCACGATGGTCATCACGATCATAACGACGGTTGTCGCGCGAACGGCGATCATCGTCGTCGCTCTTGTTGCCCATGTAGTTACCCAGCGCACCACCTGCGCCACCGCCGGCGGCTGCGCCGATCAGGCTGCCAGTGCTGCCGCCGACACTGCGGCCGACCACGTTGCCGCCGGCCGCGCCCAATGCGCCGCCAATGGCGGCTTCGCCACGGCTGCGTTTGTCGGCACCGACCGCACTACCACCTGCGCCGCCCAGGGCCGCGCCGATGGTGGAGCCGGTGTTGCCGCCGAGCTGCTGGCCAACAACCGAACCTAGAACCCCGCCCAATGCGCCGCCTACACCGGCTTCGGTGGTGCCACCGGCCATGGCTGCGCCACTGACCAGGCCAAGGGACAACAAGAGAATCGAGGAGAACTTCATTCAGGGAAACCTCAAGGGGATGACGGCGCGATCCTGAGGCTGTATCGGCATTGTGACAATAGAAATCCGACCAGTAACACGAGTTGTGCACAATTAGCTAAGTTATTGTTTTGGCTAGGGAACTTAAGTCGATTTGGTGGGTCTTTAGCTCTTCGGAACGGCCGCTTTTATGCAAAAGCGGCCTTTTTTGTGCCCGCAGATCTACGCCGTGCGCGCCATGATCAAGCCGTTGTCACTCGCGGCTTCCAAACGGATCGCGACGAATTTCGACGTTGGCGTATGGCTGCCATCCCCCGTGCTTTCCAGCGGCACCAGCGGGTTCACTTCCGGGTAGTAAGCGGCTGCCTGCCCTGCCGGAATATCAAACGCCAGCAGGGTGAAGCCCTTCACCCGGCGCTCACGGCCATCTTCCCACAGCGACACGATGTCCGCCTTCTGCCCCGGCTTGAAGCCCAGGCGGATGATGTCGGCTTCGTTGACGAACAACACGTCACGCTGGCCCTTGACCCCACGGTAGCGGTCGTCCAGGCCGTAAATCGTGGTGTTGTACTGATCGTGGGAGCGCATCGATTGCATGATCAGGTCCGGCACGCGGCCCGTGGCGTGGGTGCGCTCGTGGATCAGGTCCTTGGGCAGGATGTTCGCGCGGAAATTGGCGCGGCCCGAAGGCGTGTTCCAGCGCCGGGCGCCGGCGGAGTTGCCCAGGTAGAAACCGCCCGGGTTTTTGATCTTCTCGTTGAAGTCCTTGAAACCCGGGATGGTGTCGGCGATCAGGTCGCGAATGCGCCCGTAGTCGGCCACCAGCCAGTTCCAATCCACCGGCTTGCTACCCAAGGTGGCGGCGGCGATACCGGCGAGGATGGCGGGTTCGGATTTCATCAGCTTCGACAGTGGCTGCAACTGGCCGTTGGAACCGTGGACCATGCTGAACGAGTCTTCCACCGTCACCGCTTGCGGGCCATCGGCCTGGATGTCGATGTCGGTACGGCCCAGGCACGGCAGGATCAACGCGTCTTTGCCGTGCATCAGGTGGCTGCGGTTGAGCTTGGTGCTGATCTGTACGGTCAGGTCGCAGTTGCGCAGGGCTTGAAAGGTGCGCGGGCTGTCTGGCGTGGCTTGGGCGAAGTTGCCGCCCAGGCCGATAAACACCTTGGAGCGACCTTCGAGCATGGCGTGGATCGCTTCGACCACGTTGTGGCCGTTTTCCCGCGGCACCTGGAATTGGAAGCGGCGCTCCAGGGAATCGAGGAACGCCACCGGTGGCCGTTCGTTGATGCCCATGGTGCGGTCGCCCTGCACGTTGCTGTGGCCACGCACCGGGCACAGGCCGGCGCCCGGGCGGCCGATGTTGCCGCGCAGCAGCATCAGGTTGGCGATTTCCTGGATGGTCGGCACCGAGTGACGGTGCTGGGTGATGCCCATGGCCCAGCACATGATCACGTTCTTGCCTTTGGCGTACATGCGCGCCGCTTGCTCGATCTCAACCAGGGTCAGGCCGGACTGCTCGACGATTTCATCCCAGGAGGTGTCGTCGATCTTGGCCAGGTAATCCAGCACGTTGACCGTGTGTTCGTTGAGGAAGTCGTGGTCGAACACGGCTTCCTTGCCTTCGGCCTGGGCCTGGCGTTCCCACAGCAGCAGGAACTTGGCCATGCCGCGCAGGATGGCCATGTCGCCACCCAGCGCCGGGCGGAAGTACGCGGTGTTGGTCGGTTTGTCGCCGTTGGTGAGCATTTCCAGCGGGTGCTGCGGGTGCTGGAAGCGTTCCAGGCCGCGCTCTTTCAGCGGGTTGATGCACACCACCTGGGCGCCGCGTGTTACCGCTTCGCGCAGCGGCTCGAGCATGCGCGGGTGGTTGGTGCCGGGGTTCTGGCCCCAGACGAAGATGGCGTCGGCATGTTCAAAATCGTCAAAGGTCACGGTGCCTTTGCCCACGCCCACGCTTTGCGCCAGGGCGACGCCGCTGGCTTCGTGGCACATGTTCGAGCAATCCGGGAAGTTGTTGGTGCCAAACGCACGCACAAACAGCTGATACAGATACGCCGCTTCGTTGCTGGCGCGGCCCGAGGTGTAGAACTCGGCCATATCCGGGCTGGGCAGGGCGTTGAGGTGCTTGCCCACCAGGTCGAACGCGGCTTCCCAACTGATGGGTTGGTAGCGGTCGGTCTCGGCGTCGTAGCGCATCGGCTCGGTGAGACGGCCCTGGTATTCCAGCCAATAGTCGCTTTGTGCAATCAGCGAGGTGACGCTGTGCTTGGCGAAAAACGCTGCATCCACACGGCGCTTGGTGGCTTCCCAGTTGACCGCCTTGGCGCCGTTTTCGCAGAACTTGACCATGCCGCTTTCAGGCGAGTCACCCCAGGCGCAGCCCGGGCAGTCGAAGCCGCCGTTCTGGTTGGTCTTAAGCATCATGCGCAGGTTTTTCAGGGCGTTGTCGCTGGTCAGCCAGGCCTGCGCCACGCTGATCAGCGCGCCCCAGCCGCCGGCCGCACCTTTGTAGGGTTTGTAGCGCGGGGTTGGGGTTTGGTCGGCTTGGTTATGATTGCTCACGGCTGGTTCTCCATCGCAGGGCTGTAGACCCGCGGCGCACTTTTCTGCGGCAGGTGGATGAGATTGAGGTTATGCCGGCGCGCCCATTGCAGGGCCAGGCCGGTGGGCGACGACAGGCTGACCAGGGTCTGGATGCCCGCGCGCAGGACTTTCTGGATCAGCTCGAGGCTGCAACGGCTGGTGACAATCGCCAGGCCGCCGTCGGTCGGAATCTTTTGGCGGATTAGGGCACCGATCAACTTATCCAGGGCGTTATGCCGGCCGATGTCTTCGCGGCCCAGCAGCAATTCGCCCTGATGGTTCATAAACACGGCGGCATGCACGGCGCCGCTGTACTGGCCCAAAGGCTGGAAAGCACTGATGCGCTGGCGCAGGCCGTCGAGCCATTCGGCAGGCGGCAAGGGTGCGCCGGGCAGCACTGGCAAGTCGGGCAGGGCTTGTTCCACCGCTTCCACGCCGCACAAGCCGCAGCCGCTGGTGCCGGCCAACTGGCGGCGCTGTTGCTTGAGGTTCCAGAACGCACGGCTGGAAATCTGCACCTGAGCGTATTGGGCTGAGCCTGAACCACTGAGTTTCAGGTCATATATGTCGCTAACGTCGGCGATAATGCCGCTACCGAGGCTGAAGCCAACGACAAAATCTTCGAGGTCGGTGGGCGTCACCAGCATGACCGCCTGGCTAATATCGTTATACGCAATCGCCAACGCCACTTCTTCCGCCAGCGCGGTGCTGGCGACTTCGGTGTGTTCGAGATTGCAAAACTGGTAGCTCTGGCTGGCGGCCGGCGCGGGTGTATCAAGGGCGGGCGCCGCGCAGACTGGACGCTTGGCGTTCATGGGGCAATACCACCGGCGGATTGATCAGTGTTTAGACTAGGCGCGACAAAGCGTCGCGTCTAATTGCCAGTACTGATCTACCGATAGATGACGTCGATCAAGACGGGTTTTGCGATTTCTGAAACAGCGCGAAACACGCCTCGGCCAACGCCGAGCGCGGCGCGCTGCGGCGCATGATCAGCCCGAGGCGCGCCAGGGTGTGGGCATCTTCGATCGGTTGCAGGCGCAGATGCTCGGTCAGCGCGTCCAGGCCGCCGTCCAGCGGCATCACCGCGCAACACAGGCCGCCGTGCACAGCTTGTAACAACTGATGGACGGCGTCGGTTTGCAGCAGCGGTTGCGGGTTGAGCCCACGGCTGTGGAAGTTGTGGTCGATGGATTGGCGAAAGTGCATGCCGCTGGTGAGCATGCCCAGGGGCAGTTCGGTCAACGCTTCCCAGCTCAGCGGTTTGTCGCCAAAGCTGAAGAAGCGCTGGTCGTAGAGCAGGCCCATACGGGTTTCGCCCAAGGCCAGGGAGTCGAAGCGTTCATTGTCCAGGCGCTCCAGGTAGGACACGCCCAGGTCCAGGCGATTGCTCGCCAGTTGTTCAAGGATTTGCTCGGAGCTGAGTGCCGACAGCTCGAACCGCAGGCTGGGGTGCTCTTTATGCAGTTGTTGCATCAAGGCCAGTGGATCAAAGCTCGACAGCGGCACCACACCCAGGCGCAGCGTACCGACGAGGTTGCCGCGACAGGCGGCGGCTTCGGCCTGCAAGCCGTCATAGGCCGCCAGCACCGTGCGTGCCCAGGCCAGCACGCGTTCACCGGGGGCAGTAAAGCCTTCGAAGCGCTGGCCGCGATTGACCAACGGCAGGTCCAGTTCTTCTTCGAGGCTGCGCAGGCGCATCGACAGGGTCGGCTGGGTAATGTGGCAACGTGCCGCGGCTTGGCCGAAGTGACGGGTTTCGTCGAGGGCGATGAGGAATTTCAGCTGTTTGATGTCCATCTTCGCTCCAGGGCTTATTCCAATGGCGGGGGGATTCTAGCGCGTGTAGGAGTCGTCTGGTCATTGGTCGGGCTGGAACCAGGTTCTGTAGGACTGGTCTAGTCTTTGGCATCTGGAACTTAAACCCAAAGGAGAGCGAACCATGAGTCTTTTTAGCTTTGTTAAGGAAGCGGGCGCGAAGTTGATCGACCTGTTGACACCGGGCAATGCCAACGCCGGTGAGAATCTGAAAAAGCATATTGAAGATGTGGGGCTGGGCAACCCGAACGTGCATGCCACCGTTGACGGTGACAAGGTGACGATCACCGGTGAAGTCGCCAGCCAGGAAGAGAAGGAAAAGATCATTCTGGCGGCAGGCAACATTGCCGGGGTGGCCAGTGTTGAAGATCAGATTACGGTGTCTGGCCCAGTGGTTGCGGCCGCGCGTTTTGTCGTAGTGAAGAAGGGCGACACACTGAGCGCGATTTCCCTGGCGGTGTATGGCAACGCCAACCTGTACAACAAGATCTTTGAAGCGAACAAACCGATGTTGTCACACCCGGATAAAATTTACCCAGGGCAGACGCTGCGTATTCCTGAGTAATACACGGAGCAAAATGTGGGAGCGGGCTTGCCCGCGATAGCGGTGAATCAGTCACAACAACATTGACTGACACTCCGTAATCGCGGGCAAGCCCGCTCCCACATTGGGTCAGAGTCCGCCAATGAGGTCGCGGTAGTCTTCGACTGCGGCAAACTCCCCAGTGTCTTTTGGCCCCTTCTTGCTATCCGGCTCTTTCACCGCCAACAAATGCCCCACCCCAAACGCCCGCGCACTGCGCAAAATCGGCAAGGTATCGTCGATAAACAGGCTGCGCGCCGGGTCGAAGCCGATATCGGCTTGCAGGGCATCCCAGAATTGTGGGTTTTCCTTGGCGAAGCCGTAGTCGTGGGAGCTGATCAACCGCTCGAAATACGGCGCCAGTTCAATGCGTTCCAACTTCAAAGACAGCGAGTCGCGATGGGCGTTGGTGATCATGATCACGCGCTTGCCAGCCTGTTTGATCGCCGCCAGGAAGGTGTCGGCATCCGGGCGCAGGGCGATGAGGTGGGCGGTTTCCAGCTTGAGTTCGCGCACCGGCAGCTTCAGCTCGGCACTCCAGAAATCCAGGCAATACCATTGCAACTGTCCGGCGTTACGCTCGAACAGCGGCTGCAATTCCATCTCGGCCATGGCCCGGCTTACCCCATGCAACTCGGCGTAGCGTTGCGGCAGGTGTTCCATCCAGAAATGGTTGTCGTAATGCAGGTCGAGCAAGGTGCCGTCCATGTCCAGCAGGACGGTGTCGATGGCGTGCCAGGGCAAAGAGGGCATGGGGCGGTCTCATGTAAGTAAAAATATCCGACACAAACAATCGGAAAAGCCACGGTATAGTAACCCGATCACGCCAAGGAGCCGCTTATGCGCCAGAAACCCACCGTCCTCGCCCGCGAAATCGTCGCCAGTAGCCGTTTGTTCCGCGTGGAGGCCGTGCAATTGCGCTTCTCCAATGGCGTTGAGCGGACCTACGAACGCCTGGTGGGCCGCGGTGCCGGCTACGGCGCGGTGATGATCGTGGCGATGCTGGATGACGAGCATGCGGTGCTGGTGGAAGAGTATTGCGGCGGTACCGACGAATATGAACTGTCCCTGCCCAAGGGCCTGATCGAGCCCGGCGAAGATGTGTTGGCGGCGGCCGAGCGGGAGCTCAAGGAAGAAGCGGGCTACGGTGCACGCCAACTGGAGCTGATCACCGAGCTGTCGTTGTCGCCGGGGTACATGAGCCAGAAAATCCAGGTGGTGCTGGCCACCGATCTCTACGAAGAACGTCTGGAAGGCGATGAGCCTGAGCCGATGCGCGTGGACAAGGTCAACCTGCGCGAGCTGTCGCAGCTTGCGCAAAACGAGCAATTCAGCGAAGGCCGTGCGCTGGCCGCGTTGTATCTGGTACGAGACCTGTTGACCCAGCGTGGAGCGTTTGACGCATGAGCGAATTGTTTTTAGGCCACCCGTTTATTGCCCCGGTGATCGAGCTGGCGCGTCAAGCTGGCGAAGTGATCCTGCCGTATTGGCGTGCCGATGTGGCCGTGACAGCCAAGGCCGATGACTCGCCGGTGACGGCGGCCGACCTGGCGGCGCACCACCTGATCCTCGCCGGCCTGACCGCGTTGGACCCGAGCATCCCGGTGCTGTCCGAAGAAGATGCCGATATCGACCAGAACATCCGCGTCGGTTGGCAGCGCTGGTGGCTGGTTGATCCGCTGGACGGCACCAAGGAATTTATCGCCGGCAGCGAAGAATTTACCGTCAATATCGCCTTGATCGAGCAGGGCCGCGTGGTGTTTGGCGTAGTGTCGATGCCCACCAGCGGGCGTTGCTACTTCGGCGGTGCGGGCCTGGGCGCATGGCGTTCGGACGTGAACGAAGCGCCCAAGCAGATCCAGGTGCGCACGGCCCCGGCGGCGGGTGAAGCGTTCACCGTGGTTGCCAGCCGGCGCCACAGCAGCCCGGAGCAGGAGCGTTTGCTGGCAGGTTTGAGCGAAGGGTTGGGCGAGCTGAAACTGGCTAATATCGGCAGCTCGTTGAAGTTCTGCCTGTTGGCGGAGGGCAGCGCCGATTGCTATCCACGCCTGGCGCCGACGTCGCAGTGGGACACTGCCGCGGCTCAGGGTGTGCTGGAAGGGGCGGGCGGCGAAGTGCTGGAGTTGAGCGGTGTGCCGTTCAGTTATCCGGCGCGGGAATCGTTGTTGAATCCGTTCTTTTTGGCGTTGCCGGCAAAAGCTGCATGGCGCGAACGCCTGCTGAGTCTGGCGAGGTCTTAAAACCACAGCAGATCAAAAATGTGGGAGCGGGCTTGCTCGCGAATGCAGTGGGTCAGTAAATACATCTTTGACTGATCCACCGCTTTCGCGAGCAAGCCCGCTCCCACATTGGTTTCGTGTTGTGGCGGTTATCGGTGCAGGACGTACTGGCCTGTGAAGGCAACGGCGCGGTCCTCACTGCCCTCATTCACGATCCACGTTGCCAACGTCAACCTTGCGCGGCCATAACGCTTATAGGTCGCCACAAACCGCTTCCACACTTTCTCTTCCGGCGCCTCGCATACAACGTTGGCATCCCGCGTGACGGGCAGCGGATAACTGATCTGCCCCTCCTGAATCACGATATGCCCGTCTTCAATCCCTTCCTCACGCAACTGCAAATGCAGCCAGCCCCAACCCGCCAGTACCGCGCCGCAATACAGGCTGCCGCCAAACATGGTGCTCTTGTGGTTGATATTGGCCTGCAACGGCAGGTGCAGTTCCAGCCGCCCGTGTTGCCAGTCGCGCACTTTGAGACCCATCTCCCGGGTCAGGGGGATGTCGTGGTGCAGCACCGATTCCAGGTAGTCGCTGGCGTGGGTCATTCGTCGTCACCACTTTGGTTGGCAAAGTTCAGGCCGTGCTTGCGCAGCTTGTCGTGCAAGGTTTTGCGCGGCACGCCCAAGGCTTCGGCGAGGCTGCGCATGGAGCCGTGGGGGCGGGTCAGTTCGGCGGCGATCAGGCTTTTTTCGAACTGCTCGACCTGCTCGCTCAAGCCGCCCGACGTGGAGGTCAGCACGTGGGCGTTGGGATTGTCCGGCGTGGCGTCCAGCGCCAACTCCAGCCCGAGGGCGAAGCGTTCGGCGGCGTTTTGCAACTCACGCACATTGCCCGGCCAACTGTGGCGCAGCAGCAGCGCGCGCTGGCCCGGTTGCAGTTCGTGCAGGGTCAGGCCGTGGCGGCTGCTGGCTTCATCGGCGAAGTGCTGGAACAGCATCAGCGCATCTTCGCCGCGCTCGCGCAGGGGCGGGATGCGCAGCGAGGCGACGTTGAGGCGGTAATACAAGTCGGCGCGGAAGCGGCCCTGGTCCGCCGACTGGCGCAAGTCTTCCTTGGTGGCGGCGATGATGCGGATGTCCAGCGGGATCAACTGATTGCCACCCAGGCGTTCCACCACACGCTCTTGCAGCAGGCGCAGCAGCTTGACCTGCACATCCAGGCTCATGCTTTCGATTTCATCGAGGAACAGCGTGCCGCCGTTGGCGAATTCGAACTTGCCGATCCGGCGTTTCTGCGCGCCGGTAAACGCGCCGGGCTCGTGGCCGAACAGTTCGCTTTCCACCACTGATTCGGCGAGGGCGCCGGCGTTGATCGCCACGAACGGCCCGCTGCGCCGGCTGGACAGATCGTGCAACGCCCGTGCGACCACTTCTTTGCCGGCGCCGGTCTCGCCGAGGATCAGCACATCGGCCTTGGTCGCCGCCAGGGCGCCGATCTGCTCGCGCAAGCGCAGCATTTGCGGCGAGTGACCCACCAGACGCGTGCTCAGTTGCTGGCGGTCGCTGAGGGCCAGGCGCAGGCTGCGGTTGTCCAGCACCAGGCGACGCAGGGCCAGGGCGCGGCGCACGCTGTCGAGCAGGGCGTCGCTGGCGAAGGGTTTTTCCAGGAAATCATAAGCACCAGCGCGCATGGCCTGCACCGCCAGCGGCACGTCGCCATGGCCGGTGATCAGCAGCACGGGCAGGTCCGGGTCCTGGCCGTGCAATTCGGCGAGCAGCTCCAGGCCGTCCATGCCGGGCATGCGGATGTCACTGACCACCACCCCCGGCCAATCCCGCGACAGGCGCGCGGTGAGGCCGCTGGCTTCGCCCAGTGGCAGGACTTTCAGCCCCGCCAGGTCCAGGGTCTGGCACAGGGCCTGACGCAGGTGTGGATCGTCGTCGATCAACACCACCTGAATCCCGTTGTCGATACTCATACGCTGCGGTCCTCGGACGGTTGCAGACTGACGCCCGGCGAGCCGGCACGCAATTTCAGGGTTAACAGCGCGCCGCCTTCCTTGTGGTTGGCGAACAACAGTTCGCCGCCAAAGGCACGCATCAAGGTGTCGCAGATCGCCAGGCCGAGGCCAAGGCCCTGGGTACGCGTCTTGGTGGTGTAGAACGGCTCGCTGGCGCGGCCCAGGGCTTCCATGCAAAAGCCCGGGCCGTTGTCGCGAATGTACAGGTTGACGCCCTGTTCGGTGGTTTCGGCACTCAGCCAGAGTTTGCGCGGCGGGCCTTTTTCGGTGAGGGCGTCGAGGGCGTTGGCCAGCAGGTTGCCCAGCACCTGGCGCAGACGGGTTTCGCCGGCCTGTACCCACAGCGTCGCCTCGGGCATGTCGCGGATCAGCTCGACTTCCATCGAGCGCCGCCGCTTGGCCAGCAAGGCCAGCGCATCGTCCAGCGCCGGTTGCAGGCCGACGCTTTCCGGCGCATGCCGATCGCGGCGGGCAAAGGCGCGCAGGTGGGCGATGATCGAGGCCATGCGCCCGGTCAGCTCGCTGATCAGCTTGAGGTTGCCGCGCGCATCGTCGGTGCGCTGGTGGTCGAGGAGGATCTCGGCGTTTTCCGCATAGCTGCGAATCGCCGCCAACGGCTGGTTGAGCTCGTGGCTGATACTCGCCGACATGGTGCCCAGCGCCGACAGCTTGCCCGCCTGCACCAGGTCATCCTGGGCGCGCACCAGTTCCTGCTGCGCCTGTTCGCGCTCCAGCACTTCCTGTTTCAGGCGCCGGTTCAGGCCTTCGAGGTCGCTGGTCCGCTCGACCACCCGCGCTTCCAGCTCGCGGCGCGCCTTGGCTTCGAAGGCGATGCGCTCCAGGTAGTGACGGCGGCGCTGCATCATCAAGCCGAGCAATAGCATCAGCACCAGCAACGTCGCACCGCCGACGGCGACCACGGTGCGCACCGGGCGGTTGATCAAGGATTGTGGCGCGAGGATTTCCACGTTCCAGCCGGTCTCGGCAATCGCCGTGGACTGGCGCAGCCACGCCGTGGAGCTGAGGGTCAGCGGTTGCGGGTCGCGCGTCGGGTAGGGCTGGATGGCGATGATCGCCTGGCGCTCTTCGGCGGTCAGCGGGCGGGTCGCACGGAAGCGCCATTGCGGGCGTGAGGTGAGGATCACCACGCCGTTGTGGTCGGTTACCAGCAGTTGTTCCGGGGTATTGCCCCACAGGCTTTCGGTGTGGTCCAGGTCGACCTTGACCACCAGCACGCCGATGATGGTGTCGCCATCGCGCACAGCGGCGGCGAAGAAGTAGCCGCGCTTGGCCGAGGTGGTGCCCAGGCCGAAAAACCGCCCCAGGCGCCCGTCCATGGCTTCGCTGAAATACGGCCGGAAGGAAAAATTGCGCCCAACGAAACTGTCCTGTTTATCCCAGTTCGACGCGGCCAGGGTCTTGCCGTGGGTGTCCATCAGGTACATCACCTCCACCCCGGCCTGGGCGGCGACGTCCTTGAGCAACTGGTTGGCGTTGGTCAGGTTGGTGCTGACCTGCGGCGCGTCCAGCGCCGTGCGCAGGGCCGGCAAGTCGCCGAGGATCTGCGGCAGCACCTCAAAGCGGTGCAGGGTGCCGAGCAGGTTGGCGACGTACAGGTCGAGGGTCTGGCGGTTCTGCCCGGCCAGCTCGTTGCGGTAATAACGCTCGGCCAGATGCTCCAGCGGCCATAGCAGCGGCGCCAGGCACAACGCCAACAGGGCGAGGCTGCGCCAGCGGGGTCTTCGCGGGAGGGTTGGAGTCATGGGAGTCGGGCGCCTGTGGGTACAGGCGCATTATGCCTAGTGCTGCGCGGCAAGACACTCGCGCAATGCGTCCTGCCAGTGGGGCTGGCTGACGTGCCACTGCTGTTGCAGGCGACTGCAATCGAGGCGCGAGTTCAGCGGGCGCTGGGCGGGTGTGGGGTAGGCGCTGGAGGGGATCGCCTCCAGTTCGGCGCAGGCCTTGCCTTCGGCGCGCAGTTGTTGGGCGATGGCCTGGGCGAAGCCGAACCATGAGGTTTCGCCCCCGGCGGTCAGGTGATAGACGCCCCATTCACCGGCTGCGCCGGCCTGCCAGCGTTCGATCAGGGCGCGGGTGCTATTGGCGATGCTGCCCGCCCAGGTCGGCGCGCCGATCTGGTCGGCGACGATGCGCATCTGCGGCTTCTCTTGCAGCAGGCGTTGCATGGTCAGCAGGAAATTCTTGCCGTGGTTGGAATACACCCAGCTGGTGCGCAGGATCAGGTACTCGCCGCCCACCGCCGCAATCGCCCGCTCGCCGGCCAGCTTGCTTTGGCCGTAGACGCTGAGCGGGTTCGGCGTGTCGCTTTCGGAGTAGGGCGCCGATTTGCGGCCATCGAACACATAGTCGGTGGAGTAGTGGATGAACGGCACGCCCAGGGCCTTGGCTTCCTCGGCGAGTATGCCGGGCGCTATGGCGTTGATCGCGAACGCGGCGTCCGGCTCGCTTTCGGCCAGGTCCACGGCGGTGTGGGCGGCGGCGTTGATGATCAGGCCGGGGCGGTGAGCGCGGACTTGCTGGCGGATGTGCTCGGGGTTGGCCAGATCCAATTGGTCGCGGCCGAGCACGATGAGTTCGCCCAAACCCTGGAGTCGCTGTTGCAGTGCCTGGGAGACTTGGCCGTGTTGGCCGGTGATCAGGATCTTCATGGGAACAGGTCGGCTTCCATCAGCAATTTGCCCGCCTGGTCCTTGGCCGACAGTTGCGGCGCCTCGCTCAGCCCCCAGTCGATGGCCAGCGTCGGGTCATTCCACAGGATGCTGCGCTCGGCACTCGGCTGGTAATAGTCGGTGGTCTTGTACAGGAACTCGGCGTAATCGCTGAGCACCACAAACCCATGGGCGAAGCCTTCCGGCACCCACAGTTGGCGGTGGTTCTGCGCCGACAGCCGCACACCGACCCACTGGCCGAAGTTTGGCGAGCTGCGGCGGATGTCCACGGCCACGTCCAGCACCTCGCCGGCCGTGACGCGCACCAGTTTTCCCTGGGTGTGTTCGAGCTGATAGTGCAGGCCGCGCAGCACGCCTTTTTGCGAGCGTGAGTGGTTGTCCTGCACAAAGTCGCGCTGCAACCCGGTGGCCTCGGCAAAGCCCCGGGCATTGAAGCTTTCGTAGAAAAACCCGCGCTCGTCACCGAACACCTTGGGCTCAAGGATCAGCACGCCGGGCAGTGCGGTTTCAACCACGTTCACAGGTTGTCTCCCGCCAGCGAGTAGAGGTACTGGCCGTAGCTGGTCTTGCCGAAATACTTGGCGCGTTCGAGCAAGTGTTCGCGGTCGATCCAGCCGCTGGCGTAGGCTATTTCTTCGAGGCACGCGACCTTCAGGCCCTGGCGGCGCTCGATGGTCTGCACGTACTGCGAGGCGTCCAGCAGGCTGTCGTGGGTGCCGGTGTCGAGCCAGGCGAAGCCACGGCCAAAGCGTTCCACCTGCAAGTCGCCGCGGCGCAGGTAGGCGTTGTTGACGTCGGTGATTTCCAGCTCGCCCCGGGCCGAGGGCTTGACCGCCTTGGCGATCTCGATCACGTCGTTGTCGTAGAAATACAGGCCGGTGACCGCATAGCTGGACTTGGGCACCGCCGGTTTTTCCTCGATGGACAGGGCGCGGCCTTCGCTGTCGAAGTCGATCACACCGAAGCGCTCCGGGTCTTTGACCCAGTAGCCGAACACCGTGGCGCCTTTGCCGCGCTGTACCGCGGCGTGCAACTGCGCGCTGAAGCTTTGCCCATGGAAGATGTTATCGCCGAGGATCAGGCACACCGGGTCGCTGCCAATGAATGCTTCGCCAATCAGGAACGCTTGCGCCAGGCCGTCCGGCGACGGTTGTTCGGCATAACTGAACGTGACGCCGAACTGGCTGCCGTCACCCAGCAGGTTGCGGTATTGCGGCAGGTCGGCAGGGGTGGAGATCACCAGGATTTCCTTGATGCCGGCCAGCATCAGCACCGAGATCGGGTAGTAGATCATCGGCTTGTCATACACCGGCAACAGCTGTTTGGACACGCCCAGGGTGATGGGGTGCAGACGCGTGCCGGAGCCACCGGCCAGTACGATTCCTTTCATCATGCGATCAGATCCTTCATGTCGGTGTTGCCCAATCGTTGACCCTGATAACTGCCGTCCTGGACCCTGCGGCACCATTCCAGGTTATCCAGGTACCACTGCACGGTTTTGCGTAGACCGGTTTCAAAGGTTTCCTGCGGCACCCAGCCCAGTTCGCGCTGGATCTTGCCGGCATCGATGGCGTAGCGCTGATCGTGGCCGGGGCGGTCTTTGACGAAGGTGATCAGGTCGGCGTAGTGCGCCACGCCGACCGGATGCGGCGGCGCCAGTTCTTCCAGCAGCGCGCAGATACTGCGCACCACATCGATGTTCTTTTGCTCGTTGTGGCCGCCGATGTTGTAGGTCTCGCCCACCACGCCTTGCGTCACCACCTTGAGCAGCGCCCGCGCGTGGTCTTCGACAAACAGCCAGTCGCGCACCTGCAAACCATCACCATAGACCGGCAACGGCTTGCCCGCGAGGGCGTTGAGGATCACCAGCGGGATGAGTTTTTCGGGGAAGTGGAACGGCCCGTAGTTGTTTGAACAGTTGGTCAGCAGCACCGGCAGGCCATACGTGCGCTGCCAGGCGCGCACCAGGTGGTCGGATGCGGCCTTGCTCGCGGAGTAGGGCGAGCTGGGGGCGTAGGGCGTGGCTTCGGTGAACAGATCGTCCACGCCGTGCAGGTCGCCGTACACCTCGTCGGTGGAGATGTGGTGGAAGCGGAATGCGTTTTTCGCCGCTGGATCGAGGGTCTGCCAATAACCCCGGGCGGCTTCCAGCAGGCTGTAGGTGCCGACGATATTGGTCTGGATAAAATCCGACGGGCCGTCGATGGAGCGGTCCACGTGGGACTCGGCGGCCAGGTGCATGATGGCCTGCGGCTCGAAGCGCGCGAGCACGGCGCTGACAGTGGACTGGTCGATGATGTCGGCCTGGACGAACTCGTAGCGGCTGTTGGACGCGATGCTGGTCAGCGATTCCAGGTTGCCGGCGTAGGTGAGTTTGTCGAGGTTGAGCACTTCATGCTCGGTGTGCTGGATCAGGTGACGTACCAGAGCAGAACCGATAAAACCGGCGCCACCGGTAATGAGAATGCGCATGTCGGGGCCCTTTTCCTTTTGACGGACATTTAGCGAATGGAGCATAGCCTGTGTTACTGCGCGGGGTGGGGCAGGATGTGTCGGGGGGTTGCACAAGCCCCCTGAACAATGGCGAACTAAGCGCCTGATAAAAATACCGAGGTCGCCCCCGATGCTGCTCGCCACGTTGATTCACCGCGCCAGTCTACCCTGCCCGCAAGTGGGCCCCGAGCAGGCAGCGCAATTGTTGGGGCAGCATTATGGCCTGGCTGGCACCTTGCAATCATTGGGCAGCCAGCAAGACCTCAATTACAGGGTGGACAGCCCTCGCGGCCGATTTGTTCTGAAAATCTGCCGGGGCGATTACGCCGCCGTGGAGTTGCAGGCCCAGCACGCTGCGCTCAATAGCCTGCAAGGCGTGCGCGTGCCAGAGGTGATCAAGGCGCTGAACGGTGAAGAGCTGCTGACCGTCACCCTCGACGGGCAAACCCTGCACCTGCGCCTGCTCGACTACATCGACGGCCAGCCGCTGACCCATCTGCCGCACCTGGGACGCGGCGTGATCGCAGGCTTTGGTGAACTGTGCGGGCGCATGAGCCTGGCCCTGGCGGATTTCACCCATGCGGGCCTGGAGCGCACGTTGCAGTGGGACCCGCGCCACGCATGTGAACTGATCGCGCACTTGCTGGCGACCTTGCCGGAGCTGCCGTACCGCACCGCGCTGGAACAGGTCGCCGCACAGGTTGAAGCGCGCATCCGGCCGCTGGCGGAGCAGTTGCCGTGGCAAGCCGTGCACATGGATATCACCGATGACAATGTGGTCTGGCAGCGTGATGCCGCGCGGCAGTGGCAGGTCGAGGGCGTGATTGATTTTGGCGACCTGGTGCACACCTGGCGCATTGCCGACCTCTCGGTGACGTGCGCCGCGTTGCTGCATCACGCTGAGGGCGATCCCTTTGCGATCTTGCCGGCGATCCAGGCGTGCCATGCGGTGACGCCGTTGCAGCGTGCCGAGCTACAGGCGCTGTGGCCGCTGATCGTCGCGCGGGCGGCGGTGCTGGTGTTGAGCAGCGAGCAACAGCAGCGCCTGGACCCGGAAAACGCTTACCTGCTGAAAAACGCCGAGCACGAGTGGGAAATCTTCCACGTGGCCACGTCGGTGCCGTTCGAGTTGATGGAGGCGGCGATTCTGCGCAGTGTCGGCGAAGACCTGCCGGCGGTGGCCAGCGAGGATTTCGCACCGTTGCTGCCGGGGCTGGTGGGGCGTGAATTTGCCTTGATCGACCTCGGCGTACTCAGCCCGCATTTCGAGGCGGGCAACTGGGAGCAACCGGGGATTGATCGCCGCTTGCTGGATGAAGCGGCGGCGGTGCATGGACTGGCGGCCAGCCGTTATGGCCAGTATCGTCTGTCGCAGACCTGCCCGGACAGTGCCGTTGAACCAGCGACGTTCCCGCTGCATGTCGAGCTGCATTTGCCCCACGGCACGCTGTTGGAAGTGCCTTTCGCCGGGACGTTGCAGCACGGCGCGGACGGCCTGCTAAGTGTGCAGGGCGTGGCGGTGAGCCTGCGCTTGTGGGGCGTGAACACCGTCTTGAACGCGGGCGCGCTGCTGGTCGAGGGCCAAGTGCTGGGTGAAGTGCACGCGCCGTTGACCGTGCAACTGTGCCGCGCCGAGCTTGCGCCGCCGCTGTTCTGCACGCCGTCGCGGGCGTTGGCGTGGCAAGCCTTGTGCCCATCGCCCGCGACCTTGCTGGGGCTGGCCTGCGACGCCGAACCGGAGCTGGACCCCGAGGCGCTGCTGGCCCGCCGCGATGCCAGCTTCGCGCGTTCGCAAAAGCACTATTACGTCGACCCGCCGCGCATCGAGCGCGGCTGGCGCAACCATTTGATCGACATGCAGGGCCGCGCCTACCTGGACATGCTCAACAACGTCGCGGTGCTCGGCCATGGCCACCCGCGCATGGCGGCGGTGGCGGCGCGGCAGTGGTCGCTGCTCAATACCAACTCGCGTTTCCACTACGCGGCGATTGCGGAATTTTCCGAGCGCCTGCTCGCGCTGGCGCCGCAAGGCATGGACCGGGTGTTCCTGGTCAACAGCGGCACCGAGGCCAATGACCTGGCGATCCGCCTGGCCTGGGCCTACAGCGGCGGGCGCGACATGCTCAGCGTGCTGGAGGCGTATCACGGCTGGTCGGTGGCGGCGGATGCGGTGTCCACCTCGATTGCCGACAACCCGCAGGCGTTGAGCAGCCGCCCGGACTGGGTGCATCCGGTGACTGCACCGAATACCTATCGCGGCGAGTTCCGGGGGCCAGACAGTGCGCCGGACTACGTACGAAGTGTGGAACACAACTTGGCGAAAATCGCCGCGAGCAAACGCCAGCTGGCGGGTTTCATCTGCGAACCGGTGTACGGCAATGCCGGGGGTATCTCGTTGCCGCCGGGCTATTTGCAGCAGGTGTATGGGCTGGTACGCGCCCAGGGCGGTGTGTGTATCGCCGACGAGGTGCAAGTTGGCTACGGGCGCATGGGCCACTTCTTCTGGGGCTTTGAAGAACAGGGCGTGGTGCCGGACATCATCACCATGGCCAAGGGCATGGGCAACGGCCAGCCGCTGGGCGCGGTGATTACCCGGCGCGACATCGCCGAGGCGCTGGAGGCCGAGGGGTACTTCTTCTCGTCGTCGGGGGGCAGCCCGGTCAGTTGCCGGATCGGCATGGCGGTGCTGGACGTGATGGCCGAAGAAAAGCTGTGGGAAAACGCCCAGGTGGTTGGTGGGCATTTCAAGGCGCGGTTGGCAGAACTGATCGACCGGCATCCATTGGTGGGCGCGGTCCATGGTTCCGGCTTCTATCTGGGCCTGGAGTTGGTCCGCGACCGGCAAACGCTGGAGCCGGCCACTGAAGAAACCGCGTTGCTGTGTGATCGCCTGCGCGAGCTGGGGATTTTCATGCAGCCGACGGGGGATTATCTGAACATCCTCAAGATCAAGCCGCCGATGGTTACCTCTAAACGCAGTGTGGATTTCTTCGTCGACATGCTGTCGAAGGTGCTCGGTGAGCAATTGTAATTAATCGATTCTTATCGGCTATTTATTGTCATATTTATCGCCGATGATCTTTGATCGCTTTTAAAGCCGATTTTTATCCGTTATAAAGTCGGCCTTTGCCCCCATTCGGAGTCTTGAACGCCATGACCACCCTGCACAGCACACCCCGCGCCGATGGCTTTCATATGCCTGCCGAATGGGCGCCACAAACCCAAACCTGGATGATCTGGCCCGAGCGCCCGGACAACTGGCGCCTGGGCGGCAAGCCGGCGCAGGCAGCGCATGTGGCGGTGGCCAAGGCCATTGCGCGTTTTGAACCGGTGACCGTGGCGGTATCTGCTGGCCAGTACGAAAATGCGCGCGCGCGCCTGGATGTACCGAATATCCGCGTGGTGGAAATGTCCAGCGACGACGCCTGGGTGCGCGACACCGGGCCGACCTTCGTCATCAACCACAGCGGCGAAGTGCGCGGCGTGAACTGGGATTTCAACGCCTGGGGCGGCTTTGACGGCGGCCTGTACGCCCCGTGGAACCGCGACTCGCAGGTGGGCGGCAAGATCCTCGAAATCGAACGCGCGCCACGCTACCGCACCGAAGGCTTCGTGCTGGAAGGCGGCTCGATCCACGTTGACGGCGAAGGCACGCTGATCACCACCGAAGAATGCCTGCTCAACCGCAATCGCAACCCGCACCTCGACCGCGCGGCGATCGAGGCGGTGCTCAGCGCCAACCTGGCTGTGGATAAGATCATCTGGCTGCCGGACGGCCTGTTCAACGACGAAACCGACGGCCATGTGGATAACTTCTGCTGCTACGTGCGCCCCGGCGAAGTGTTGCTGGCCTGGACCGATGACGCGCAAGACCCGAACTACGCCCGCTGCCACGCCGCCATGGACGTGCTGCAAAGCAGCACCGACGCCCAGGGCCGCGCGTTCACTGTGCATAAAATGCCGATCCCGGGGCCGCTGTATGCCACCGAGGAAGAATGCGCCGGTGTCGACCCGGTAGACGGTTCGCAGGAGCGTAATCCGACTGTGCGCCTGGCGGGTTCCTACGTGAACTTCCTGATCGTCAACGGCGGCATCATCGCGCCAAGCTTTGATGACCCGATGGACGGCCCGGCGAAGAAGATCCTCCAGGACCTGTTCCCGCAGCACGAAGTGGTGATGGTGCCTGGCCGCGAACTGTTACTGGGTGGCGGCAATATCCATTGCCTGACCCAACAACAGCCAGCTGCGCAGAAAAAGTGAGTGCAGTTGTAACAGCAGCATGACGGTGACCGGGCACTGAGCAGTTCCGGTAGTCATGGCAAGCCCGCGGCCTGGCAAGGTCGCGGGCTTTTTTGTGGGTAAATGCCTACAAAAACAGGGGGTTGGCATAGCTCTTGTATCGCTGTTGTGACAGTGATCGAGGTTTATGACTAAGCGGTTCTGTCATAAACCTTGAGTAAGTTAGCCGCTCAAGCAGTAGGAGAGAGCGCTGAAATGAGTCCTCAAATCAACCTGATGTACACGCGCACGTTTCACCCGATGCGGGTCAACGGCGACGCGATCCAAGCACTGGGGCTCTGGTTGAAGGAAAACGGCTCACGGAAGAGCAGGCTGCCTGATTTGCGCAGCGTGTTGAGCGAGCGGTATCCGGTGGGGCTGTTCAGTGAGGATGAAGTACACGCGTTGTGCGATCTGCTGAAAAACTAAAGAACACTGCAATCTAGAAAATGTGGGAGCTGGCTTGCCTGCGATAGCGGTGGGCCAGCTTGCCTATCAGTTACTGATAGACCGCTATCGCAGGCAAGCCAGCTCCCACATTGGTTCTGTGTTCGGTCTTAGAAGCTGTAGGTGCCCGTTACGACGAGGCTACGCGGCTCGCCCGGTTGGATCTGCGCCACGCTGGTCGCCGACGCGTAGTAGTTTTTGTCGGCAATATTGTTCAGCGCCGCGCGCACATCCCATTCTTTCTGACGGAACCCGGCCAACGCATCCCAACGGCCGTAGCCCGGCAGCACCACGGTGTTGAGGCTGTCGGCGTAACGGTCGCCCACCAGGGTCAAGCCGGTTTCCGCGTACCAGCCCATCTCTGGTTTCCAGGTGATAAACAGGCTGCCATTGCGCTTGGCCACGTCGTTGACGCGCTTGCCTTCAAAGCCGTTGTTGTCCTTCACCACGGTGGCGTCTTGCAGGCCGATTCCCCCGCGTACGTACCAGTTGCCGACGATCTTGCCGGTGGCGGTCAACTCGACGCCGCGTGAACGTTGCAGGCCGCTGAGCAGGGTGATAGAGCGGTCCAGCGGGTCGCTGGTGCGGCGGTTGTAGAGCTCCAGCTCGTACACGGCTAGCGTGGTGCTCAGACGGTCGTCGAGCCAGTCGCTTTTGACGCCGATTTCCTTTTGCTTGGTCAGCTCGGGGCTCAGGTCGTTGGCGCCGCTGGTGGCGCTCGGGGTGATGCCGATCAGGCCGCCGCCCGCCGGGGAGAACGTCTTGCTCCACGAGGCGTAGAACGAGTGGTTTTCCAGGGGCGTCCACACCAGGCCGATGCGTGGGCTGGCGTTGTGGCTGTCGACGGCTTGCTGGCGGTTGTTGAGTTTGTTCTTGGTGTCGACTTCAAAGCGGTCGTAGCGCAGGCCGGCGAGGATTTGCCATTGATCGTTCAGGCGCAGTTGGTCCTGCACGTAGACGGCGCGGCTTTCGACTTCGGTGTGGTTGTTGCTCGATACGCTCATGCGCCCGGTGTGGCTGAGGTGGCGGTTGGGCTGGTTGAGGTCGAGGCTCGGCACGCTGTTGCCACCGTTGTAGAGCTTCGGGTCGCGGCGTTGGCTGCCCATTTCGACGCCAGTGAGCAGGCGGTGCTCCAGGCCGAAGGTGCTGAAGCTGCCTTCCAGTTCGACGTTGTTGGTGATGTTGAAGGTGCGCAGGTCCTGCTGCCAGCGCTGGCGCGTGACGCGGTTGGTCGCCGGCACGTAACCGACTTGATACGTGTTGTCGAAGTCGCTGTCGAGCTTGAACAGGCCGAGTGTCTGGCGCAGTTGCCAGTTGTCGTTGAGCTCATAGGCGAGCTTGGAGCGCAGCGACTGGGACTTGTCGTCGATGTAGTCGCGGCTGTCGCCGTAGGTGGTGCTGCGGCTCACATCGGCCGGGCGGCCATTGACGCCGGGGATGCCACGGTCGGGCGTGCGGTTGTAGCGGCTGTATTCGTATTGCACCAGCCAATTCAGGTCGGGGGTGAGCTGCCAGCTCATGGACGGTGCGAACAGCTGGCGGTTGCCGCTGACGCCGTGACGGAAGCTGTTGTTGTCCTGGTTGCCCATGTTCAGGCGCAGGCTGATGGTGTCGCTGGGGTCGGTGCTCAAGTCGGCGTACAGGCTGCGCAGATCATTGCTGCCACCCTGGGCTTCGATGCTGGATTTATGCCCGGCGGTGGGCAGTTTGCTCACGCGGTTGACGATCCCTCCCTGACCGCCTCGCCCGTAGAGTACTGCGGCTGGGCCCTTGAGCACTTCGATGCGCTCGATGTTGTGCAGGTCGCGGATGTATTGGCTGTCGTCGCGGATGCCGTCGAGGTAGAAGTCGTTGCTCGCGTCGAAACCGCGAATGCGCAGGCTGTCGAAGCGCGTGTCGGCGCCGCTGCTGACGTTGGGAATGCCGCTTAACGCCTGGCCCAGGTCATTGGTGCCGTAGGACCGCAAGCTTTCCGTCTTCACCGAGTCGATGGCCTGGGGCACATAACGCACCGGGGTGGCTGTGCGCGTGGCCGTACTGGTTTCCTTGATGCGCGGGTCGTCTTCGTCAGCTTCGGCGCTGATCGACGTAGCGGGCAAGGTGGTGGCAGCACAGGCAAAACCAGCGGACAGCAGAACGGAGAGCCCAAGGGTGATGGGCGTCAGGCGTGGGGCAGGCATGGGGATATGTATCCGAATTGTTTGGGAGGAAAATTGCGCGTTAATGGTAATGCTTTGCATTAACGCTCGTGATGGATTCCCAAATGTATCGGCTTTGAAATATGTTACAGGATGTGTTTAACGACCCGGTTGAGAGGGTTTTTTGTCGTTTTCAGAAGCGCTGTAGGCCGTTGCTTAGAATTATTTCGCCTAAATACAGACGATTCGCGAAATTGACACATAGTTCCGGGCGCGACTAGGATTGCGCCCAACGCCTGTGGCTAACAGCCATGACTCATCCAATAAAAAAAGGCCTGCGGCAGTTCAGTCGTCCGCGGGCCTTCTTTTTTCCGGGAAAAGTCGATACCAGAAAGCAATACGGAGCCTGGTGTCATAGCGCGTACTCAACCAGTAATAAGGAATATAAGAAATGTTGAAGCAACGGATGAGTCTGATCGCTCTGGGGATTTTGAGCGCATCGACAGCAATGGCCAACGACCAGGAACAATCCAAGGGTTTCGTTGAAGACAGCCACCTGAACATCGCGGCACGTAACGCTTACATTAGCCGTGACTACAAAAACCACAACCAGGACAAAGCTGAATGGGGCCAAGGCTTCATCGGCAAGTTCGAGTCCGGTTTCACCCAAGGCACCGTGGGTGTGGGTGTGGACGTACTGGGCCAATACGCTATCCGTCTGGACGGTGGTAAAGGTCGCAGCGGCGGCGGCGGCATCGACTTCTTCAAGCAAGGCGACAGCGGCGCTGCAGCCAACGACCTGGCCAAGGGCGGCGCAGCCGTGAAGGCGCGTATCTCCAACACCGTACTGAAATACGGTCAGCAACTGCCGAACGTACCGGTCCTGGCCTACGACAGCGGCCGTCTGCTGGCGGAAACCTACGAGGGCACCTCGATCGTTTCCAAAGAAATCGCCGGCCTGCAACTGGACGCTGGTCATTTCACCAAACAAGGCCGTAAAAGCGCCGAAGGCAGCGACAGCGGCCACCTGAAGAGCATCGACTACGTCGGCGGTAGCTACAAGTTCACCGAAAGCCTGTCGGCCGCGCTGTACGCTTCCGATATGCAGGACGTGCTGAAGAAGCAATACGTCAACGTGAACTACGTGCTGGCCCTGCCAGAGAAGCAGTCGCTGACGTTCGACTTCAACGGCTACAAAACCAAGCTGGACAAAGATTTCGCCCAGCTGACCCAAGGCGATCAAGACGCCCGCGACAACAAAATCTGGAGCCTGGCGGCTACTTGGGCTGTTGGCGCACACAGCTTCACCGTCGCTCACCAGCGCAGCACCGGTGACACCGGCTACCTGTACAGCGGCTACCACCAGGACAACAAGAACAGCGGCATCGGCGACGGTGGCAACACCATCCTGTTGGCAAACTCCTACTGGTCTGACTTCAACGGCAAGGACGAGCGTTCCTGGCAGGTTGGCTACGGCCTGGACTTCAGCGCCTACGGCGTGCCTGGCCTGAGCTACAACGTGGCTTACGTGCGCGGCACCAACATTGACGACGGCACCAACCGCGGCAATGGCACCGAGCGTGAAATCTTCAACCAGTTCAAGTACGTGGTTCAGAGCGGCCCAGCCAAAGACCTGAGCCTGCGTGCTCGTGCCTCGTGGTTGCGCGTTTCGAACAACGCCAGCAACTACAACATTGGCGGTAACGAACTGCGTCTGTTCGCTGACTACCCGATCAACGTTTTCTAAGTGATCGGCTGTAGCGCCTGATTTCAGGCGATAAAAAACCCCGACTGGTTCGGGGTTTTTTTATGCCGCGGGATCAGTCCTCGCGGTGTTGCAAAATGCTGCGGGCCAGTGCGGCGTTCTTGTAGTCGAGCATCATCGACAGCCCTTCGTAGGGCTCGATCTTTTTCCCGTCTATGCACAACTGCGCCATCAGCAGCAGCACCTGGCGCTTCTTCTTGTTGACCCTTACGCCGGGTACGCCGAATGCGGTCTTGCGTGTTTCGGGCAGCGGCGCCTCGGGTGTCAGCTGTAGCGTCACCCAGATTCCCTGGACGAACTGCAAGGTGATCTCGTCGATATGCTCGATGGGCAGCGGCTGCGCCAGATTGTTGAACACAAAATGCTCTGGCGTGAGGCGCAAGGCGGTCTGTGGCGCGCGCTTGAAGCGGCGGATGCCCAGCCACAGCAGGGCCAGGCCGATCAGGCCAAGGCACGCGCCTGCGCCAAGCGCTGACAGCGGGGTGCTTTTCAAGCGTTCAGGCACCAGCCAGACGCGGCTCACGATAAACAGCCCGGCCAGCGCAAAGGGCAGGCCCGACACGGCCATCAGCGCGCCTCGCCACGCGCCGCCTTCGTGCAATTCACGCTCGCCTTCGGCCGACGCCGCCAGGGTTTCCAACAGATGGGTGTGGGCAGATTCTTCGTGCGCCGCCACCGCGATCAAGTCCTGCGTCAATTGCTCGCGCAGTATGTGTGGCGCGCTGAAGCAGGCGTCGAGTTGCCCGTTCGCTGCTTCGGCGTCCACGGTGCGTGTGGCGCTGTGCATCGCGTCTTCCAGCGGTACGTGCAGGGCCTGCAAGCGCTCGCCATTGGACGGATGGGAATCGGTTGGGTGTGGCTGATGAATGTCCAGCGCCTCGGCTGGCAGGTGCAACTCAGCGCCTTGCAGCGCGTTGAGCACGGCAGCGGGCAGGTCGCGCTCAACGGCGTTTTCGCACGCTGCCATCAGCGCGTCGTCGAGAGGCGCCTGCAACACCGAGATCCGCAACAACGCCGAAGCGGCAGCCGCATTGCCCACCAGCCGTGCGCCGGCGGCATCCGCGAGCAACTCACGCTCGCGGCTCCAATGGTTCACCGCATGATCAAAGCGCTGCATGAAAAACATGCCGAGCATAAACGACGGGCGCATCAAGCGGCCTTGGATCGGGTCGCTGGCTGCCATTGTTTCGAGCAACCCACAGAGGCTGCGGTGGACCCCGTCGTAGATCGGCAAAAAACGCAGGCTGTACACGGTGTCGTCGCCGGCAAAGTGCGCCAGTTCATGGCCGATCACTGCGCCGATTTCCTCTCGGTCCAGCAGCCCCAGGTAGAGCAACGGGATATGCAGGGTGCGCCCGCGCAACAGAGTTTCGGCCGGCATCACCAAGGCGTCGCTGGAGGTCACGTAGAAGCCTTGGGCCAGGCTCACCACGATATGCTCCGGTGGCAACGCGCCCAGCTTGGCCGCCAGCTCATCGACGTGGCGCCACAGGCCCGGCGCCTGTTCCGGCGTGACGCGCTGCCCGAACATCTCCAGCGGCTCGGGCTCGAACATCGCCAGCATGGGCCGCAGTTGCTTGAGCAACAGCCAGATCGAATACAGGCAAAACGCAGCGACGACCCCGAGCAGGCCCATCAGCTTCATAACGCCGCTGCCAAGTCGACCCACGTGCCACAACGCCAAGCCCTCAAATACCAGCACCAACGCGACCGTCGCGGCCATCGCCACCACATGGCTCACCAGCACATAGGGCAACAGGCGGCTGCCGAGGGAGAACACCTGCAACAACTTCTGCCGCGACTGCTGCGCGCGGCGTCCGGCCCAGTGGGTGCCGGCGAGTGCGGCCAGGCCGATGAGGGCCGCGAGCGACCCGAGGCCAATCACCCACGGCGCCAGTGCGTGCAGGACGCGGTTGATACGATGGGCGGTGGGCAGTTCTGCTTCGGTTTTTTCCACCCGCGCGATGGCCTCTTGAACGGTGATGAGGCCTTCGGGTGGGGGGATTGCCGATGCGGGTTGTCTGGCTGCTACCGCTTGCAGTGGTTGTTTGTAGTTCGCAAGGTTGACGCGCAATTCAACCAGCGCCGTTGCGGCGCGGTCAGCCCGCTGAAGCTCCCAACCGCCAAGGGTGGCCAGGAGCAACGGGAAAACAACCAGCAGGCAGATCAGCTTCAGGGCGTTCATGGGAGTCCGTTCACAACGCGGGAAATTTTCCGGTTATACCGAAAAGCCGCGTTTAAGGGATACCCGTCAGGCCTTCACCGGCGCCAGTTTCTTGCAGTTCTCCTTGCGCGTCGGGTACTGCTCGCACTTGCGCAGCACGCTTTGCACCTGTTGCGCGTTCTGCATTTGCTGGTTGGCCAGCAGCTTCTCGGTGATGAACAGCTCTTCCGAACCGAGGTGACGCTCGGCTTTGTCGATCATCGCCAGCGCCGATTGCCCATCGCCGCGCTTGAGGTGGTAGCTGATCATCAGGTCATAGGTCGAAGGGCCGGCCAGCGACCAGTCCTTGATCGCCTGCAACTCTTTGATCGCCTCGCTGTTTTTGCCCTGGGCCAGGCGCACGGTGTAGGCGGTGCGACGGATGCCCGGTTGATCCTTGACCGGCGAGGCCAGCGCCTTGCGCACAAAACTGTCGGCATCGGACACCTTGTTTTTCTCCAGGGCGTCGATGGCGAAATACGCGTCCTTGTAGCCCTGCATGGCCTTTGCCACTTGCGGCGTGTTCTTCATCGTCGTCCAGCTTTGCGGGCTGACCCGGGCGCGGCGTTCCTGGCGGTATTCGCGCTGCAAGTACTGGCGCAGCTCGGTGTCGCGGTCCATCGCCGACATATGCGAGCGGTTGAAGTATTGGGTGGTGGCGGTGATGCCGGTGGTCAAACCGTCCTTGACCAGCACGTCCAGCTCTTTGGTGAACTGGTTGAGGTTGAACTGCTGCAACGAGTCCTGCATGGCGTTCTTGCGCGCGGTGAGAAAGCCGGTGAGCAACGGTTTTTGCTTGCCCTGGAAGTCATTCAAACGCTCCAGGCTATGGGTGGCGGCGCGGGGCGCGTAGCCGGCGCGGATCATCAGGTCGGTGCCGAGCAAATCGGCCTGGTCTTCCTGGCTGCGGCCCCAGGCGGTGCTCCACACGTGGTCGGAAAAAGTGTTGGCCAGCGTGGTGTACAGCACCGTGTTGCCGATGGTTTTCTGGGTGCCGGCCGGGTCTTTGCTGAACACTTTCATGGTGCCGGAGCTGCGGTCGATGCCGGTGTCGGCAGCCATAGTGGCCAGGGCGACCGTGGAGGCGACGGTGGTGAACATCTCTTTTTGCTGCTGGAAGGCGGCCATGCGGTCATGGTGATGCAGCAGCACGTGGCTCATCTCGTGGCCGAGCATCGCGGCGATTTCATCTTCGCTGCCGACGTTATCGAGCATGCCCAGCGGCACGAACAGATTGCCGTACGGGTCGGCCGACGGCCCGAAGCCGTAACTGTCGGTGATCTTCACCTGCAACGTCGGCAACTCGCCCGGCCAGCCCTTGGACAAGCGCGTGACGATGCCCTGCAAGTACACCTGCAACATCGGGATATCCACCAGGTTCTGCTGGCGCGCTTCAGCTGCTGGCACCGCGCGGCCGTCGTAGCTCAAGCGTTGCTGGCTCTGGCGTTGCGGGTCGAGCTTGTAGTACTGGCGCACGTCGGTGTTGTCCACGTAGTGGCCCTGTACCCTGGATTGGGTCGAAGGGCCCACCAGGTTCATGAATGCCTGGTCCGCACCTTTCAATGTCGCGCAACCGCTCAGCAGTGCGCTGGCCAGCAATAGATATCCCTTCACCGCCACGCTCCTTTATTGATTGCAGCCCGCACCAAAACCGATGGTCGAGGCGTTGCGGCTGTCTTTGGTCTGGCTCTTGGTCAGGCCCTGGCAAGGCAGCTCGACGATATTGAGCGGCGGCACGATGCGCAGGTCCATGGTGTCCAGCCAGACCTTCTGGCCGGCCAGTTCCACCTGCACCAGGTCCAGCGCCTTGTTGTACTGCAACACCGGCACGGGTTGGCTGGGCGTGTCTTTTTTCGGCAGCTCGCGCTGTTGTTTGCCCTGCTCATCCAACACCGCCACCGGGTCGGCGAGGAACGCCATGACGTTGTGGGTTTCGGCCCAGGCGCCTTGAGTGAACAGGGCGGCGAGCAATACGATCAGGTGTTTGTTCATCCTTGGGTTCCTTGAGTCAAAAAAACACAGCGGTGCCTTCAGCGATCGCGGTCGAACCAGGCTTCGATCCGTTCGCTGAACAGCACCAACGACAGCAATACAATGCCCAGCACGTTGACCGGGGTGATGTGGTTCAGGCTCAGCAGCACACTCAGTGCGATGAGCACCGACATCACCAACAGCCACGATGGGCATGGCGACGTGAAAAACCAGATTTCCTGGCGCCGCCAACGGCTCCAGGTGCGATAGCCCGCCAGCCGCCGCGCGTGCAGCGCCTTGAGCAGGGCGATCAAGGCGAGCAGGCCGATCTCGACAAAATCCAGCCAATGGAAGGGCAGGCCGGGCAGGTTGGCGGGCTCGTGGTCGTAGTCCATGCCGTCATTGATCAGGTTGTCGAGGGCCATGGCGTGCAGGTACACGCCGGGGAGTTGGCCGTGGACCGGCGACTCCACCAGGTCGCCGGTGGAGGTGATGTTGGCGCCGACCATCACTAGGCGGTCGTGCAGCAATTCGGCGATCAGTGCCTGGTCTTGCGGGTCGCTGACTTCCAGGTCGCTGGCCGCCAACGTCAGCGTGTAGGGGCAGCGCGCCTGGGCCGAATCGTCGAGTTTCCAGAACACCGCCTGGAACAACTGCACCACCGCTTCCAGCAAAAAATGCCGCGCTGGCGCGCAATGGCCGATATCAGCGATGCGTGCTTGTTGCGGCGCGAGTTTCAGGCCCCATTGCACGGCGATGGGTTGCATCTGTGCGGCGACCTGCGCATCCACCGGCGGCTGTTTGCACGGTTGCGTGGAACAGAAGTATCGATACATCGCCAGGGCTGGCGTTTCCATCAGCCCGATCGGCGTGTTCACGGCCAGCGGGTACTTGTCGTCCACGCCTTCCCACGCCACCAGGCCCGGCCGGCTGACTTCGACAAACGGCGCCAGCGTATTGGCCTGGCCCGCCTCGCCGCGCACCACGCCGGTATTGGCCAGCCACAACGGGATGCCTTGGCGTTGATAACGCTCGAACACATTTGCCAGCAACTGGCTGCCCCGCGCCGGGTCGCCGAACGAGTGGTCGTGGCTGTAGAGCAGGTCCACAAACACCGCCTTGGGCTTGTACGCGAGCAAGCGCTTGAACAGCTTGCTCTGCTCGCCGTAGGGCATCGGCCAGGAAGTCTGGTTGCGCATCAGGTAGGCGTCGTCGATCAAGATCACGGCCACCTGTTGCTGGCCGGTGCTGGGGTAATTGCTGGCGAACAGACGGTTGAGCCACTGCGAGGAGGCTTTGTCACTGGAACTGGCCAGGCCGAACGGATCGAGAATCGCCAGCAGCACGATAAATGCGGCCAGCCAATAGCGGCGGTATTTGAACAGCGGGGCGTTCGACAACATCCGTGTCTCGATAGAAAGCACAAGCAAGACAGGGTTTTTAGCGGAGCGGGGAGGGGGTGTCAATTGGAAAAGTGGCTAAGTGCCATTGCGCTAGGCCAATCCAAACCCCTCGGCCAGTCTGTGGCCGAGGGGTGTAGCGGTCAGAAATTCCAGCGCGTGCTGAGCATCACGTTGCGCGGGTCGCCGTAATAGGCTGAGTTATAGAAGCCGATGTTGGTGTAGTAGGTCTTGTCGAAGACGTTGTTGACGTTGAGCGTGGCCGAGACGTTGTCGGTGATCTGGTAGCGGGCCATCAGGTCCAGCAGCCACAGCGGTTCCTGGGAGAAGTTGTCCTGGCTGCCGGTGGTGTAGTTGTTGGTCAACAGCTTCCAGCCGGTGCCTTGCCAGCGCACGCCGCTGCCCAGGGTGAGTTTGTCCAGCGCACCGGTCAGCTTGTAGCTGGTGTAGAGGTTGAACTGGTCTTCCGGTTCCCAGGTGGACAGCTTCTCGCCCTGCTTGTCGCGCATGATCTTGTGGGTGTAGCCCGCCTGCAATTGCCAGCCGGGGGCCAGTTCGCCGGAGATTTCCGCTTCGTAGCCCTTGGTCTTGGATTCCACGCCTTTATAGGCGCCGTACAGCCCGGGGATGGTTTCGGAGACATAGCTGTCGTCGCTGACCGCGCGGTTGTCCTCGTGGATTTCAAAGTAGGCGAGGCTGGCGTTCAGGCGGCCATCGAAGAATTCACCCTTGAGCCCGATCTCGTAGTTCTGGCCTTCATCCGGCTCCACCGGTTTGTTGTTGAGGTCGCGGTATTCGCGCTGCGGCAGGTAGATCTCGGTGTAGCTGGCGTAGGCCGAGAGGTTGTCGTTGAGGTCGTAGGTGAGGCCGGCGTAAGGCACGACCTTGCCGGTGTCTTTGACCTGGCTGGTGCCGGTGACTTCGAAGTTGTTGACCCGGGTGCCGAGCATCAGGTGCATGGCGTCCGTCACGTTGAAGCGGGCGGTGACATAACCGGCGCTCTGGCGGGTGGTTTCGTCGTTGTAATTGGTCATCGGGCCACGGCCTGGTTCTGCGGCGTCGCCATCCCAGGGGAAGTAGTCGTGGCTGTTGCCGTTGACGTGGACGGCGGCGGTGTAGTCCTTGCCGGTCCAGCGCGAGCGCGAGACCGAGGTGCCGACCACCAGTTCATGTTCGCGGCCAAACAGGCTGAACGGGCCGGTGGCGTACAGGTCGCCGGTGTCGCTGGTGGTTTCACCGTAGTAGGCGCGCGTCAGCATCATGGCTTTGCCGGTGGTCGCATTCGGGCTCAGCAGCGCGGAAAGCGGTGCGTCGTAGCCGTTGATCTGGTGGTTGTACTGCGCCTTGCCCACCCAGCCGTTGGCGAATTCGTGTTCGAGGGTGGCGAAGCCGGTGCGTGTGTACTGCGCCCACGAGCTGAACTTGGCGCCGTTGTTGAACGAACGCGGTGTGTGGATGCGGTTGCCGGACAAATCGTACAGCGCTGCCGAACCGGACCAGCTGGAGCCCTGCGGGTTGCTGTCCTGGTAGTCGGCGCCGACGGTCAGCAGCGTGTCGGGGGACAAGTCGAATTCCAGGATGCCGTAGTACACAGCGGTCTGGCGCTGGTAGTGGTCGAGGAACGAGTGCTTGTCCTGATAGGCCGCGACGGCGCGCCCACGCACGTTGCCCGACTCGGTCAGCGGGCCGCTGACGTCCACTTCCGAGCGATAGTTGTCCCAGGAACCCGCGCCCAGGTCGATGTAGCCCTTGAACTCCGATGTGGGTTTTTTGCGCACCATATTGATGGTGCCCCCCAGGCCGCCGGCGCCGGTGAGCAGGCCGGTGGCGCCCTTGAGGATCTCGACGCGGTCGTAGATCACCGTGTCGGTGAGGGTGTGGCCGGAGGAGTACTGCGCATCCTGCAGGATCGGGATGCCGTCGTACTGGAAGTTGCGAATGGCAAAGCCACGGGAGTAGTAGGACGTACGCTCACTGTCGTAAGCCGCGACGGTGATGCCCGGCGTGTGGCGCATCACGTCGTCGAGGGACTTGAGGCTGAAGTCGTCCATGGCCTGGCGGGTTACCACGGAGATCGACTGCGGGGTCTCCCGTGGGGTCAGCACCAGTTTGGTCGCGGTGGCGATGGTGCCCGGGGTGTAGGAGCCGCTGCCTTCGGTCACGGTGCCCAGCTGGTTGGTGGTGACTTCGGTGGCGCGCAGTTGCAGTGGGCCATCGCTGGTGCTGGCGACCAGCACATAACCGCCATTGCTCTGGCGTTGCGCCGCCAGGCCGCTGTTGGCCAGCAACCGCGCCAGGCCCTCTTCAACCGTGTACGAGCCCTTGAGCCCTTCGCTGGTGAGGTTGCGCGTCTGCTGGGTATCGAACGAAATCGTCACGCCCGCCTGCACGCCGAATTGGGTCAGAGCGTTTCCTAGCGAGCCCGGCGCAATCTCGTACGCGGCTTGGCTCTGGGCATGTGCGGGCGTCGCGTTCAGCGCCAGCGCGGGCAGGCTGGCAAGGGTCAAACCAAACAGCGCCAGGCGCACGGCACGGGCCATGGCCGTCTTGGCGGTAAGAGGAAGCGGGAGCATTCGATTGTCCTTGCGTGGTCTTGGCAGAGAGCCGCTGTGTGCGCGGCTTGTGTCATTGACGGATGAGAATCGAAATCAGCAAGGTTGCTTGTAGGTTTTTTTACAGGGCTTCGACGCTGACCCAGTAGCGCGTCAGGTACGTCACTTTCACCGGTAGGGATTTGCCCAGGTTTTGTAGGACGGTGTCAGTGTCATCAATCCGAAATGCGCCGGAGATGCTCAGGTTTTGTACCGCCGGCGCACAACGCAACACACCGGGGCGGTAGCGGCCCAACTGGGTGATGAAATCCCCGAGGCGCCAGTCGTCCACGCTGAGCATGCCCTGGACCCAGGCGGTTGAGCCTTGGGGTAACGGACGAGGGCGGCCGATGGCATCGCGGTCGAAGCTGACTTGTTGGCCGGCTTCCAGGGTGAGTCGTTGCGTGTCATTGCGGCGTGGGCGGACTTCGACAGCGGCCTGTTCGACGCCCACTTCGGTGTGATCGCCCCATTGGCGCACGCTGAATCGGGTGCCGAGTGCGCGCACGTTGCCATCGCTGGTGGTCACGCTGAACGGCCGCTGGGCCGGGTCCCTGGCGGTTTGCACGAGGATCTCGCCCTGGTACAGCTGGATCAGCCGTTGCTGGCCGTCGAACTGGATATCCAGCGACGTATCGACATTCATCTCCAACCGCGTGCCATCGTCCAGTTGCAGCGACCGCCGCTCACCGGCGTGGGTGCGTTGCCCGGCGAGCATCGAGCGATACGGCACCTGCTCCACCGCCAGCCAGGAACCTGCGCCAACGGCCATTAGCATGCCGAGAATCTTCAATACGTCACGCCGTTGCTGCTGCGCCGCCCCCAACCCGGAAAGCGCCGCCCGCTGCGGCATTCGCGCCCACTGCTGTTGCAGCGCCTCCACCCGCGCCCAGGCCGCCGCATGCTGCGGGCTCGCCTGCAACCACGCCTGCCAGGCGCGGGTACGCGCTTCGTCGGGTGCGCCGTCATTCAGCTGCACGTACCAGGTGGCGGCGGCTTCCAGCGTTTTCAGATCCAGCGGCGCCGCCATCAGGGTTCGACCAGCAACAGGCACTGGGTCATGGCGCGGATCAGATGATTCTTCACCGTCGTTACCGACACCCCAAACCGCTCTGCGGCTGCCACGTAGGTCAGGCCTTCGAGCTGCACCGCGAGGAAAATCTCCCGGGTACGTGTGCCCAATTCATCGAGCAGGCTGTCGATTGCCAGCAACATCTCAATGATCGACAAGCGCACCTCCGGCGACACCGCCACCGGTTCTGGCTGTTGTGCCAGCGCGAACAGGTACGCCTGCTCGATCGCCCGACGGCGGGATTTGTCGATCAACAACGAGCGGGCAATCGCACTCAGGTAGCCGCGAGGTTCACGGATAGGCGCCGTGTTGCGGGCCGTCATGACACGTATGAAGGTGTCCTGCGCCAGATCGGACGCATCCGCCGCATTGCCCAGACGCACGCGCAACCAGCCTTTTAGCCAACTGTTGTGTTCGCTGTAGAGCTGATGAAGCGCGGAATGATCGAGGGGCGACATGAGCGGGCCATTGGGGAGTAAATGGTAATGGCTCTCATTATTGTGATGGTGGGGTATTTAGGCAAGGGGCATTCGATGCTGGATGAGCGGTGTCGAGTCAATTTAAAATTGCCTTTCTTCATACATCAGAAACCACAAAGCCCCGCGTGCGGGGCTTTGTACTGTGGCGCTGAATCGTGACCTACTGACTTGTAATCAGTAGGTCCTCTTGCTTGAACGTTTTACGTATCACCAATCTTCACGACGCTGCGAATGCTGATGAAGAATTCGAAACACGATCACTCGATCACCTTGCAGGCTGTACGTAGCCCGATACGGGTAGGTAGTGATGATGAGCTCCCGGCAATCGGGGCTTGGAGACGCTTTACCCGCGTTAGGGAAGCGCTCCAGCATCTCCAGACTGCTGAGAATATGGAAGACGGCAGCCTCCCCCAGCTCAGCGCCAACTAATGCTTCGTAGTGCTCGTAAATTCCATCCAGGTCACTTTCCGCTTTGCTGCTTAATGCGATCTTCGGCACGTTTTACCCACTTAGCCTTTACGGCATCCAGATCAGTGACGTTGCCGGCTGCAGCATCCTCGATGCCTTCTTGCACAGCTTTGAAATGCCAGGATTCATCGGCCATATAGCGACTCAAAGCCCGCTGCAGATGGTATTGACGATCTCGGTCGGTCGCGTGTGCCAGTTGATCCAACTCGTTGGCAAGCTCGGGCTTTACTCGGAAAGACAGAACGGGAGAGGCTGCCATAACGTTGCTCCATACATATTCTGTATACGCTGTGTACACGGTATGCAGACGTTAGGCTTTGGGGGGGTAGGTGGTCAATAGCTGTTTGTCGGTTGGGTGTGGCGGGGGTAGAAACAATAAAGCCCCTGCGTTTGTGCAAGGGCTTTGTTCTATTTGGTTCGGCACGAGGAGTTGACTCAATATGTAACTATCTGATTTTGATGGGCATTGTCTATAACGATGGTAAAGAATGATCGGATGTATATGGATAATGAGATACGGCCGATTAGGCAGTTGTTTTCGCAAGTAAATGAACGGCTTAGAGTTGAAAGGAGGGTGACTTGGAATGTGTAGAATACTGCCAATGAAAGCTGTCTTTGAGCAGTTTGTTGAAGCCTGGTTGTGAGTTTATTTTCATAAAGGTTATTCGATTTTTTCATAAAATACTGTCATTTATTACAGGTGTTCTTTGGTCTGAATTGGTTATCTTGTTGATGTTGTACCGCATTATTCAGAGGGTATTTATTATGAAATATATCGGTGATAAACAAAATGCAATGAATAATCCGCCCCCAAATATTTTCGATCATATCGACAAGTATCCGATTCTGATCGTTTATGACTTACAAGGGCAGCGCTTTGAAGGCGAGAAGGTGTCATTAGAGTATGATGGAGACAAAACACAATTGTGGTTTTTAAAAATCCGACTTCCTTCGGGGGAGGAAAAAATTTTCACTCAACATGAGATTTCAGCGATTCGCCATTATTGAATCGGGGTAATGGGGATTGGGGTAATGGGACAGTCCCCATTACTCCTCCATGCGTGGGGGGCATAGGAAATAAGCGTTATTTCAAATTGTTTTGCATGCCTGTTATTTTTGACAGTTGTACGCTCTATGTTGATGGCCGAAAATAAATTTCGTACGGTTGCCATAGTTAAAATGGCTAGCAAAAAAGTTAAGGTGATTAAAATCCTCGTGGGTATTAACAAAGAGTATGTAGGTGATGCGCTTGCTAGAAATTATAAGTTTGATCGGGCAGTATTCTTAGGGTGTGAAGATGATTGTATGTTGTTTGATGTGTCTGCCCCTGAAGGGCAACTTATACGTCTCCCGTCTATTGAAGGGTTTTCGGTAGTTAATACGTATGATCTCAAGGCGCAGATGAAATAGTTGGTGCTTTAGTTATGTTAACTGGACGGCCTGCTCTTACATTTTTAAGTGGTGTTAACGGAAGTGGGAGCGGGCCCCTTTCTCTGCTGGAAAATCCCGGACCGCAGGTGCATTGAGGCGAACCGAGATTCCGTGGAGCGACTATCTAATCCTGAACAGGTGGGTAAGCCTTATCCACATCAGGATTTAGCTGCCTCATATCAGCCATAAAATGGTCATAGATCTGTACAGCGTCTTTGTATGCTGGGTTTTTTACAAAGTGGTTGGCTATCTGATCGAGAATAGGCTCGTAAGGCTTCTGATCCTGATCGCTAGAGTTCGCCCCTTCCCGGCCAGGGTGTAACGTGTCCCATGGCGAGCGCTTATTGGCTCGGGTGCTTGAGCTATCGCGGTGTTTCCCCAAACCAAAGCAAATTTTTGTCTCCGAGTTCCAAATCGGCGTGAAGAACTTGATCAAGTAATCTTTTGCTGATTTTTGAAAGCCTGTCTGCACGATCAGAAAGCGGCATTCAAAATCCTCAATGGAGAGAGAAATAGGGACAGACCCCTTTGATCCTGCGCTGTTGCTCAACGAATCGGCCACGTTGTTTCGGCGGCGGTACTACAACAACGGCGCGCATGCGGGGTTCTTCTTCTACACCAATGACCCGAACCTGTCGGAGGCGGATGAGGAACGGATGCAGGCGCAGATTGGGGCGAGCAAGGGCGTGGTGAATTTTCGGTCGTTGTTTGTGAATATTCCGGGGGGCAGGGATAAGGCGATTCAGATTATTCCGGGGGGGGGATATTGCGACGAAGGACGAGTTTGAGCGGATCAAGAATGTTACGAGGAATGATGTGATCGCGGCGTGGCGGATGAACCCGGCGTTGGCGGGGTGTATGCCGGAAAATGCGGCGGGGTTTGGGGATGTGGAGAAGATTGATCGGGTATATACCAACAATGAGATACGGCCGATTCGGCAGTTGTTTTTGCAAGTGAATATGAGGCTCAGACATGATCGAAAAGTTGATTGGCAGAGCTTGATTGCTTGAAGGTATTAATTGGAAATTTAACGAATTGTTAGCGATTTCATAAAGTTTTTCCTTGGCCAAGCGTTTTGGTTCGGAGAGGGAGAAGTAACACGCGCCTTTAGGTAATCAGCTTAGGCGAGTTATGAGCAGGGGTGTGGAGTAGCATTATGGGGTTCGGCCAAATAGTGGCCAGTTTGGCTCACGATGGAAATCTGGCCAGATCTTCGATGAGTGTAGTAGTCTTGTAGGAACAGAGGGCTAGATTCCCTACGGTTAATTTTGCTTTAAGCGTTTTGGTCAAGGATTGGTAAACATGGAAAAAAGTTACTTTTTCAAGAATTTAGTCATTGGGGTTGTCCTTTGTTTTATATGTGTATTCGTTTTTAAGTCGAATGATAATGCAGTTGTGTTTTTTATTGTGTCTGGCGTAAACGCATTTTTGTTCCCGCTCTCAAAGCGCTTAGTAGAAGATACTGTGTTCCGTTATACGCAAAAGGGGTTTTGGGAGACGGGTCCATCAAGGACGGCAGCTGCTAATGGCGGTCACGCGATTTTGTATTTGTTTTATTTTGCATTTGCCATTCCGTTGGGAATGTTTTTTCTGATGTTGTTTTACATGAAAAAATAGCGCTGCCGTATAGGCAGCGCGATTTGTTACAGTGCTTTAATGAATGCGTTTAGGTCAGCGGCTAGCTTGTCATCAATCGCTGCACCGGTAGCTGCAATCAGAGCAGCAAACGCTATGATGCCTAGGGGGGTTACAGCAATGAAGCCGAACATTGCACTCACCAAGGCTGTTGCTGCTACGCCAAGGGCGATTGACTCGATCTTCACAAAGAACGGTTTCCAATCGCCTGAGTTCATCGATTTGTTGAACTCAACAATGCTGTCTTTGAAGTCCATTGCAGGACCGACATAACCGAAGCCTCTACTGAACTTGGCGGCTGCTTTGCTAATGGCGTCAAAATCCATTGAGTCAATGTATTTAGCAGCGGCCGCCCTGTCTTTAGCGCTGAATTTTTTATTGATATCGTTTTTATATTTGTCGAATGCTTTGAATGCATCCTCGGCACTGCGAATGTTCTTCCCTTTAGCGCTATCTGCCAAGTTACGTGATAGCGTTGCCGATTTTTCACCAAACTTGCCTGCCACCTCTGTATAAAATGCTGCCGTAGCTTTGATCGCTACTTCAATGTCAACAGGCTTTTTGGCAGCATCGGCAGCGGCTTTGTCGGCGGCAGCCTTTGCTGCGATTTCAGCGGCAACTCGAGCCTCTTCGGTTTTAAGTTTAACCTTGTTCGCGAAGTCAGCGAGGTCATTTAGTCGTTTAATTTCATAAGCAGCCTTAAGTGACACTAGCCAATCAAGATAGCTTTGTTCAGGGAGTTGAATACGATAACTGATCAGCCCGGCAGCTCGCTCAATGAATGCATTGACGGGGCGGTCGAAAAAGTTTTGTTTGTAAAAACTATTGGCGACTACTTGGAGTGAAATAATATCCAGGGAAGTCTGTGAGGTGATTTGGTTTAGAGAAGCGATTTCGCTTGTCATACTCGCAACTCTATCCTCTGAATTAACTCCCTTTGCTTGTTTGTCGCCTTGGATTTTTTTTTGAACATCCGCAGGTATTAATTCACGTTTGGCTGCGTAATCAGACTCTTGGGCTTTGACTGCGTCGTTGATAAGTACACCGTATTGCTGTCTAACAATCCTTCTGTCCTCGATAATGACGTTGCGTTCCATCGGGCTATTCGCAAAATCATTATAACCACCGCCCCCGATGGGACCGCTACTGAATGTTTGTTCCTTGTAGGCTGTAATCACCGTCGAGCCAATTTCAAGCGGGTCACCAGAAGCTCCACTGCCGCTCATAGTTGTTCTCCATTTTTTGTTTTCATTGTGATAACGGACTGTTGTTTAAAATGCATATCCGCAAAACAATGAGTACGCAGTGGAAAGTTATTCCGAGCAGTAACTGTATTGCCAGAGACCTTCGCCACCACGAAGGCAGCAGTACGTTTTAAATTAGCCAAAATTAATATCCTTATATTGGACACAATATGTGCCGCTATTCCTTTAAAGGGTGTTCCCCTTGGTTTCGGCCTCGCGGTTCAACAACTCACGAGGCACAGCGATACTGTACGCATGAACAGTATTTGCGCGCAACAAAATTATGCGTTTATGCATGTTTTGTGATTCGTGGCAGCGATTTTTACCTGTCCTTCGTGCTTTTTGATCAGAGGCAATAGCGGAAGCGAGCAATCTGCTTGGCGTCGATTGGGTCTTGAGGCGGGTTGGGTGTGACCTTGAACATGGCGAAGCTCCTTTAGCGGTTCAGGAACTGCCAATCGCACTTCCACATGAGTGTGGCGGCTGTGTGCAGGTGTGGAAGACCGGGGCTAAAGGAACCCGGCGCACCGAAGTGCCCCGCACACAGCCGCCATAACACAAGAATACAGGCGAAAAAAACGCCGTCAGGTGTTCATGGGCGTTTGAGCGCCTTTAGCCATAGTACGGACCTCCACATCCGGCCGCTGATTTTGCAGCGGCTGGGGGAGGCTCACCGGCTTGTTTAGCTGGGGCGCCAGGCGTGGACAGAATATGAACACCCCAGAAACAACAAAGCCCCTGCATTTCTGCAGGGGCTTTGTTTTGTATGGTGCCGGCACCAGGAGTCGAACCCGGGACCTACTGATTACAAGTCAGTTGCTCTACCAACTGAGCTATACCGGCGTGTTGGGCGACGATTATAGCGACTGCCAAGGTTCTGTAAACCCCTGAAATCTGACTATTTTTGCGAAAACCCAAGTTTTCGCATCACCACCCCCTATTTCCCCGCAATCAACGCTCGTGCATCGCCTCGGCCCGGGACTTGATGATCGGTTTGAGCAGGTAGCTCAGGATGCTCTTCTTGCCGGTGATGATGTCCACCGAAGCCACCATCCCGGGGATGATCAGCAGCGGTTTCTCGTCTGTGCCCAGGTGGCTGCGGTCGGTGCGCAGTTTGATGATGTAGAAGGTGTTTTTCTTCTCTTCATCCATCACGGTGTCGGCGCCGATCTGTTCGAGTTTGCCTTTGAGGCCGCCGTAGATGGTGTAGTCGTAGGCGGTGAATTTGATCATGGCTTCCTGGCCGGGGTGCAGGAAGGCGATGTCTTGTGGGCGGATCTTGGCTTCTACCAGGATCGTGTCGTCCAGTGGCACCACTTCGGCCATGTCGCTGCCGGGCTGGATCACGCCGCCGACGGTGTTGACCAGCATCTGCTTGACGATGCCGCGTACGGGCGAGGTGACCATGGTGCGGCTGACGCGGTCTTCCAGGCCTTTGGAGGTGGCTTGGGCCTTGCTCAGCAGGGTGCGCGCTTCGTTCAGCTGGGCGAGGGCTTCGCTGCGGAATTTGCCGCGGGTTTCGTCGACTTTGCGCTGCACTTCGTTGATCGCCGCCTGGGCGCGGGGGATGGCCAGGGTGGTGCCGTCGAGCATGCCGCGGGTTTCCACTTCCGAGCGCTTGAGGCGCAGGACTTCTACCGGCGAAATCGCGCCTTGGGCCACCAGAGGTTCGGACATGCCGATCTCCTGGCGCAGCAGGTTCAGGCTGTTGCGGTACTGGTCCTGCTTGGAGCTGAATTCACGCAGTTCTTGCTGGCGTTGCAGCAGTTGCTGTTGCAGCCCGCCAATTTCGTCGGCCAGTTGCTGGCGGCGGCTGGCGTACAGCGACTCTTCGTTCGACACCTGGTTGGGCACGGCTTTGCGCGCAGCGTCGGTGATCTTCAGCGGGCGGTCGTCGACTTCCGCGCTGAGGCGTTCCACACGCAGTTCCATGGACACACGCTCGGCTTCGGTTTCGCCGACATTGGAGGCAAAGCGCGTGTCGTCCAGGCGGATCAGCGGCGCGCCGGCTTCGACGATCTGGCCTTCGTGCACATAGATCTGGGCGACGATGCCGCCCTCCAGGTTCTGGATCTTCTGGATGCGCGACGACGGGATCGCCTTGCCTTCGCCCTTGGTCACTTCGTCGATGATCGCGAAGTGCGCCCACAGCAGCATGAACACGAAAAAGCCGATCACGCCCCAGATGGTCAGGCGCACGATGCGCGGGGCGTCGTCGATCAGGGCTTTTTCGACTTCGGGCAGGGGCTGGTCATCCAGCGAGTCGCTGCCCTTGAAGTAGCGGAAGATCACATCTTTCCAACGGCCTGGGCCGGACTTAAGCAACACTGATCTGCCCCTTTTTCAGCGCTTCCATGACGGCCGCTTTTGGACCGTCCGCGAGTATCTGGCCACGGTCGATCACCAGCAGGCGATCCACCAGGCTCAACAGCGAGGCGCGGTGGGTGACCAGAATCACCGTCTTGTTTTCGATGACGGCTTGCAAGCGCTGTTTCAGGCGCTCTTCGCCGGTGTTGTCCATGGCGCTGGTCGGTTCGTCGAGCAGCAGGATCGGCGGGTTCAGCAGCAACGCACGGGCCAGGGCGACGTTCTGGCGTTGGCCGCCGGAGAGGTTCTGCCCGCGCTCGCCCACCTGCAACTCGTAACCTTGCGGGTGCAGCCTGGCGAATTCATGCACGCCCGCCAGTTCGGCGGCTTGCAGCACCATTTCGTCGTCCACGTAGCGCGCACCCGAGACCAGGTTGTCACGCAGGGTGCCGGCCAGCAGTTGGATGTCCTGGGCGACGTAGCCGATGTTGTGGCGCAGTTCGCTGACGTCGATCTGGCGGATATCCACACCGTCCACCAGCAACGAGCCGGAGTCCGGCTGGTACAGGCCCACCAGCAGCTTGGCCAGCGAGCTTTTGCCCGAACCGCTGCGGCCGATGATGCCGATTTTTTCGCCCGGGCGAACGTTCAGGTTGATTCCGCGCAGTGCCGGGTTCTGCTGGTCCGGGTAGGTGAAGTTGACTTCGCGGAAGGTCATCGCGCCTTGCAGCGTCTTGCGGCTGAGGGGGCGTTCGTCGAAGTTGCGTTCCTGCGGCAGCTCCATCATCTGGTCCACCGAAACCATCGTCACCTTGGCTTGCTGGTAACGCGTCAGCAGGCCCGACAACTGGGCCAACGGGCCGAGTGCGCGGCCGCTGAGCATGTAGCAGGCCACCAGGCCGCCCATGCTCAGGGTGCCGTCGATGATCTGGTACACACCGAAAATGATCATCGCCACGCCGGCGACTTGCTGGATCAGCAACGTGATGTTCATCGCCAGGCCCGACAGCACTTTGACCCGCAGTTCCAGGCGGCTGAGGGTGCCAATGGTTTGTTCCCACTGGTATTGGCGTTCGCTTTCGGCGTTGTTGACCTTCACCGCATCCAGCCCGGCGAGGGTTTCGATCAGGCTCGACTGGCGCTCGGCGCCCAGGGCCATGGTGCGCTCAAGTGTCGCGGTCAGCGGTTTTTGCAGGAAGTGGCCGATCCCCAGGGCGAGCGGGAAGGCGACGATGGGGATCCACACCAGGTGGCCGCCCAACAGCGCGATCACGCCGAGGATGATCAAGGTAAACGGCAAATCGATCAGGCTGGCGAGGGTCAGGGACGTGAGGAAGTCACGCATCCCCTGGAACTCGTGGATGTTCGACGCATAGCTGCCGACGCGCGCCGGGCGCATTTTCATCGACATGCCGACGATGCGCTCAAACAGCGTCGCCGAAATGATCAGGTCGGTTTTCTTGCCTGCCAGGTCCAGGCACAGGCTGCGCATGCTCTTGAGCAGCAGGTCGAACAGATAGGCGCCGCAAATACCGATGGCCAGCACCCACAGGGTGGCGGTGGCCTGGTTCGGCACGACGCGGTCATACACGTTCATCACGAACAACGGCGCGGCCAGGGCGATCAGGTTGATCACCAGGCTCGCGGCGATGGCGTCGGCGTAGAGCCAGCGTGAACGCTTGAGGGTGTCTTTGAACCACGAGCGAGCGCGTGGGATCAGGGTGCCGCTGGTTACGTCAAATTTATGCTGCGGCTGGGCGAAGAAAACCCGACCGCTGTAATCTTGACTCAACACTTCACGGCTGACGTGGACTTCGCCACCGTCACTTTCGCTGAGCAGCAGGCGGGCGGTATCACCCTCCCAGCCCAGCAGCACCGCACTGCGCCCTTCCTTTAATAGCAGCAAGGCCGGCAATGCGATGGAGGGGATCTGTTCCAGCTTGCGTTGCAGCAACCGCCCCTGCAAACCCGCCCGGGCGGCTGCGCGCGGCAGCAGGTCGGCGCTCATGCGCTGGCCTGCCAGCGGCAAGCCGGTGGTCAGCATGGCCCGGCTGGCGGGCTTGTAATGCAGGGAGCAGAGAGCCAACAACCCATCTAGCAATGGGTCGTCATGCTGAGTGCGCGGGTCATGGTTGAGTTGCGCCACACCAATTTCAGGATCCAAGCTGACTCTCTCTTAAGCGGTTTTGTGGTTCAACGCCGTCAAGAATCAGTTCATCCCTGGCAGGTTTACCGACGGTTTAATATCGTTTTGCACAACTGATGCCATCGGAGCAACCACGCCCTGACTTTTCAGCAGTTGGCCCATGTCGGCCTTGATACGGTACTGCGTGTAGATATGCAGGCTTTTGATCTGGGCCAAACGCTGCTGAGCGGTGAACAGTTCGTTCTCGCTGTCGAGCAAGTCGAGCAGTGTACGCTCACCCAGGCTGAACTGCTGCTGGTACGAGGTGCGAACTTTGGTGCTGCGGTCCACGTATTGCTGCGCGATCGGCACCTGCTGGGTGGCGTTGTTGTAGGCGTTCCACGCCAGGCCCAACTCTTCGTTCAACTGGCGCAGGGCGTTGTTGCGGATATCCAGCGCCTGGGTGGCCTGGGAAGCCTTGGATTGCAGGCTGGCCTTGTCGCTACCGCCGTTGTACAGGTTGAACTGCATGTTCAGCATCGCGGAATAGCCATTGTCATGGCCTTCGTCGCCGCCGACGTTGTTGTTGGCGGAGCGTTGCAGCACGGCATCAAAACGCGGGTAGAAGGTCGACTTGGCGGCTTCGTACTGCTTTTCAGCGGCGGCTATGTCTGATTCGGCCGAGCGCAGCACCGGGCTGTCGGCGATCATCTGGCGACGGGCTTCATCCAGGCTGGCAGGCAGCGCGGTGACAACGCCCAATGGCTTTTCAAGTTGATCGGGCTCTTTGCCGACAACGCTGAAGAAGTTGGTGTTGGCGTCTGCCAGGTTGGTCTGCTCGGTGATCAGGTTGTTTTGCGCTTGGGCCAGACGGGCTTCGGCCTGGTCCATGTCCGCCATTCTTCCGACGCCGCGGCTGGTGCGCAGTTTGATCTGGTCAAAAATCCGTTCGTGGCTTTTCAGGTTGTCTTCTGCCAGTTGCACCATCTCGCGACGGGTCAAGACATCCAGATACACCTGGGCGACGGTCAGCGCGGTGCGCTCGGAAGTGTTCAGCAGTGCATAGCCACGGGAGTTGGCGGTGGCTTGTTGGCGGCCGACTTCATTGACGGTGCCAAAGCCCTGGAACAAATTTTGTTGCAGGCGGATGGTCGACTCGCCGCGGTTCAGGGTTTTCCAGTCATGGCTGTTGCTGGCGGCGCGGGTCGAGGTGTTGTCGGAGCTTTCGCGGCCATAACCACCCAACAGGTCCACTTTAGGCAGGTAGCCGCCCTGGGCTTCGCGGACCTGATAGTCGGCGGCAATGCGCGCATTGATGGCAGCCTGGATCTCAGGATGGTTCTGCACCGCGTCTTGCATCGCTTCCGGCAGGGTCTGGGCCTGGACGAAACTGGCGGCTAGAGCAAACGGCACGGCTTTGAAAAGGTGCAAACGCATTCTGATGTTTCCCCGGGATTGGTTGCCTTAAAAACGCAACAAACGTGAAAAATTGCATTGGAATTGGCAACCGAAATGACTGCTTGTCATAGGAACCTGGTAGTCCAAACAGAAAGTCGCGAGCCGATTAAATATCAATGTGACATTACCGGGCGGATTGTTTAGGATGGCGCCAAATAGGTCAATACCTTGACGGAAAAGTAATTTGCTGAATTAAACAACAAATTATTGACGCCAAATTTATCACACTTAGTTACGTACTCCAGCTATCGAATCGGCATAGGTAATGAGGCCGGTCTCCATGATGGATACCCCGAACGGTAATACACGGAGAGTCTTTTATGAGCAGCGTTGCGGTCGTCAAAAGCATTGTCGGTCAAGTGTTTGCGGTATCCCCGGAAGGGATTCGTCGCCTGCTTGTAGAAGGGGATCGTCTGTTCGCCGGTGAGCAGGTTGATACGGGCGCAGCGGGCGCCGTGTCCCTGGAACTGGCCGATGGCCGCACCATCGACCTGGGCCGTGATACTCAGTGGAGCGCAAACGCTCCTGACTCCGTTACCGACCTCAGCGCCGCCACCGCTCAAGCCGCACCGTCCGTCGCCGAACTGCAGCAAGCCATCGCTGCCGGTGCCGACCCGACCCAAGACCTTGAAGCCACCGCAGCCGGCCCGACCTCTGCCGGCGCCGACGGCGCTGCTGGCGGCGGCCACAGCTTTGTCGTACTGGAAGCCACCGCAGGCGTGGTTGACCCTACCATCGGCTACCCGACGACCGGCTTGAATGCCGGTGACGCAGTGGGCACCACCCAAACCGGCGGCGCCGATAATAACGGCCCCGACGCGCGCAGCGTCACGATTACCCTGACCGCCACGCCAAGCATCACCGAAGCCGGTGGCGTCGTTGTCTACACCGTATTCATCACCCAGGCTCCGACCAGCGACCTGACCGTTACCTTGTCCAACGGCCTCTCCGTGGTGATCGCTGCCGGCCAGACCTCGGGCGCGCTGAACGTCACGTTCGCGGGTAACGACACGCCTTACCTGGACGCCTCGTCGATCTCCGCGACCATCACCGGCACCGCCGGCGGCGGCAACCTGATCATCACCACTGACCCGGCGCCAGCGGTTACCCAGATCAACGACACCATCGACACCACCACCGTCACGCTGACCGCGACCCCGTCGGTGAATGAAGGCGGCCAGATCGTCTACACCGCGACCGTGAACAACCCGGCGCAGACCGACGTCGTCATCAAGCTGTCCAACAACACCACCATCACCATCGAGGCCGGTAAGTCCTCCGGCACGGTCAGCGTCGACACGCCTGCCAACCTGGCAGATGGCAAAGACCTTACCGTCACCGCCACGATCACCAGCGCGACCGGTGGCAACTACGAAGACCTGGCGATCAATCCTGCGCCAGCAACTTCCACTGTTGTCGCTGTTGATGATCCAAGCGTATTAAAGCCGGATACCAACACAATCGCCGAAGATGGCGTCGCCACCGGCAACGTGCTGAGCAACGACAGCGACATCGACAACGTGTTGAGCGTGGCCACCTTCCAGGTGGGCGGTAATACCTACAACGCAGGTCAGACAGCCAATATCGAAGGCGTAGGTAGCATCACCATTGGTGCTGATGGTGCCTACACCTTTACCCCGGTCAAGGATTACAACGGTGAAGTGCCAACCATTGGCTACACCACCAACACCGGCTCCAGCAGCACGCTGAATGTGACGGTGACGCCGGTGAACGATGCGCCGGTGATCGAAGTGACGGGCAATACCCTGGTCGAAAATACCGCGGTCGCCGGTACTGTGGCGGGCACCTTTGTGGCCCGCGATGCAGAAACGCCAGCTGACCAGCTGAAAATCGCGTTTACGGGCGACAGCAACAAAGACGGTTACTACGCCATCGTTGATAACAATGTCGTGCTGACCCAGAAGGGTGCGGATTTTGTTAACGCCGGCAATCAACTGCCGAAGATCGACCTGACCGTCACCGACCCAGAAGGCCTGAACTCCACCGGTTCCGACCAGCCAGTGGTGAACCTGCATAACGACGTGCCGGTCATCACCGTTACAGCCAACACCCTGGAAGAAAACTCAGCCGTTGAGGGCACCGTCGCTGGTACCTTCGTTGCGAAAGACGAAGAAACTCCACGTGAAGGCCTGACCATCAGCTTCACGCCAGGCACCAACGACGCGGGCTACTACGCCATCGTTGGCAACAACGTTGTGCTGACCCAGGCGGGTGCGAACTTCGTCAACGCCGGCAACCAGCTGCCGAAGATTGACCTGACCGTTACCGATCCAGAAGGCCTGAACTCCAAGGGTTCCGACCAGCCGGTGGTCAACCTGCACAACGACGTGCCGGTCATCACCGTTACGGCTAACACCCTGGAAGAAAACTCGGCCGCTGAGGGCACTGTCGCCGGTACCTTCGTTGCGAAAGACGAAGAAACCCCGCGCGAAGGCCTGACTATCAGCTTCACGCCGGGCACCAACGACGCTGGCTACTACGCAATCTCTGGCAACAACGTTGTGCTGACCAAAGCCGGCGCTGACTTTGTTAACGCTGGTAACCAGCTGCCGAAGATCGACCTGACCGTTACTGATCCTGAAGGTCTGAACTCCAAGGGTTCCGACCAGCCGGTGGTCAACCTGCACAACGATGTGCCGGTGATTACTGTTACGGCTAACACTCTGGAAGAAAACTCTGCCGTCGAAGGCACCGTTGCCGGTACCTTCGTCGCCAAAGACGAAGAAACCCCACGTGACGGCCTGACCATCAGCTTCACGCCAGGCACCAACGACGCTGGTTACTACGCCATCGTAGGCAACAACGTTGTGCTGACCCAGGCGGGTGCGAACTTCGTCAACGCTGGTAATCAGCTGCCGAAGATCGACCTGACTGTTACCGATCCAGAAGGCCTGAACTCCAAGGGTTCCGACCAGCCAGTGGTGAACCTGCATAACGACGTGCCGGTCATCACCGTTACAGCCAACACCCTGGAAGAAAACTCAGCCGTTGAGGGCACCGTCGCCGGTACCTTCGTTGCCAAAGACGAAGAAACTCCGCGCGAAGGCCTGACCATCAGCTTCACGCCGGGCACCAACGATGCTGGTTACTACGCCATCGTTGGCAACAACGTAGTGCTGACCCAGGCGGGTGCGAATTTCGTCAACGCTGGCAACCAGCTGCCAAAAATCGACCTGACTGTTACCGATCCAGAAGGCCTGAACTCCAAAGGTTCCGACCAGCCAGTGGTCAACCTGCACAACGATGTGCCGGTGATTACTGTTACGGCCGACACCCTGGAAGAGAACTCGGCTACTGAGGGCACCGTCGCCGGTACCTTCGTTGCCAAAGACGAAGAAACCCCACGTGAAGGCCTGACCATCAGCTTCACGCCAGGCACCAACGACGCTGGCTACTACGCGATCTCCGGCAACAACGTTGTGCTGACCAAAGCAGGCGCGGACTTCGTTAACGCTGGCAATCAACTGCCGAAGATCGACCTGACTGTTACTGATCCAGAAGGTCTGAACTCCAAGGGTTCCGACCAGCCGGTGGTCAACCTGCATAACGACGTGCCGGTCATCACCGTTACCGCCAACACCCTGGAAGAGAACTCGGCCGCTGAGGGCACTGTCGCCGGTACTTTCGTTGCCAAAGACGAAGAAACCCCGCGCGAAGGCCTGACCATCAGCTTCACGCCAGGCACCAACGACGCTGGTTACTACGCCATCGTAGGCAACAACGTTGTGCTGACCCAGGCGGGTGCGAACTTCGTCAACGCTGGTAATCAGCTGCCGAAGATCGACCTGACTGTTACCGATCCAGAAGGCCTGAACTCTAAGGGTTCCGACCAGCCAGTGGTGAACCTGCATAACGACGTGCCGGTCATCACCGTTACCGCCAACACCCTGGAAGAAAACTCAGCCGTTGAGGGCACCGTCGCTGGTACCTTCGTTGCGAAAGACGAAGAAACTCCACGTGATGGACTGACGATCAGCTTCACGCCAGGCACCAACGACGCTGGTTACTACGCCATCGTAGGCAACAACGTTGTGCTGACCCAGGCGGGTGCGAACTTCGTCAACGCCGGCAACCAGCTGCCGAAAATCGACCTGACCGTCACCGACCCAGAAGGCCTGAACTCCAACGGTTCCGACCAGCCGGTGGTCAACCTGCACAACGATGTGCCGGTGATTACCGTTACGGCTAACACCCTGGAAGAAAACTCTGCCGCTGAGGGCACCGTCGCCGGTACCTTCGTCGCGAAAGACGAAGAAACCCCTCGTGATGGCCTGACGATCAGCTTCACGCCAGGCACCAACGACGCGGGTTACTACGCCATCGTAGGCAACAACGTTGTGCTGACCCAGGCGGGTGCAAACTTCGTCAACGCTGGTAATCAGCTGCCGAAGATCGACCTGACTGTTACCGATCCAGAAGGCCTGAACTCCAAGGGCTCCGACCAACCAGTGGTTAACCTGCATAACGACGTGCCGGTCATCACTGTTACCGCCAACACACTGGAAGAAAACTTGGCCGCTGAGGGCACCGTCGCCGGTACCTTCGTTGCCAAAGACGAAGAAACTCCACGTGATGGCCTGACGATCAGCTTCACGCCAGGCACCAACGACGCGGGTTACTACGCCATCGTAGGCAACAACGTTGTGCTGACCCAGGCGGGTGCGAACTTCGTCAACGCCGGCAACCAGCTGCCGAAAATCGACCTGACCGTCACCGATCCAGAAGGCCTGAACTCCAAGGGTTCCGACCAGCCAGTGGTGAACCTGCATAACGACGTGCCGGTCATCACCGTTACGGCCAACACCCTGGAAGAAAACTCGGCCACTGAGGGCACCGTTGCCGGTACCTTCGTTGCCAAAGACGAAGAAACTCCACGTGATGGCCTGACGATCAGCTTCACGCCAGGCACCAACGACGCGGGTTACTACGCCATCGTAGGCAACAACGTTGTGCTGACCCAGGCGGGTGCGAACTTCGTCAACGCCGGCAACCAGCTGCCGAAAATCGACCTGACCGTCACCGATCCAGAAGGCCTGAACTCCAAGGGTTCCGACCAGCCAGTGGTGAACCTGCATAACGACGTGCCGGTCATCACCGTTACGGCCAACACCCTGGAAGAAAACTCGGCCACTGAGGGCACCGTCGCCGGTACTTTCGTTGCCAAAGACGAAGAAACCCCACGCGAAGGCCTGACCATCAGCTTCACGCCGGGCACCAACGACGCGGGCTACTACGCCATCGTAGGCAACAACGTTGTGCTGACCCAGGCGGGTGCGAACTTCGTCAACGCTGGCAATCAACTGCCAAAAATCGACCTGACCGTCACCGATCCTGAAGGTCTGCACTCCAACGGTTCCGACCAGCCAGTGGTCAACCTGCATAACGATGCGCCTGTGATCGAAATTGCGGCCAACACCATTGTTGAGGACACCGCCAGCGAAGGCACCGTCGCCGGTACCTTCGTTGCCAAAGACGAAGAGACCCCGCGCGAAGGCCTGACCATCAGCTTCACGCCAGGCACCAATACGCAGGGCTACTACGCCATCTCCGGCAACAACATTGTGCTGACCAAGGCCGGCGCCGACTTCGTCAACGCCGGCAATCAACTGCCAAAAATCGACCTGACCGTCACCGACCCACAAGGCCTCCACTCCAACGGCACTGGCCAACCGACCGTCACCCTGGTCGATGACACCCCAACCGCCATCGACAACCACATCGAAGGCAACGAAGACACCCCAATCGAACTGACCTGGGCGACCTTCGGCGTTCAGGATGAAGACACCACCAGCCCAGGCGTGGTGTTCACCAGCCTGCCGGCCGGTTCCATCGAGTACAAAGTCGACGGCGAGTGGGTCAAGCTCACCACGGCCGATCTGAAAACCGACACTTCGGCAGGCAAGGTCTTCACCCAGGCTGACTTCGACGCGCACAACGTGCGTTACAGCCCGGCTGAGAACGAATCCGGCGATGACAGCTTCAGCGGCACCGGCGTGGGCAACAAGCAAGGTGACTACACCGAGCTGAAATTCCAGGCTACCGACGGCAACTCCTACAGCGACACCAAAACCATCACCGTGGATATCCACCCGGTGACGGATGTGCCGGTGCTGACCATCGGCCAAGTGCCAACCGGTTTGACCATTCAGACCTGGACCGGCGGCAACCTGCCGGGTGCCCTGGGCACCAACGGCCAAGGCGTGACCGACTCCAACACCCTGATCAAGGTAATCAACGGCCAAGCCGCCGGTAGCGCAGCCACCACGGGCGTGACCAGCGATGTCAACAACGGCAACGTGGCCGAAGGCACCGCGACCAAAGTCTCGGGCCTGGTTTACCTGGAAGCGGGCAAGAGCTACACCTTCACCGGTACGGCCGACGACAGCCTGGCGATCACTGTGGGCGGCAAGCTGGTTGCTTCCGAGACCTGGAGCCAAGGCAGCGGTATCAATGGCTCGGCCTTCACGCCGACCGAGTCGGGTTACTACACCCTCGACATCTACCACTACAACCAGAACGGCCCGGGCAACTACAACGTCAACGTGTCGGTCAACAACGGCCCGTCGGTATCGCTGGGCAGCAGCGGCGTGCAGACCTACACCAGTATCGAAGCGTTGAAAGACGCCGGCATGGTGCTGGGCGATAGCCACGTGGTGAATGGCGAAGGCTATTACACCGGCAACGTCTACAACCACGGCCTGGAAGACACCGCGATCAAGATCGCGCCGATTGACGTCAAGTTTGTCGACACCGACGGTTCGGAGTCCCACAAGGTCGAAATCAGCGGCCTGCCGGAAGGCACCGTGCTGACCGACGGCACCCATACCATCACCTCGACCGGCGCAAACACGCTGTACGACGTGAGCACCTGGAACCTGGGCACCCTGAGCGTTACCCCGTTCAAGGACTCGACCGCCAGCTTCGACCTGACCGTGAAAGCCACGGCCAAAGAGCTGAGCACCGGCGTTGAAGAGGTCACCACCGGCAAGATCAGTGTCGTGGTCACCGCGGTCAACGATGCCCCGGTACTGGGCAATGAATCGACCAACGCGTTCGGCGATACCTACATCGAAGGCAAGCCAGGCGGCTACGTCGCGGCGAACCTGACCATCACCGACGTCGACAACACCACCCTGCAAAGCGCCAAGGTCACGCTGGTCAACCACTTGACCGACGACGTGCTGATCGCGGATGTGAGCAACACCAAGATCACCGTCAGCTACGACAAGACCACCGGTGTGCTGACCCTGTCCGGCGAAGCGACCAAGGCTGAATACCAGGAAGTCCTGCGCTCGGTGCACTTCGCCAGCGAAAGCGAAGACCCAAGCCCGGTCAACCGCAACCTGACCATCACCGTGAACGACGGCCAGGCGGATTCGGCGCCAGTGACCTCCGTGATCTACGTGGTGCCGGTCAACGATGCGCCGGTGATCAGCTTCGAGAGCACCAAGTTCGTCGAGCAAAAAGGCGCGGTGGCACTGGTTGAAAAACTGAGCATCACCGACGTCGACAACCAAACCTTCAGCAAAGTGGTGGTCACCGTTGACCACCTGGTGTCTGGCGACCTGCTCACCAACGCCGACGTGCTCAAGGCCCTCGCCGTTGCCGGTATCACCATCACCGAAAGCGGCAGCGCCGCCGATGGCAAGATCGTCTACACCCTGACCAGCAACTTGCCGGCCGGCAGCAGCGCCGCCGACTTCATCAAGCTGGTTGAAGCGATCACCTTCCAGGCCCCGGGCAACAACCCGGCCGGCACTGATCGCACCGTGTCCATCTCCGTTACCGATAATGGTGGCGGCAACCTCGACCGTGAGCCGCCAGAAACCAGCACCGCGACTGGCAAGGTCACTGTCGAGCTGTTCAACGATGCCCCGACTGCAACCGGTAGCTCTACTGGCGCAGACGAAGACCACGGGGCCACGATCGTGCTGAGCGGCGCCGATGTGGACGGCACCGTTGCCAACTTCGTCATCACCAGCTTGCCGGAGAACGGCAAGCTGTACAGCGACGAAAGCATGACCACCGAACTCAAGGTCGGTGACTCGGTGCCTGCGGGCGCTGACGGCAAGGCGTTGGTCTACTTCAACCCAACGGCTGACTGGAGCGGCACAACGGCGGTCACTTTCACGGCGGTCGACAATGCCGGCAAAGCCAGCGACGTCACCACCGCTCCTGTGACCATTGCACCGGTCACTGACACCCCGCACCTGGGCCTGCTCGGTGGCGGCGTTGTCAGCGCGATCAACTTCGACAGCGCGAACCTCAACGGTTCGTGGGGCACCGTCGCAGTCGGCAATGCCAACAACGCAGCCGGCACCGGTCCTGCCACCGAGTGGAAGACCGGCAACAGCGACGGCAAAGTCGAAATCGGCCAAAGCAGCATCTACGGCGTCGAGACCCCGGGCAACAGCCAGGTCATCGAGCTGGAGAAAAATGCCGGCGACGACTCCAGCCTGTACACCATCATCAAGGCTGAAAGCGGCACCGCGTACTCCATCTCGGTCGACTACTCGCCGCGTGCCGGCGCCGAGAACAACTCGGTCATCGATGTATTCTGGGGCGGTGTCAAAATCGGCACCCTGGATACCACTGTCGTTGGCATGAAGACCTACACCTTCGTGGTGCCGGTGACTGCCGACGGCGACGCCAAACTCGAATTCAAGGCCCCGGCCGGCGAAGCCAACAACTCCCTTGGCGGCGTGATGGACAACATCAGCGTCACCCAGGTGCTGAACACCGGCCTGGAAGACCACGCGATCAAGTTGTCGGCGATTGACGCCTACGCTACCGACAAGGATGGCTCCGAGACCCTCAAGCTGGAAATCAGCGGCATTCCGGCAGGCGCGACCATTTCTGATGGCGCGGGCCACACCTTCACCGCGACGGCCGGCAATCAAAGCGTCGACATCAGCGACTGGAGCCGGGCCACACTGGTCTACAACCCGGTGGCAAACGCCTACGGAGTGGTAAACCTGACCGTGACCGCCACGGCGCAGGATGGCGATGCGTTGCCTAAGTCCGAGTCGATCACGCTGCCGATCAATGTGATTTCGGTCAACGACCTGCCCGTCATCGAAGTGGTCGCCAATGCCCTGGTGGAAGGCCAAGTGGCGGAAGGCACCGTTGCCGGTAACTTCACCGTCAGCGATGTTGAAACCCCGGTTGCCCAGCTGAAAGTCACCTTCACCGGCGACAGCAACAAAGACGGCTACTACACCCTCGTTGGCAATGCTGTTGTGCTGACCCTGGCGGGCGCGAACTTCGTCAACGCGGGTAACAAGCTGCCGGCGATTGATCTGACCGTGACCGATGCCGACAAAGGCAGCGCGCACGATGCGGCGACGCCGGATGTGACGTTGGTTAACGACGTGCCGGTGATCACTGTTGCTCCGGCTACGATTGAAGAGAACTCGGCTGCTGTGGGTACTGTTGCCGGTACGTTCACTGCGACTGACGAAGAGACCCCGCGTTCGGGTCTGACCATCACCTTCACTCCGGGCACCAACGCTGATGGTTACTACGCCATCGACGGCAACAATGTTGTGCTGACCAAGGCGGGTGCGGACTTCGTCAACGCGGGTAACCAGCTGCCGAAGATTGACCTGACTGTTACTGATCCAGCGGGCGCGCATTCGAATGGCGAAGGCCAGCCGACTGTGAACCTGGTTAACGATGTGCCGGTTATCACCGTTGCTCCGGCGACGATTGAAGAGAACTCGGCCGCCGTTGGTACCGTTGCCGGTACTTTCACTGCGACTGACGAAGAGACTCCACGTGACGGCCTGACCATCAGCTTCACTCCGGGTACCAACGACGCTGGCTACTACGCCATCGTTGGTAACAACGTAGTGCTGACCCAAGCGGGCGCGAACTTCGTCAACGCTGGTAACCAGCTGCCGAAGATCGACCTGACTGTTACTGATCCAGCGGGCGCGCATTCGAATGGCGAAGGCCAGCCGACTGTTAACCTGGTGAACGACGTGCCAGTCATCACCGTTGCTCCGGCCACCATCGAAGAGAACTCGGCCGCTGTAGGTACCGTCGCCGGTACCTTCACTGCGACGGACGAAGAGACTCCACGTTCGGGTCTGACGATCACCTTCACTCCGGGCACCAACGCTGGTGGTTACTACGCCATCGACGGCAACAATGTTGTGCTGACTAAGGCAGGCGCGGACTTCGTCAACGCGGGTAACCAGCTGCCGAAGATCGACCTGACTGTTACTGATCCAGCGGGCGCTCACTCGAACGGCGAAGGGCAGCCGACTGTTAACCTGGTTAACGATGTGCCGGTGATCACCGTTGCTCCGGCTATGATTGAAGAGAACTCGGCTGCCGTGGGTACCGTTGCCGGTACTTTCACTGCGACTGACGAAGAGACCCCGCGTTCGGGTCTGACCATCACCTTCACTCCGGGCACCAACGACGCTGGCTACTACGCCATTTCCGGCAACGACGTTGTGCTGACCAAAGCAGGTGCTGATTTCGTCAACGCGGGCAACCAACTGCCGAAGATCGACCTGACCGTTACCGATCCAGCAGGCGCGCACTCGAATGGCGAAGGCCAGCCGACCGTTAACTTGGTTAACGACGTGCCAGTCATCACCGTTGCTCCGGCTACGATTGAAGAGAACTCTGCCGCCGTTGGTACCGTTGCCGGTACTTTCACTGCGACTGACGAAGAAACCCCACGTTCGGGTCTGACCATCACCTTCACTGGCAACAGCAACTCGGCTGGCTACTACGCCATCGACGGCAACAATGTTGTGCTGACCAAGGCGGGTGCGGACTTCGTCAACGCAGGTAACCAGCTGCCGAAGATTGACCTGACTGTTACCGATCCAGCAGGCGCGCATTCGAATGGCGAAGGCCAGCCGACCGTTAACTTGGTTAACGACGTGCCAGTCATCACCGTTGCTCCGGCCACCATCGAAGAGAACTCGGCCGCTGTCGGTACCGTCGCCGGTACCTTCACTGCGACGGACGAAGAGACTCCACGTTCGGGTCTGACCATCACCTTCACGCCGGGCACCAACGACGCTGGCTACTACGCCATCGACGGCAACAATGTTGTGCTGACCAAGGCAGGTGCTGACTTCGTCAACGCTGGTAACCAGCTGCCGAAGATCGACCTGACTGTTACCGATCCAGCAGGCGCGCATTCGAATGGCGAAGGCCAGCCGACTGTGAACCTGGTTAACGATGTGCCGGTGATCACCGTTGCTCCGGCTACGATTGAAGAGAACTCGGCTGCTGTGGGTACCGTCGCCGGTACCTTCAACGCGACTGACGAAGAGACTCCACGTTCGGGTCTGACCATCACCTTCACTCCGGGCACCAACGACGCTGGCTACTACGCCATTTCCGGCAACGACGTTGTGCTGACCAAAGCAGGTGCTGATTTCGTCAACGCGGGCAACCAACTGCCGAAGATCGACCTGACCGTTACCGATCCAGCAGGCGCGCATTCGAATGGCGAAGGCCAGCCGACCGTTAACTTGGTTAACGACGTGCCAGTCATCACCGTTGCTCCGGCTACGATTGAAGAGAACTCGGCTGCTGTGGGTACCGTTGCCGGTACTTTCACTGCGACTGACGAAGAAACCCCACGTTCGGGTCTGACCATCACCTTCACTGGCAACAGCAACTCGGCTGGCTACTACGCCATCGATGGCAACAATGTTGTGCTGACCAAGGCGGGTGCGGACTTCGTCAACGCTGGCAACCAGTTGCCGAAGATCGACCTGACTGTTACTGATCCAGCAGGCGCGCATTCGAATGGCGAAGGCCAGCCGACTGTTAACCTGGTGAACGACGTGCCAGTCATCACCGTTGCTCCGGCCACCATCGAAGAGAATTCAGCTGCTGTAGGTACTGTCGCCGGTACCTTCACCGCGACTGACGAAGAGACTCCACGTTCGGGTCTGACCATCACCTTCACTCCGGGCACCAACAACGCTGGCTACTACGCCATTGATGGCAACAATGTTGTGCTGACCAAGGCTGGTGCGGACTTCGTCAACGCGGGTAACCAGCTGCCGAAGATCGACCTGACCGTTACCGATCCAGCAGGCGCGCATTCGAATGGCGAAGGCCAGCCGACTGTTAACCTAGTTAACGACGTGCCGGTTATCACCGTTGCTCCGGCCACGATTGAAGAGAACTCGGCCGCTGTCGGTACCGTCGCCGGTACCTTCACTGCGACTGACGAAGAGACTCCACGTTCGGGTCTGACCATCACCTTCACGCCGGGCACCAACGACGCGGGCTACTACGCCATCGACGGCAACAATGTTGTGCTGACCAAGGCAGGTGCTGACTTCGTCAACGCGGGCAACCAGCTGCCGAAGATCGACCTGACCGTTACTGATCCAGCGGGCGCTCACTCCAATGGCGAAGGCCAGCCGACCGTTAACCTGGTTAACGATGTGCCGGTGATTACCGTTGCTCCAGCTACGATTGAAGAGAACTCGGCCGCTGTAGGTACCGTCGCCGGTACCTTCACTGCGACTGACGAAGAGACCCCACGTTCGGGCCTGACCATCACCTTCACGGGCAACAGCAACTCGGCTGGCTACTACGCCATCGACGGCAACAATGTTGTGCTGACCAAGGCAGGTGCTGACTTCGTCAACGCTGGTAACCAGCTGCCGAAGATCGACCTGACTGTTACCGATCCAGCGGGCGCTCACTCGAATGGCGAAGGCCAGCCGAACGTCAACCTGCATAACGATGTGCCGGTGATCACCGTTACCGCCAACACCCTGGAAGAAAACTCGGTCACTACAGGCACCGTCGCCGGTACCTTCGTTGCGACCGACGAAGAAACTCCACGTGCTGGCCTGACGATCACCTTCACGGGTAACAGCAACGCTGCTGGCTACTACAGCATCTCCGGCAACAACGTCGTGCTGACCAAAGCAGGTGCTGACTTCGTCAACGCTGGCAACCAGCTGCCGAAGATCGACCTGACCGTCACCGACCCAGAAGGCCTGCACTCCAGCAACAACGCGCAGCCAGCGGTCAACCTGCACAACGACGTGCCGGTCATCACAGTTGTCGCCAACACCCTGGAAGAGAACTCGGTCACTACGGGCACCGTCGCCGGTACCTTCGTTGCGAAAGACGAAGAAACCCCGCGCGAAGGCCTGACCATCACTTTCACGGGCAACAGCAACTCGGCTGGTTACTACGCCATCTCTGGCAACAACGTCGTGCTGACCAAAGCAGGCGCGGACTTCGTCAACGCCGGCAACCAGCTGCCGAAGATCGACCTGACCGTCACCGACCCTGAAGGCCTGAACTCCAAAGGTTCCGATCAGCCGGTGGTCAACCTGCACAACGACGTGCCGGTCATCACCGTTACCGCCAACACCCTGGAAGAGAACTCGGTCACCACGGGCACCGTCGCCGGTACCTTCGTCGCCAAAGATGAAGAAACTCCACGCGAAGGCCTGACGATCACCTTCACGGGCAACAGCAACTCGGCTGGCTACTACGCCATCTCTGGCAACAACGTCGTGCTGACCAAAGCAGGTGCTGACTTCGTCAACGCCGGTAACCAGCTGCCGAAGATCGACCTGACCGTCACCGACCCAGAAGGCCTGAACTCCAACAACAACGCTCAGCCAGTGGTTAACGTGCACAACGACGTGCCGGTGATCACCGTTACAGCGAACACCCTGGAAGAAAACTCTGCTGCCGTCGGCACCGTCGCCGGTACCTTCGTTGCGACCGACGAAGAAACTCCACGTGCTGGCCTGACGATCACTTTCACTGGCAACAGCAACGCTGCCGGTTACTACGCGATCTCCGGCAACAACGTTGTACTGACCAAAGCAGGTGCTGACTTCGTCAACGCCGGCAACCAGCTGCCGAAAATCGACCTGACCGTTACTGATCCTGAAGGCCTGAACTCCAAAGGTTCCGACCAGCCAGTGGTTAACGTGCATAACGATGTGCCGGTGATCACCGTCACCGCCAACACCCTGGAAGAGAACTCGGTCACCACGGGCACCGTCGCCGGTACCTTCGTCGCCAAAGACGAAGAAACTCCGCGCGAAGGCCTGACCATCTCGTTCACGGGCAACAGCAACGCTGCCGGTTACTACGCGATCTCTGGCAACAACGTCGTGCTGACCAAAGCAGGCGCTGACTTCGTCAACGCGGGCAACCAGCTGCCGAAGATCGACCTGACTGTCACCGACCCAGAAGGTCTGAACTCCAGCAACAACGCGCAGCCAGTGGTCAACCTGCACAACGACGTGCCGGTGATCACCGTCACCGCCAACACCCTGGAAGAGAACTCGGTCACCACGGGCACCGTCGCCGGTACCTTCGTCGCCAAAGACGAAGAAACTCCACGTTCGGGTCTGACCATCACCTTCACCGGCAACAGCAACTCGGCTGGCTACTACGCCATCTCGGGCAACAACGTTGTGCTGACCAAAGCAGGTGCTGACTTCGTCAACGCCGGCAACCAGCTGCCGAAGATCGACCTGACTGTCACCGACCCAGAAGGTCTGAACTCCAGCAACAACGCGCAGCCAGTGGTTAACCTGCATAACGACGTGCCGGTCATCACCGTTACCGCCAACACCCTGGAAGAGAACTCGGTCACCACGGGCACCGTCGCCGGTACCTTCGTCGCGAAAGACGAAGAAACCCCACGCGAAGGTCTGACCATCACTTTCACGGGCAACAGCAACGCGGCTGGCTACTACGCCATCTCTGGCAACAACGTTGTGCTGACCAAAGCAGGCGCGGACTTCGTCAACGCCGGCAACCAGCTGCCGAAGATCGACCTGACTGTCGCTGACCCAGAAGGCCTGAGCTCCAACAACAACGCTCAGCCAGTGGTTAACCTGCATAACGACGTGCCAGTGATCGCGATCACGGCGACCACCATCGTTGAAGACACTGCCAAAGTTGGCACCGTGGCTGGTACCTTCACTGCGAGCGACGAAGAAACACCTGTTGCTCAGTTGAAGATTACCTTCACCCCCGGCACCAACGCGGATGGCTACTACAGCCTGTCCGGCAACAACGTGGTGCTGACCCAGAAAGGTGCTGACTTCGTCAACAAGGGCAACCAGCTGCCGAAGATCGACCTGACCGTTACCGACCCAGAAGGCCTGAACTCGCACAACGTGGCGCAGCCGACTGTGACCTTGGTCGACGACACCCCAACCGCCACCAACGGCAGCATCCAGAGCAACGAAGACACCCCGGTCGAACTGACCTGGGCCACCTTCGGCGTCAAGGATGAAGACTCGGCGAACCCGAAAGTGGTGTTCACCGCGCTGCCTGCCGGTTCCATCGAGTACAACGTCAACGGCGTGTGGGTCAAACTCACCACGGCAGATCTGGCAACCGCCACTTCGGCCGGCAAGGCCTTCAGCCAGGCGGACTTCGATAACCACAACGTGCGTTACAGCCCGGCGGATAACGAATCCGGCGACAGCAGCTTCGGCGGCACCGGCGTGGGCAACAAGCAAGGTCACTACACCGAGCTGAAGTTCCAGGCCACCGACGGCAACACCAACAGCGAGACCAAAACCATCACCGTGGATATCCATCCGCTGGCGGATGCCGGGGTTGTGACGGTGACTCAGGCCGGCGCTGCGGCCCAGGGCCTGGTCATCCAGACCTGGACGGGCGGCAACCTGCCGACCGCGTTGGGCACCAACGGTAACGGCGTGGTCAAATCCGACGACCTGATCAAGGTCATCGACGCCAAAACCGCTGCCAGCGCTGTGTCCACCGGTGTGATCCATACCGTGGCCAACGACAATGTGACGGCCACCACCGCGACCAAGGTCTCGGGCCTGATCTACCTGGAAGCCGGCAAGAGCTACACCTTCACCGGTACGGCCGACGACAGCCTGGCAATCACCGTGGGCGGCAAGTTGGTTGCGACCGAAACCTGGAGCAGCGGCAGCGCGATTACCGGTTCGGTCTACACGCCGACCGAGTCGGGCTACTACACCCTCGACATCTACCACTACAACCAGGCTGGCGCGGGCAACTACAACGTCAATGTGTCGATCAACAACGCCCCGTCGGTGTCGTTGGGCAGCAGCGGCATCCAGACCTACACCAGCATCGAGGCGTTGAAAGCCGCCGGTGCGGTGCTGGGCGACAGCCATGTGGTCAATGGCGAGGGTTACTACACCGGGTACGTCTACAACAGCGGCCTGGAAGACACCGTCATCAAGGTCAGCCCGATTACCGCCACGTTTGCCGATAACGACGGTTCGGAATTGCACAAGGTGGAAATCAGCGGCCTGCCGAAAGGCACCGTGATCACCGACGGCACCACCGGCCACACCTACACCTCGACCGGCACGGGCACGCTCTACGATGTCAGCACCTGGAACCTGAAAACCCTGACGCTCACGCCGGTCAAGGATTCCACCGGTACCTTCGACCTGACCGTGAAGGCAACCTCCACCGAGCAGAGCACCGGTGAAACGGTGACGTCGAGCGGCAAGGTGAGCATCGTGATCACCCCGGTCAACGACGCCCCAGTCCTGGACCTCAGCACCGCAGACGGCGCTCTCGCCACCGGCTACAGCACCTCGTACACCGAGCGTTCCGACGCTGGCGTGGCGATCACCGCCAGCGTGGGCATTGCCGACGTCGACAGCACGCAGATGCAAAGTGCGACCATCACCCTGAAAAACGCCAGTTCGGGCGATCAGCTCAGCTCCAGCCTGATTGCGGTGGGCGGTACTTACAAAGGCGTGACCTTGACCAGCGTCGGTACCGACGTCAGTGGCAAGATCGTGCTGACGCTCTCGGGCGCAGCGGATTCGGCCACTTACAAGGCGCTGCTGGAGTCGTTCCAGTACTCCAGCACCAGCAAGTACCCGACCACCGGTGATCGTCTCATCGACATCTCCGTGAAGGACAGCGCCGGTTCCGACAGCTTGAGCTCCTCGGTCGCCACCAGCACCATCACGGTCAAGCCGCAGGTTTACACCTTGAACCTGGAAGGCGGCGCGGGTGCCGATACCATCGACCTGGGTTCCAGCTCGGCGAACAACATTGTGGTTGGCGACAAAGGCGGCATCACCAACCCGGGCACCAACTACAACATCGCGTTCCTTGTGGACACGTCGGGCAGTATCGGCTCCAGCGCCATGAAGTCGATCAAAGACCAGCTCTCGAGCATCTTCGATACCTTGATTGCCAATGCCGCTACTAAAGATTCGGGCGTTGTGAAAGTGCTGCTGGTGAATTTCGACACCCGCGTCCAGTCCGAAGTCTCGGTCAACCTGGCCGACAAAACCGCTGCCAAGGCTGCCTTGCAGGCCGTGTTGAACCAGATGGTGTCCAATTCCAGCGACATGACCAACTACCAGGACGCCTTCAAAGCTGCCTCGGATTGGTTCAAGAGCAGCGACGCCACCAGCAACGTGGGCGCAAAAAATCTCACATACTTCATCACCGACGGTTCGCCGAACGTGTACACCGACGTGCAGGGCAACCCAAACCTGAACAGCGGCCGGGGCTCGTCCGTTTACTTCGACAACGTGGTGAACAACTCCAATTACGTCCTGGGCCAGAGCAATTCTGTCTACGCTGTGATCAATGGCAGCTGGCGGGTGGTTGTCGATGGCAGCGGTAAGGTTTACTCCTACGACAGCCGCGGCAACTCGACCTATGAAGGTACGGTTGTGGCCAACAGCAATGGCGGCTTTGACGTTGCTGCTGTCTACCAGAGCTCCAATACCGCACTGGCAAACGCCAAGACGGCCTACAGCGATCTGGTCAACGCGGTGCCCGACAAAGTCGTGGTCGAGGCGATCGGCTTGGGTTCAAGCATCGATACTGCGGTGCTCAAGCAGTTCGACACCGACCAGTCGGTTTCGACCATCGACACCGCGAAGCTGGCAGACGCCATCACCGGCCACACCGCCGATGCGGGTGCGGACAACGTGTCCGGTGGTTCGGGCAACGACATCCTGTTCGGCGACTTGATCAGCTACAAAGGTCAGGAAGGCAACGCGGCACTCAAGGCTTTCGCTGCCGAGAAGCTGTCCATCGCGGTTGATCAGCTGGATGACCGCACCTTGCACCAGTACATCACTGAGCACGTGCAGGACGTCGGGGCCTTGGCCAACGCGTCGAACATCTATGGCACCAACGATGGCGCCGACACGTTGATCGGCAATGCCGGCAACGACATCCTGTTCGGCCAGGGCGGCAACGACAAACTCTCCGGTGGTGCCGGTAACGACATCCTCGTGGGCGGCAAGGGCAATGATGTGCTGACCGGTGGCGCAGGTGCCGATACCTTCGTCTGGCTCAAAGGCGATACCAACACCAACGGTGGCTTTGACCAGATCACGGACTTCAAGCACAGCGAAGGCGACAAGCTGGACCTGTCCGACTTGCTGCAAGGCAATAACGACACCAACTTGGCGAACTACCTGAAGTTGACCACCGACTCGTCGGGCAACTCGACGCTGAGCGTGAGCAGCACCGGTTCGTTCACCACCAGTGGCGGTACGGCCGATGTGACGATCAAGGTCGATGGCGCGAACTGGGGCAACGGCAGCAGCGCGATCAACAACCTGATCGCCGGTGGCGACCTGACCGTCAAGCACCACGACTGATCACCACCGGGGCGGCAATCTTTCGGGATTGGCGCCCCAGTGGCATCGGCTTCGGGAAAATGTGTGTAATCTCTGTGGGCGTCGTGCGCGGCGCCTGCAGGGATTTTTTATTGGGAGAACGCTGATGTTCTACGTGCAACGCGATCAAAACAACGCTTTGGTACGCGTCGAGGCGCAGGCCTACGCGGAAGCCACCGAGACGCTACCGGCTGACCATCATGAGATCCAGGCGTGGTTTGCCGGCGATGAGATCGAAGACAGCCTCAAGCAGCTCAAGAACAGTGACCTTGAGATGATTCGAGTGCTGGACGACTTGATTCAGGTGCTGACCTCCAAAGGCGTGATCCGCATCACCGACTTGCCGCCGGCAGCACAGGCCAAGTTTCTGGAGCGGACCCAGGCCCGGGCGGCGCTGGGCGGCTTGAGTGAGCTGATCAATGACGATGAGACCGGCCTGATCTGAACACCGCACACCTCCTTCACGGCATCAGCGTCAAGGAGGCATGAGGCTTCGACGTTTTACTTCCAGGGCGCCGGTTCACCGACCAGTTGGCCTTGCACCCCTTCTACACCCATCTCGCGGATTACCCGCAACTCACCCTCGGTTTCCACGCGCTCGGCAATCAACGGCAGGTCAATGCTGTGGGCGGCCCGCTGGATGGCCTCGATAAAGATGCGTTTGTGGCTTTCCTGGTCAATGGCGCGGATGTAGCTGCCATCGATCTTGAGGTAGGCCAGGCCCAGGTGCGCCAGGTTGCCGATCATGCTGAAGCGCCCACCGAAACGTTGCAGGCCGAGGCTGTAGCCCAGGCTGCGCATGCGCCGGATGAGTTGCTCCAACTGGGTTTGCTCGGGCACTTGCTCTTCGCCGATTTCCAGGGTCAGGCGCGGCCCCAAGGTTGGGTGCTGGGCCAGGCGTTCGAAGATCTGCTCCATGGCCTGCGGGTCGTTCAGCGTGGCGGCGGAGAGGTTCAGCGCCACCGACTGGTTATGCTGGGCCAATTGCTTGATGACCAGATCGAGCATCACTTGATCGAGGCGCGCGGTCCAGCCGAAGCGTTCCAGCCACGGCAGGAAATGACCGGCCGCAATGGTTTGGTCCTCGTTGTCGAGCAGGCGCGACAACACCTTGTAGTGCAGCACTCGCTGGGTATCGCTGCTGCTCACCACCGGCTGGAAGAACAGGCGGAAACGCCCTTGCTTCAGGGCATGGTCGAGCAGGGTATGCCAGCTGTGCGGGTCATCGCTGACGGTGCCAGCGGTGTGGTGTTCCAGGCACACCCAGCTCTGGCTGCTGCTGGCTTCCGCTTGGGTCAGGGCCTGGTCGGCCAGTTTCAACAGATCGGCCGAGGCGTCGCCGGGGTTGTACGGGGCGAGGCCGATGTAGGCCACGGTGGGCATGTCGGTGGCGCCGGTTTCGTACAGGCTCTGCAAGGTGGCTTCCAGCTCCTGGGCGAGTTGCCGGGCTTCGTCACGCACCAGGCCCGGTGCGAGCACCGCGAATTCACCGCCACGGCTGCGGGTGATCAGGTTGTGGGTTTCCGGGTATTTGGCGCAGGTGCGCACCAGTTGCTGGCTGACGGCTTGCAGCAATTGGTCGGTGCGTTGCCCGCCGAGGCGCTGGTTGAGGCCGCCGAGGTCGTTGACGCGCAGCATCAGCAGGTAGCCGGAGCTGGGTTCTTCCAGGTTGCTGACGCGGGAGCTGAGCTGCATCTCGAAATAGCGCCGGTTGGCCAGGCCGGTCAGGCTGTCCTGGTAGGACTCGACGCGCAGCTTCTCGCTGCGCTCGGTCTGCTCGTGGAACAGCGCCTTGAGTTTCTCCACCATCTGGTTCATGGCTTGCACCACGCGGCGCAATTCCGGGGTGCGCGGCAGGTCCGGCAGGCTGAGGAATTCACGACGGGCAATCGCATGGGATTGCTCGACCATATAGTCCAGCGGCCGGAGCTGACGGCGCAGCAACAAGGCCCCGAGGATCGCACTCGCCGCCCCGCACAGCAGCAGCCAACCGAGGCTGCCGAGGGCGCTTTGCCAGAGTTTGGCCAGGGCGAACATCGGGTGGCTGACCACCTCCACGCGCGCCGCCTGCTGCCAGCCACGGCTGACGATGGCATCGCCGCCGGCCGGCGCCAGGCCGATCATCTTCACGAACCAGGCCGGCACGCCGTTGGCGTCGGGTTCGGCGGAGCGCTCCACCAGCACCTGGTCATTGCTCAGGTCGATCACGCGGATGCTGGCGTAGTAGCCACTGTCAAAGATCGAGCTGACCATCAGTTCGGTCATCGCCGGGTCATCGATGTTCGGCGTCAGCGACAGCGCCAGCGCGGTAGCCGCGTCCTGGGCGTGGGAGCGCAGCTGGTTGACGTACTGGGTACGCGAGCTTTCCAGGCTGACCACGAAGCTACCGCTGAAGGCGACCACGAGAAACACACAGATAGCGATCAGCAATTGTTTGAACAGTGACATCGTAGCTCCTGTTAATTATCCGAACTGGCCGGAAACCCTTCGGCGGTCATTTTCTTCAAGACATCCTGCCAGCGCGACAGGCGCTTGGTGTCACCGACTTTCTTATTGCCCGCCGCCCCGGTCAGCCACAGCCCTTCGCCGTTGAACGCGTAGACCGGCAGCAAGTCGGTGCGCTGGCTGGCGGGCAGGATCGGGTCCATCAGGCTGTCCAGGACCAACGGCATGGCTTCGGGGCTGGCGTAATAGGTCAGCACCATGTGCGCACGGTTCTGGCGCAAGGCCTTGACGTAGGTAATACGCAGCTTGTCGGCCGGGATGCCGAGGTTACGCAGGCTGAAATACTTGGCGATGGCGTAGTCTTCGCAGTCACCGGCGCCTTTCCACAGGGATTGAATGGGGGTCGCCCAGTAATCAATCTCGTGCCACAGGTCGATATCTTCTTCGTACTTCATCTGCCGGTTGAAGAACAGGTTGACCACTTTGAGTTGCTCAAGCTCGCCGATTTGCTTCTGCGTCGACAGCAAGTTCTGCCAGGCATCGATGCGTTGGCGCCCGGCGCCCAGTGGGCCATAGAGCGCCTCGGCACGGCGGCTGATCTGGCTGAAGTCCCAATCGGCATGCAAATCGCCCAGCAGCCCGCCACCCAGCATCAGCGTGATGGCAAAACCGAACAGAATCCGGGGGATTTTAAAGCGTATCGCCACAGCTATACCCGAGCTTGCAGCCTGGAAGGTGCGGCAATGGTGCGGTGATAGCGGGTAAAAAACAATGGCACGGTGAAATCACGGGGCCATAAATAACGGGATTTAAACGTCAGTAAATTGGCTGTTTTCCGCTCGTCCGAAAGAGCGCCGAGAATAACATCAAAATAATGACACTCCCTGATCTCTGTCACAAAATGGCCCAACGAAAGCGCCTACAAAAAGACTGCGGTAAGCCCCTTGTTTCTTGCCGACCTCCCACGTCTTTAAACGCGCCGTGAAGGAGCTCCGGCCATGAGCCGCACTGATGATCTGTTTGCCCTGTTCGGCAAGGGCGTGTCCCGCGACCCCGAAGGGCGCAAAGCTCGACTGCACTTTTTCGGCACCATCCCCTTCGATGATGGCACTCGCGTGAATGCGAAGGACGGTTCGCGCTTCAGCGCCAACACGCCGTATGCCTACGAACACGCCCTGCCTTTTGATGCGAACGCGCCGCACCCGACCGTAATGGCCGTGGTCTCCGTCAATGGTGGCGTTGGCCGCAGTACCCTGGTCACGGCACTGAGCAGCGGCTTGCAGCGCCTGGGCGAGTCGGTGGTGGCATTGGACCTCGACCCGCAGAACGCCTTGCGCCAGCACTTTGGTGTGGGCCATGAGCTACCGGGCATCGGCCGTACCAGCCTGATCAATGGGCAGTGGCAGAGCGTCTTGCAAACCGGGTTTGCCGGTTGCCAGGTGATGCCCTTTGGCGACACCGATGTGCAGCAGCAGGAAAACCTCCAGCGCTGGCTTACCCGTGAGCCGACTTGGCTGGCGCAGCGCCTGTCGGTGCTGAGTTTGAGCGCGCTCCAGACGGTGATCATCGATACGCCCGCTGGCAATAATGCGTACCTGCACCAAGCGCTGAACGTCGCCGACATCGTGCTGGTGGTGGTGCAGCCGGACGCCGCCTGCCTCGGCACGCTGGACCAGATGGAGGCCTTGTTGGCGCCTTACCGTGAGCGCCATCACCCGCCGCGTTGTCACTTCGTCATAAACCAGCTGGATGAACATTCGGCGTTCAGCCTGGACATGGTCGAAGCGTTCAAGCTGCGCCTGGGTGAACAGCTGCTGGATGTCGTGCACCGCGACCTGGCCTTCAGCGAAGCCCTGGCCTTTGGTTCGGACCCGCTGGACAACGTGGGCCAGAGCCTCGCCAGCGACGATATCAACGAGCTGTGCCGTGTACTGACCCGGCCAACAACCACGCCTTGAGCGGTCGCGTTATAGGCAAGATGCCAGATGCTTATGCACAATTGGTTGGTTGCTGCCGCGATTCAACAGCGATTGTGTGGATCTGTTCTCAACACGTCGCAACTGCCTGTTTTGCGAGTGTTTTATTTTGTGAACAAAAAATGAACAGCCTGGCTTTTGGCCCGTAATGCAGATGGCTACAGGCGCTGTAAAGATTTCATCAACAGAGTTATCCACAGGCTTGGCTGCGACAATCTTGCCCTTTAATCGCGCTCGGCAAGCACCATCAAGTTGCGCGGCGTCAATGTAGCTTCGCAGAAGCTGCCCACCTCAACCCTGTAGCCGTTTTCGCGCAGGAACAGTGCCCGATCCAGCACCAGCCATAGTTCCAACGGGCGCCGAAACAGACCACGCACCAATTCCAGGTTTCTGACCTCGGCCAGGCGCTGCCAGCCGTGCGCCTCCAACGCATGCCAATCTTGCTCACCTGTGGATAACCCTTTGAGCGTCGCCAGTTCCCGGCAGTAGTCGGCGAAGGGTTTGTCCAGCCAGGCGCTGGGGAGAGAAGGGGTGGGCAAGTAGTCGTCGCAGCCGCGCAGTTGCCGTTGCAGGTGATCGAAACCCAGGCGCCGCGCCATGGAGGTGTCGCGCTGGCGACGCACGCGGGCGCCGGCGGTGACGGTTTCGCTGAGAGGCAGGCCAAGGTCGTCGATAGACAACTGCAACGCCGAGGCCTGGCCTGCGCTGGACAGGGCTTGATAACGCTCTGCGCCGATGCGGTTGTAGCAGCAGGGCGCCAGGGCCAGTTGTTTGCAGCCGACGCTGCTGGCCAGTTGCAGCAGGCGCACGTGCAGGTCACCGCAGGCGTGCAGGGCGACGGGCGTGTGCTCGGCGCTGAGCGCGACGTCGGCCATCACATCTTGCAGGCGATGGGTCACGGGCAGGCCGTGGTGTTCGCTCAAGGCCTGGCCGGCGGCGATCAGTGCGGGGTCATATTCCAGGCAGGTCAGGTGTTGCCCGCTTTGCAGCAAGCGACGGCCGAGGTGGCCCTTGCCGGCGCACCAATCCAGCCAGTGTGTCGGCGTTGCGGAAAATCCCAGTGCGGCGCCAAAGGCTTCGATCTGTTGCCATTTGCGCCCGGGTACATCGACATTCAGGCGATGGCGGGCCGGATCAAGGGGCGTCGTCGGTAACTTATCCACAGCACTGAGCGCCAACGCCTCGGCTGCCAGTTGTGGAAACGGTGCGGGGGCAGCTAGGTCATGGGGATGGTTGTGGACGGTTTCAGCGTCTGCCAACGAACGTTGGCGCAGCCAGTGGGAGAGCGCGGGGTGTTCGGCTTCCCAGGAGAGTTGCCGGTGGGTGAAGGGCCGTGGTCGCCACAGCCCTTGGTGTTCGCACAGGAACCGATCCAGCGCCTCGAATCGGGCCTCAACGTCCCTGGCAGGCATCAACGCGCAGCCAGCGTTCCAACAGCTTGAAGCCGCGCACCAGAATGTAGGCCATCAGCAGGTAGAACAGCCCGGCGGCGAAGAAGATCTCCACCGGCAAATAGGTGCGGGCGATGATGGTGCGGGCCATGCCGGTCAGTTCCAGCAGGGTCACGGTACTGGCCAGGGCGCTGGCCTTGAGCATCAGGATCACTTCGTTGCTGTACGCCGGCAGGCCGATGCGCGAGGCGCGCGGCAGGATGATGTAGAACAGCGTCTTCGGCTTGGACATGCCCAGGGCACGCGCCGCTTCGATCTCACCCGGTGGGATCGCCTGGATCGCGCCGCGCAGGATCTCGGCGATATAGGCGGCGGTGTGCAGGGTCATGGTGGCGGTGGCACACCAGAACGGATCGCGCAGGTACGGCCACATGAAACTCTCGCGCACTGCATCGAACTGCGCCAGGCCGTAGTAGACCAGGAACAACTGCACCAGCAGCGGCGTACCGCGGAAGAAGAAGATGTAGGCGTAGGGCAGGGCGCTCACGTACCAGCGCCGCGAGGAACGGGCGATACCCAGCGGAATCGCCAGCAGCAGGCCGGCGATCACGGCGATGGCCACCAGCTCCAGGGTGAGGATCGCGCCCTGGGCCAGTTTGGGCAGCCACTTGATGATTACGGCCCAGTTCAGGCCCAGGTCGAAATGCGCCAGCCAGCTGTAGTCGCCGCTCATTGGGTGCTCCTTGCAAAGCCGCGGGCGGCGCGTTTTTCCAGGAAGTGCATGGCGGTCATCGCCAGGACGGTGAGGCCCAGGTACATGAAGGCCGCGACCATGAAGAAGGTGAAGGGCTGCTTGGTCACGGTCACGCCGATCTGCGCGTGGCGCATGATTTCTTCCAGGCCGATCACCGACACCAGCGCGGTGTCCTTCATCAGGATCATGAACAGGTTGCCCAGGCCCGGCAGGGCGATACGCCACATCTGCGGCATGATCAGGCGGGTGAAGATGCGAAACTTCGACAGGCCCAGTGCCACACCGGCTTCGCGGTGGCCCTTGGGAATGGCGAGGATCGCGCCACGGAACACTTCGGTAGCGTAGGCGCCAAAGCACAGGCCCAGGGCGATGACCCCGGCGGCAAAGGCGCTGAGGGACAGGTCGGGGTTACCGAAGAACTCGCCGAGGGCACGCATCAGGTTGACCGTGCCGAAATAAATCAGCAGTACCCACAGCAGTTCGGGAATGCCGCGCACGAGGGTCGAGTAAGCGCCGCCAAGCCATTGCAGCGGCTTGTACGGGGACGTCTTGGCCAGGGCGCCGGCCAGGCCGAGCACCAGCCCCAGGCACAGTGCCGTGAGCGCCAGTTTGACGGTCATCAGCGCACCAGCGGCAAGCGCGGGGCCGAATCCGTAGAGATCGAAATTCATGGTGTTTTCATATCGCAAGGCATTGCTAAAAGCCGACGCGCTCAAGTGAGCGCGCCGGGCATACCGTTCAGATCATTCGATGCTGAAAGGGAAGTACTTGTCGTTGATCTTCTTGTAGGTGCCGTCTGCCTTGATCTCTGCCAGGGCTTTGTTCAGGCGCTCGCGCAGCGGGTCGCCCTTGCGTACGGCGATACCGATTTTGTCGCTTTCTACTACCGGGTCGCCCTTGAACTCGTAGGCGGAACCGTCTTTGCTCTTGAGCCATTCGTACTGCACGTACTTGTCGGCGAGCATGCCGTCGAGGCGGCCGGAGATCAGGTCGAGGTAGGCGTTTTCCTGGGTGTCGTAGAGCTTGGAGGTGGTGTCCGGCAGCTCGTCTTCCAGGTATGTACCGGCCAAGGTCGCGCGTTGTGCACCGATGATCTTGCCCTTCAGGTAACCGGCGTCGGTCTTGAAGTCTTTGGTGGCTTTGGGTGCGATGAACTGCAGCTTGTTGGAGTAGTACGGGTCGGTGAAGTCGACGGCCTGCTTGCGTTCATCGGTGATGGACAGCGAGGACACCAGGAAGTCGAACTTCTTGGCGTTCAGGGCCGGGATGATGCCGTCCCAGTCGGACACGTACACTTCGCATTTCTCGACTTTCATCTTGGCGCACAGGGCGTCGCCGATGTCCTTGTCGAAGCCCACGACATTGCCGCTGGCGTCTTTATTGTTGAAGGGCGGGTAGGCCGCTTCGATCCCCATTTTCAGGGTTTCCGCCATGGCCGTGGCGCTGAACGCCATCGATACGGCCGCAGCCAGAAGGAATTTTTTATAGTTCTGCATGCATGTTGCTCCGTTAGCGGTTGCTGGACATGAATTGTTTGCAGCGCGCCGAAAGCGGGTTTTCAAACACCTGCTGTGGCGATCCTTGCTCTTCGACCAGGCCCTGGTGCAGGAACACCACTTCACTGGACACCTGGCGGGCGAAGCCCATTTCATGGGTGACCAGCAGCATGGTGCGGCCTTCTTCGGCCAGTGCGCGGATCACATTAAGTACTTCCTGAACCATTTCCGGGTCAAGGGCCGATGTGGGCTCATCGAACAGGATGACTTTAGGCTGCATGGCCAGGGTACGCGCGATGGCGGCCCGTTGTTGCTGGCCACCGGACAATTGCGCGGGGTAGGCGTGGCGCTTGTCGCTGATGCCGACCTTGGCCAGCAGGGCTTCGGCCACCTCGATAGCTTCGGCCTTGCTCTGGCCGAGCACACGACGTGGGGCCTCGATGATGTTGTCGAGGATGCTCATGTGCGGCCACAGGTTAAAGTTTTGAAACACAAAACCGATTTCGCTGCGCAGGCGGTTGATCTGCTTGCCGTCGGCGGCCATCAGCTCGCCGTTTTTCGCGGCCTTGAGCTTGAGCTCTTCGCCGGCGACCAGGATCTGGCCCTGGTGCGGGTTTTCCAGCAGGTTGATGCAGCGCAGGAACGTGGACTTGCCGGAACCGGAGGAACCCAGGATCGAGATCACATCGCCGTCGCGAGCGGTCAGCGAGATACCTTTGAGTACCTCCAGCTCACCATAGCGTTTATGCAAGTTGCGGATTTCAAGCGCGGGCGTGGCCTCGGCCATGTGCGGTCCTCATTGTGTTCGTTGCGTGCTTGCTGTTGGGCCGCCTTCCTGGCGAGGCGCCAAGCTAGCATAGCGTTTGAATGACAGCCAACAGCGCTGCGGACGGTTAACAGGTGGTCTGCGGCAGGGTGTCGCATCGGCACAGCAGCGTGTCGCGCCATCAACAACCGAACAGACGTTTGAACCCGTAAACCGGCAGGCTTCGCGTAAAAAAGGGCGCGATGGTGCCAGCTTTGGCCGGGGGTTGGAAGGGTCAATCGGGCAAACGGTGCATATCAGCCCCGTTATGGCGCGTCACGTACTTTTTGTGTGTGTTTTTGGTGCGTGCTTTCGTTTAAAAGTGAGTCGCACGGTAACGCTATAGCGGAATTTCATTGTTCTCAATGAGTTGCGAGGGCTGTTGAATTGTCCTACAGCCCGCGTCAATTGCGGGCTTGTAACATTTTGGCGCAAATCTTGCGTAAAAAATAAAGAACGCCCTGTTGGTTTCTTTTCACGAGAAAGAGCGCAGGCCGGGCGGACCGTTTTCGCAATTCCTCGCAAAGGTGTGTCAATGAGTAGTACGCAAAGCTCCAATGACCTCGAACAGGGGCTCAAACCGCGTCACGTCACCATGCTGTCGATTGCCGGCGTTATTGGTGCCGGTTTGTTTGTTGGCTCCGGCCACGCGATTGCTGCCGCCGGCCCTGCTGTGCTGCTGGCCTACGCCGCCGCCGGTACGCTGGTGGTATTGGTGATGCGTATGCTGGCCGAAATGGCCGTGGCGTCGCCGGACACCGGTTCGTTCTCGACATACGCCGACCGCGCCATCGGCCACTGGGCCGGTTTCACCATCGGCTGGTTGTACTGGTGGTTCTGGGTCTTGGTGATCCCGCTGGAAGCCAACGCCGCCGCGACCATCTTGCACGCCTGGTTCCCGGATATCGCCATTTGGGCGTTTACGCTGGTCATCACCCTGCTGCTGACGGCGACCAACCTGTTCAGCGTGAAGAACTACGGCGAGTTCGAGTTCTGGTTTGCGCTGATCAAAGTCGTGGCCATCGTGGGCTTCGTGATCCTCGGTCTGGCCGCGATCTTCGGCTTCCTGCCGACCAGCCAGGTCAGCGGCGTCTCGCACCTGTTCGACACCCAAGGCTTTATGCCGAACGGCATGGGCGCGGTATTGGCTGCAATCCTCACCACCATGTTCTCCTTCATGGGCACCGAGATCGTCACCATCGCTGCTGCTGAATCGAAGAACCCTGGTCAGCAAATCACCAAGGCCACCAACTCGGTGATCTGGCGGATTGGTTTGTTCTACCTGCTGTCGATCTTCATCGTGGTGTCCCTGGTGCCGTGGAACGATCCGACCCTCGCGGCCGTAGGTTCCTACCAGACCGTGCTGGAACGCATGGGCATCCCGAACGCCAAGATGATCGTTGATATCGTGGTGTTGGTTGCCGTGACCAGCTGCCTGAACTCGGCGTTGTACACCGCGTCGCGCATGCTGTTCTCCCTGGGTCGTCGTGGTGATGCACCGGCCGTGGCCAAGCGCACCAACAAGAGCGGCACGCCTTATTGGGCAGTGATGCTGTCTACCGGCGCGGCGTTCCTCGCGGTGTTCGCCAACTACGTGGCTCCGGCTGCCGTGTTTGAATTCCTGCTGGCCAGCTCCGGCGCGATCGCGCTGCTGGTGTACCTGGTGATCGCGGTGTCGCAACTGCGTATGCGTCAGAAGCGTACGGCAGCGGGTGAGAAGATTGTCTTCAAGATGTGGCTGTTCCCGGGCCTGACCTACGCGGTGATGGTGTTTATCGTCGGTACGTTGACCATCATGCTGTTTCAGGAAGCGCATCGGGTCGAGATTATTGCGACTGGGGTGTTGAGTTTGCTGGTGGTGGCGGCGGGGTTGTTGGTGTCCAGTCGTCGCAAGGCGCAGAGAGTAGGCGCCGCAGTCACTAACTGACGGAATGCGTTAAAAAATGTGGGAGCGGGCTTGCTCGCGAATACGGAGTGTCAGTCACTGAATCAGTTGGCTGATCCACCGCATTCGCGAGCAAGCCCGCTCCCACATTGGGTTCTGCGTCAGTCTGCTGAGTTAGCCAGCGCCTGGGACGCCGCAACGTAATCCGCCTGGAACGCTGGCGACTCAATCCACGCCAGTGCCGTCGCTTCATCATCGCTATCCGTGGCCCACTGCCGATACTCGATCAGCGCCGCCAGGATAAAGTCGGTGGCTTCCTCTTCGCCTTCCTGCTCCAGCACCAGCGCCAGCAACGGGTGCGACAGGAACGCTGCGCACAATGCCTGCTGGCTGATCTCGCCCGCGGCGCGCATCTCGACGAACAGCTCGGTCAAATCCACTGACTCAAGATCAATGCGGCTGTCATCGCCGGCAAACGCGTCTGGCTTGCTCGCGGTAGCGCGCTGGGTGCGGTTTTGCTTGGCCTTGGTCTTGGCCCGTTGGGCGCGTTTTTGCTGCTTGTTTGGCGAGGCCATGGGTGTGACGTCCTAGGGTTCAGAGTGGGGTATTGAAGCGCAGCTTGGCGCAAATCCCAAGGGTATCTGTCGGTAATTGGCCGTTTTGCAGCCACGCCAATGCTATCGGCCACAGCCGGTCCTGATACTCGCTGCGGAAAAAGGCGAAATGCCCGACCTGTTTCTCGCCGATGTCCTCGGGCGCAATCCGCAGATGGCTACGTTCGCTGTTGACGAAGTAGCCGAGTAGCCGCTCGATGGCTGCCACGGTGCCGAATGGGTCATCGGTGAGGCTGATGGCCAGGAGTTGCGCCGTCACTCGGCTGAATGGCAGCTCACCCAGGTCTCGTCCGCTGGGCCGCGTTTCATAGCGGGGCGTCGGCGAGCTCCAGTCCCGCACCACGCCTGCTGGCGTGTCTTCCAGCCAGCCCAGGCGCTTGCCGGGGAAGTATCCGCAGAGGGCCGTTAGCAATGGCATCAGCACATGCCATTTGGCGAGCATCTGCCAGCGCCCACGTGCTGCGTAGTCGCGCCAATAGGCAAACTGTGCACCGACGGTAACGATGCGCCGGATCACCGTGCCCGACGCGCCAAGGCCTGCCGCGCAGCCGCCGAAGCTGTGGCCCACCACGTCGATGGGTTGCCCGGGAAACTCCCGTTGGGCGCGCTGCAGGATCGCCTCGAAGTCCAGCGTGCCCCAATCCGACCAGGAAGCCTTGAAGCCGCGTAGCGAGCCACTGCGGGACTCGCCGATGCCACGGTAGTCGTAGGTGATGACGTCAAGGCCGTTGGTGTAGAGGTAGTCGGCGAAACGCGAGTAATAGCGGCAGCGCAGGGAAGTGGCGGCGTTGATGATGACGACGGCGCGTTCGAAGTCGGTGCGCGGGTGGCGCCAGGTGAAGCCGCCGAGGAGGTGGTTGTCGGCGGTGGGTTCTTTGAATGGGGTGCTTTGACTTGGCATGCGTGTCACATCGGGCATTCGCGAAGAGGCGTCATTCAAATTCATTGGGGTTCTGCCTTTAATCGTTTTTATTTTTTTAGTAACAGTTGGCCAGTTTGCCAGTACTTGTCCTGCCTTTGGTGGGTTCACTAATCTCGGCGCTCACTGATAGAGCCATACATCCGAGAGGAACGACACCCGACCATGGACCGATTAGACTGGCAGGCACCCAACTCGGAGATCTCTATGAGCATCCCACTTTCTCCCATCGTTTCAGAGTTTGAAACAGAAGAGCAGGCTGCCAGCTACGACCGTTGGTTTCGGGCCAAGGTGCAGGCGTCGATTGATGATCCTCGCCCGAGCATTCCGCATGATGAGGCCATGGCCGAAGTCGAGAGGATGCTGGAAGAGAGGCGCAAGGCTCGCCGTGCTGCTCGTTAAGTGGCGGCCTGAGGCTATCGCCGCCCTGACCGATATCATTGATTATATTGAGCAGTACAACCCCGTTGCCGCTGCAGCCCTTCACCGAGAGATTGTGGCGGCCACTGAAGGGCTGTCTTCAATGCCCTACGGATTCAAGTGTGGTCGCTTGATCGGTACGCGCGAAATGGTTGTTCATCCCAATTATCTGGTGGTTTATCGAGTGCTGGAGCAAATCGAGGTACTGACGGTGCTACACACCCGTCAGGAATATCCCTCTGACAAGCTCAAGCCTTACCACTCGACCTCTCGCCAATAGATCCATAGGCTTGTTGCCTTTGCGATCAGCTAGGGCGCTGTCATGACCCGCGACACCCTCGAACACCATCAGATCCCCCTCTACTTCGTCGCCGTCCTCCTGGCAGCCGGCTTCGGTTTGCTCGTGCCTTCATCGGCCAGCGGCCTGGGCATGCTGGTCACGCCCGCAATCGCCTTGCTGATGTACGCAATATTCCTGCAAATCCCGTTTCTGGAATTGCGCCAAGCCCTGGTCAACAAGCGTTTCCTATCGGCTTTGCTGCTGGCCAACTTCATCCTGGTGCCGTTGCTGGTGTGGGTGTTGACCCTTGGCCTGGTAGAACGTCCAGCGTTGCTGGTGGGGGTGTTGTTGGTGTTGCTGACGCCGTGCATCGACTACGTGGTGGTGTTTACCCATATCGGCAAGGGCGATTCGCGGTTGATGCTGGCGGCGACGCCGGTGTTGCTGCTGGTGCAGTTGGTGCTGTTGCCGGTGTACCTGGGGTTGATGCTGGGGGCGCAATCGGGCGTGGTGGTGGCGGCGGGGCCGTTTGTCGAGGCGTTCCTGCTGTTGATTGTGCTGCCGATGATTCTGGCAGTGCTGACCACATCACTGGCACGACGATCCTCGCTCGTCAGCGCGTGGAACAACGCCTGGGCCTGGCTGCCGGTGCCGGCGATGGCGTTGGTGCTGTTTGTGGTGATCGCGTCGCAAATCACCTCGGTGGTACGTGATATCAGCCTGCTGGTGCCGGTGATTCCGGTGTACGTGGGCTTCCTTGTGTTGTCGCCGCTGATGGGGATGTTGGCCGCGCGCCTGTTCGCACTGCCGGCGGCGACGGCGCGCGCGGTGACGTTCAGCGCATCGACGCGCAACTCGTTGGTGGTGCTGCCCTTGGCGCTGGCCCTGCCCGAGGATGTACGCGGGTTGGCGGCGACGGTGGTGATCCTGCAAACCTTGATCGAGTTGGTGGGTGAATTGATCTACATCCGCCTGATCCCGGCGTTGGTGTGGCCCGCACGTCGGTAACTGTGAGTCTGTTCAGGCGCGATTCAGCAGGGTGGTCGGCACCATAGGTCGGCGCCCTTCACCTGACAGGTCAACCGATGGATCACCGCAACCGTTTTCGCCTGGAGTCCCTGGGCATTTTCCTGCTGGCCTTATTGCTGTTTACCTTGGGCATCTGGGATCAGCAGCCCCAGGGCTTTGACGGACGCTGGGCGCTGTTCCTGCAAGAAATGTTTCGCCATGGCGCGAGTTTTTTCCCGACAACCTACGGCCAGCCCTACGCGGACTATCCCGGCACCGCGACCTTCTTCAGTTTTGTATTTGCCCGGCTGTTCGGTGCGCCCAATCACCTGGCGAATATCCTGCCCACAGCCCTGGCGTCCGCCGGGGTGGTTGCCTTGATCTACCGCCTGCTGGTCCCGTCGAGTCGTCAATGGGCGCTGCTGACGGTGCTGCTGACGCTGCTCACCGCGCAGTTGCTCGATAAATCGCGCTCGGTGTGCCTGGATCAGATGGTGTCGCTGCTGTGTGTAGGTAGTTTCTACCTGCTGCACACCGGTGAACGCTTGGGATCGCGCTGGCGCCAGCTCGCTGTGTTCCCGTTGTTCATTCTCGGCTTTGCGATTCGTGGACCGTTGGGCTTGATCGAAGTCTGTGGGGTGGTCTGCGTGTACTGGGCGCTGAGCCGCCCCGGGCGGCGGGTCAGGCAGGTGCTGATCCACGGCGCGGTTGGCCTGCTGCTGTTGGCGGCGTGCTGGTGGCTGTTGGTGAAGCTGGCGCGGATCAGCGGTGGCGATGCCTTTGCCGATGAGGTGTTCAAGATGCAGGTCGGCGGGCGCCTCGATGAAAGTGGCGAGCCGTTCTACTTCTACTTCCAGTTGAGCGTGTACCGCTACTTCCCGGTCGTGCCGCTGGCGCTGGCGACACTGATTGCGCTGCGCCATCGCTGGTCTGAGCGGTTTGCGAATGACGATTTGCAATTGGTCGTGCGACTGGGAGCCTGCGGCCTGATGATCCTGCTCGGGCTGTCGGTGCCGCACTTCAAGCGCGCTTATTACATCTTGCCCATGGTGCCGCTGTTTGCCGCTGTCGCCGCCTATGGGCTGCTCCAGGCGCAAAGCTGGCTCGTTGGCGTGCGCAGGTGCTACGAAGGGCTTGTCGCGGCGCTACCGGCGTTGTGCGTGGTTGTAGTCTTTGTCTGTCGGCATGGGTGGCAGAAGCACGGTTACTGGCCGGACGTTTCGTTGCCGTTGCTGATTGGCGCGTTGTTGATTTTGCAGGTGGCGGCAGTGATCGCCTGGCGTCGGCTGGTGTGGCTCAGTGCAATCGCCTTGATCGCGCAATGGTTGGTGCTGGTGACCGTGGTGGATCGCGCCAAGGACCTGCAATTCGACACCCGCACCTTCGTTGGCCAGGTTGAGGCGCTTCGCGTCACGCAGCCCGGGCCCTTGGTGTTTCTCAATCTGGGTCGTGATACCTGGGCGGTGCGCTACATGATGAATCTGGATCACGATGAGCAGCCGCTGTTTGTCAGTGCCGGCGAGGTAGCGCGGCTGGGCGCGTTGCCACGGCCTGCATGGGTGATCGTGGCGCGCAAGGAAACGGCGTTGCTGACGGGGACGCCGCTGGAGCATCAGGCGCCGGTGTTCAGTGGGCGGTTGAATGACAATCCGTTGATGGTGTTTTTGCTTAAGTGACGATGCTGGAGGATTTCTCTAACTGGGCGAAGCGTTATCTCAAAAAGTGAGTGGCGTAGCCCTTGTGGAATCAGCTTCGAGGCCGCTGCAGATAAATTCACTATCTCTAAATCGCCACTTGGATAAGTGAAATTTCTGCACAAAATCGCAGGCAACAAAAAACCCGCACTAGGCGGGTTTCTTGTGTGTTTCAGATGATGTTCGCACCACCTAAAACTAATTAGTGGTGCCCAGAGACGGAATCGAACCGCCGACACGGGGATTTTCAATCCCCTGCTCTACCGACTGAGCTATCTGGGCAACGGGGCGCATTAAACGGGTTTTTCAGGGGGTCGTCAAGCAAGTTTTCAAAAAATATTTAATTATTACCGTCGCTTACGTGCCGACCCCGGTTTTTGATCAATTATTGAGCAGGCGGCACGTAGCCGTCGGCCTTGGCGTAATCCTCGCCGGAAAAGAACTTGTCCATTTCGCCCGCCAGGTATTTACGGTCTTCGGCGTTCATCATGTTCAGGCGTTTTTCATTGATCAGCAGGGTCTGGTGTTTCAGCCAGTCGCCCCAGGCGTTGGCAGAGACGTTCTCGAAAATGTCCTGGCCCTTGGCGCCAGGATACGGAGGGCGTTCCAGGCCTGGCAGTTCTTCTTTGTACTTGCGGCACATTACGGTGCGGGTCATGACGACACTCCTGCATTCAAAACGTCGGCCGCGCGCTTCAGCAGTTTCTTGACCGGGGCGGCAAGGCCCAGGCGCGGCGGGGTGGCGAGGTTATACCAGAGCCAGTCGGCCTCGGCCACGTGATGGGCGGATTCCTCGACCTGCACCAGCCAGGGCTCGATGGCCAGCTGGAAGTGGCTGAAGGTATGGATCAGCCCCGGCAATGCCTGTTGCTTGCCCAGTTCCAGCGCGTGCTGGTGGGCGAGGTGTTCGAGGTCTTGCAGGTCGTCCAGCTCCGGCAAGCTCCACAGTCCACCCCATAGCCCTGTCGATGGGCGGCGGTAAAGCAGGATCGCGCCCTCGGCGTTCGCCAGCATCGGCATCAGCGTGCGCTTCTGCGGGATGGTCTTGCGCGGCTTGGGGATCGGGTAGCGCGTCTCCAGGCCGAGCATGTGGGCTTCGCAGCCTTTTTCCAGCGGGCACAACAGGCAGCTGGGTTTGCTGCGGGTGCAGAGGGTGGCGCCCATGTCCATCATCGCCTGGGTGTAGGCGTTGACGCGATCATGGGGCGTGAAGCGCTCTGCGGTGGCCCACAGCTGCTTGGCCACCTTGGGCTCGCCTGGGTAGCCCTCTTGCGCGGTAAAGCGCGCCAGCACGCGTTTGACGTTGCCGTCGAGGATCGGCGCGCGCAGGCCCATGCTCAGGCTCGCAATCGCGCCGGCGGTGGACAGGCCGATGCCCGGCAGTTCGGTGAGTTTTTCCACGTCCCGGGGAAACTCGCCGCCGTAATCGGCCACGACAATCTTTGCGGTCTTTTGCAGGTTGCGTGCGCGGGTGTAGTAACCCAGGCCGGTCCACAAGTGCAGCACTTCGTCTTCCGGTGCGGCGGCCAGGGCTTCGACCGTCGGCAGCGAGGCCATGAAACGGTCGAAGTAGTTGAGCACGGTGCTCACCTGGGTCTGTTGCAACATGATCTCCGAGACCCACACCCGGTACGGCGTGATGCCCTGTTGCCAGGGCAGGTCATGGCGACCGTGGCGGTCGTACCAGTCCAGCACCGCCGTTGAAAACTGCTCGTTTCTCATCGTTTGAACAGGCCTTTGAGCGCGTCTTTGAGCTGCGGGTTGACCTTGTCGAGTTTCTCTTCAAGTTTGTCGCTGAGCTTGTTGCCGGCCGCCTTGATCGCGACCTGGCCGAGGCCGTCCTTGTCCAGGCGGCAGGCCTTGGCGCCCAGTTCCAGCGGGCCGCGGCAGCGCAGCGGCACTTCGATGCCCTGGAAATTGCTGCCCACCTGGCAGGCCGGGTCTGGCACGGCGCGTTGGTCGCCTTCGACAAGGATGCCCACGCGGTAGTCCATGCCCAGCACGCGCAGGTCGATGTCACCGTTGCCGTTGACGGTCAGGCCGGGGATGCGCACTTTCAGGTCTGGGTTGCTGGCGACGCCGTTACGGAAGGTCAGGTTGCCGCGCAGTTCCTGGAACGGCGTGTCCTTGCCTTGTGGCGTGCTGCTCAAGGTCTTGCGGTTGAGCAGGGCGATGCCGGTGCACAGCTGTTGCTCAAGGTTGGCGTTGAGCAGCATGCCGTTGTTGATCACAAAGCTGGCGGTGCCGTTGAGGCTGTCGATCAGGGCTTTCTGGCTGTTGCCGCGGCCGCTGAGGTTGCTGTCGAGGGTGATCTGGCCCTTCACCGGTGGCGTTTGCCCCTGGGCTTGCAGGATGCGTTCGACCGGCACTTGCTTGATCTGGCTTTGCAGCGCCAGCAGCGGGATATCCTGGCGTACGTCGAGGTTGCCGTTGGCCTGGAAGGTGCCGTTGTAGAGGCCGCCGCTCAAAGTGTTGAGCTTGAGTTGGCCGTCGATGCCGGTGGCTTTGAGCACGGCGTTCTCGATCGGCAGCTTGCTCAGGGTCAGTTGCCCAAAGGCCAGGTCGGCATCCACGTCCAATGTGCGCAGGCGCGTCAGTGGCAGCAGTTTGTCGGTGCTCCACGCGCCCTTGGTGGGCGCGTCCGGCAGCGGCGTGGTGCCGCCGGCGGCCATGGCCCCGGCTTCGCTGTTCTGCACTTCGGCCTGGCGTGCGGCGGAGGCGCCTTTGGCGGCTTCGGACTTGGCCGGCAGGTAGTTGTCGGCGTTGAAGGTGTCGCCCTTGAGTTGTACGCGCAGGGATTGCTTGGCGAAGTCATCCACGGCAATGCGGCCGGTGAAGGTGCTGCCGTCGACCTTCAGGTTCAGGTCGTCCAGGGCCACGCGGGTGGGCGTGCCGCTGAGGCGGCTGACCAGTTCGACCTTGCTCAGGCTGCCCTCGGCCATCGGCGGCAACGGCTGGCCGACGCTGTCGAGGAACTTGGCCAGGTCAAACTGGGCGATGGACAGGGCGCCGCTCAGTTGCGGGGTCTTGTCGAGGTCGTTGACCTTCAGCTCGCCCAAGGCGCGCAACTGGTTGGCCGACAGCTTCAAGTTGGTCCATTCGGCGACGTTCGCCGCCAAGTCCACCAACAACTGCCCCTGTGTGGAGAAGGTCACCGTCTTGCCTTGCAGTGGCTCGCCGGTGGCTTCGCCGCTCAGACGCATGTCTTCGAACTGGTAACGCTTGAGCGCACGCTGGATGCGCAGGTTGCCGTTGAGCTCGGTCTTGACGCGCATCACCGGCTGGTTGCTGCCGAAGAATGCGGTGAGCTTCACGGGGATGCTCGCGCCGTCGTGGATCGCACCGGAACTCAGCTGGATGCTCTCGGCGCTGAATTGCTTGCCGGTCTGCTCGTCGTTGTATTCGACGCGGGCGTTGTTGATGGTCAGGCTGTCGATGTCCAGGCGGATCGGCTGTGGCGGCTTCTCTGCCTTGGGCTCGGCAGCGGGCTCTGCCGGCGTGGAGGCTGGCGCGGTGGTTTCGGTGGACGCGACAGGCGCGTTCTTGCCGATATCTTCCCAGTTGCCGTGGCCCTGCTTGTCGCGGTTGAGGCGCAGGTTCAGGCCTTCGACGCGCACGTCGCTCATCTGCACTTCGCGGCGCAGCAGCGGCAGCACGCGTACCGACAGGCCGAGCATCTGCAGGTCGGCGAACGGTTGCGTCGGGGTGGTCAGGGTGGCCACGCTGGCTTCGTGCAACTCAAGGCCGAGCCAGGGGAACAGGCTCCAGCCGATGTCGCCATTGAGCGTCAGCTCGATGTGGGCCTTGTCGCGGGCAATCTGGCGAATCTCGTCTTTATAGTCGTTGGGATCGAAGAGGTGGGTCAGGGCAAAGCCCAGCGCCACAATGATCAGCAACAGCCCGAGAAGTACCAGACCCAGGATTTTGCCGAACGCTTTCATGGGCGAGTCCTTGTATGTCGATTTCAAAATTTAGCCGCAGAGTATAACGCCCGTAACCGTACGTCAGTTCCCTCATCGTTACATTGTATCCAGACCCAGCAAAACGGGATTTTGGCGTCAAACAAAACAGATATCCCGAAAAAGGTGATGTCAGTTTGGTTTTTCTGTCATCCACAGGTGCTAATCTTCGCGGGTTCGTCTGCCTTCTGCGACACAACGTCGCGCATCAATGGAGCTTCACTCAACAACAACGGCCAACGCTCTGCGTGCAAGGCCGAGGGAGAGAGCGCCTGACGAACGCATACTAATAACTGGGGGAAACACCAATGAGCACTAGCACTGCGGCAGCTTCAACTGCCGCACAGCCTGCGTTCCTGTCCAAGGAGCGCATCATCGCCAAGCCCGGCTTCAACCGCTGGCTGGTTCCGCCGGCCGCCCTGGCCATCCACCTGTGCATCGGCATGGCCTATGGTTTCTCGGTGTTCTGGCTGCCGTTGTCGAAGGCGCTGGGCGTCACCAAGCCGCTCGCCTGCGCGCCAGACATGAGTTTTATCGCGCAAATCTTCTCGTCCCAATGTGACTGGCCCATCTCCATGCTGGGCTGGATCTACACCTTGTTCTTCATCTTCCTGGGCTGCTCGGCAGCGATCTGGGGCGGCTGGCTGGAACATGCCGGGCCACGCAAGGCCGGCGTTGTATCGGCGCTGTGCTGGTGTGGCGGCCTGTTGATCTCGGCGTTGGGGATCTATACCCACCAGATCTGGCTGATGTGGATCGGCTCCGGGGTCATTGGCGGTATCGGCCTGGGCCTGGGTTACATCTCGCCCGTGTCGACCCTGATCAAGTGGTTCCCGGACAAGCGCGGCATGGCCACTGGCATGGCGATCATGGGCTTCGGCGGCGGCGCGATGGTTGGCGCCCCGCTGGCAGCGGCATTGATGGGCCACTTCGCCACGCCTGACAGCGTGGGCGTATGGCAGAGCTTCCTGGTGATGGCGGCGATCTACTTCGTGTTCATGATCGGTGGCGCCTTGTCCTACCGCGTACCGCCGACCGGCTGGAAGCCTGAGGGCTGGACCGCGCCGGCGAAAAAAGCCAGCAACGCGATGATCACCCACCGTCACGTGCATGTGAATGTGGCCTGGAAAACCCCGCAGTTCCGCCTGGTGTGGCTGGTGCTGTGCCTGAACGTATCCGCCGGTATCGGCATCCTCGGCATGGCGTCGCCCCTGCTGCAGGAAGTGTTCGGCGGCAAGCTGCTGGGCGTGGATGTGCCGTTTGGCCAACTGGATGCCGGTCAACTGGCGTCCATCGCGGCGATCGCGGCGGGCTTCACCGGTCTGTTGAGCCTGTTCAACATCGGTGGCCGGTTCTTCTGGGCGTCGTTCTCCGACTACCTGGGCCGTAAAAACACCTACTTCGTGTTCTTCGCATTGGGTTTTGCCCTGTACGCGCTGATCCCGAACCTGGGTCACCTGGGCAACGTGTCGCTGTTCGTGGCGGCGTTCTGCATCATCCTGTCGATGTACGGCGGTGGTTTTGCCACGGTTCCGGCGTACCTGGCCGACCTGTTCGGTACGCAGATGGTCGGTGCGATCCACGGTCGCCTGCTGACCGCCTGGGCAGCAGCGGGCGTACTGGGCCCGGTGTTGGTGAACTACCTGCGTGAGTATCAGCTGAGCATCGGCGTTGAACGCGCTGCGGCTTACGACATCACCCTGTACATCCTCGCCGGCCTGCTGGTGCTGGGCTTCATCTGCAACCTGCTGGTGCGTCCGGTGGCCGACAAGTACTTCATGACCGACGCCGAACTGGCCGCCGAACAGGCGCTGGGCCATGACAAAGGCGCCGACGCCAGCACTTCCCTGGAGTGGAAAGCTGCGCCAGGTACTGTGCCATTGGCGATTGCCGCCTGGTTGGTGGTGGGTATTCCGTTGGCGTGGGGTGTGTGGGTGACCCTGCAGAAGACGGCGGTACTGTTCCACTAAGTTGAATACAGGCAGGTGCACCATCCTGGAGCACCTGCTTGTATGCACATGTCTATCCCCGACACTCCATCAGTCTTATCCCCTCCGATGTTTCTGTTTAGCGCCCGCGCCCCTATAATGGCTGCCTTTTTCGCCCAATGATTTTGCGGAGCTGGTGATGGCCGAACGTAAGGCGTCCGTCGAGCGCGACACTCTGGAAACCCAGATCAAAGCCTCGATCAACCTGGATGGCACCGGAAAGGCCCGATTTGATATCGGTGTACCTTTTCTTGAGCACATGCTGGACCAGATCGCCCGTCACGGGCTGATCGACCTGGATATCGTCAGCAAGGGCGACCTGCATATCGACGACCACCACACTGTGGAGGATGTCGGTATCACCCTCGGCCAGGCGTTTGCCAAGGCCATCGGCGACAAAAAAGGCATCCGTCGCTACGGCCACGCCTATGTCCCGCTGGACGAAGCGCTGTCGCGTGTGGTCATCGACTTCTCCGGCCGCCCAGGCCTGCAGATGCACGTGCCGTACACCCGCGCCACCGTGGGCGGCTTTGACGTCGACCTGTTCCAGGAATTTTTCCAGGGTTTCGTCAACCACGCCCTGGTCAGCCTGCACATCGACAACCTGCGTGGCACTAACACCCACCACCAGATCGAAACCGTGTTCAAGGCTTTCGGCCGCGCCCTGCGCATGGCCGTGGAGCTGGATGACCGCATGGCCGGGCAAATGCCCTCGACCAAGGGCGTCCTGTAATGCAGACGGTCGCGGTTATCGATTACGGCATGGGTAACCTGCACTCGGTGGCCAAGGCCCTCGAACATGTAGGTGCCGGCAAGGTGCTGATCACCAGCGATGCCAATGTGATTCGCGAAGCCGACCGGGTGGTATTCCCCGGCGTGGGCGCGATTCGCGATTGCATGGCCGAGATCCGCCGCCTGGGCTTTGACAGCCTGGTGCGCGAAGTCAGCCAGGACCGTCCGTTCCTCGGCATCTGCGTGGGCATGCAAGCCTTGCTCGACCGCAGTGAAGAGAACGACGGCGTGGACTGCATCGGCCTGTTTCCTGGCCAGGTGAAGTTCTTCGGCAAGGACTTGCACGAAGACGGCGCCCACCTGAAAGTCCCGCACATGGGCTGGAACGAAGTCAGTCAGACGGTGGATCACCCACTGTGGCATGACATCCCGGACCTGGCGCGCTTCTACTTCGTGCACAGCTACTACATCGCCGCCGGTAACCCGGCCCAGGTGGTGGGCGGCGGGCACTACGGTGTCGATTTCGCCGCCGCGCTGGCCGAGGGCTCGCGCTTTGCCGTGCAGTTCCACCCGGAGAAGAGCCATACCCATGGCCTGCAATTGCTGCAGAACTTCGCCGCCTGGAACGGGCGCTGGTAAATGGCCAAGAAGCCGAAGTTGCCGCTCTTGAACCTCACGCCCGAACAGGAGAGTGAGGCTACCCTCAAGATCAAGCGGTTCATGGAAGATCGCTTCGAGCTGAAGCTGGGTTCGTTCGAGGTCGCCGAGATCCTCGAACTGTTCACCACCGAAGTTGCGCCGCACTATTACAACCGGGCGATTTTCGATGCGCAGACGCTGCTCAAAGAGCGGTTCGAAAGCATCGAAAGCGACCTGTGGTCGCTTGAGAAACCCTGATTTCCCAAGCATTGCTGAATATCGAATAAGGTTTGCCAGATGCTGATTATCCCCGCTATCGATCTCAAGGACGGCGCCTGCGTACGTCTGCGCCAAGGCCGCATGGAAGACTCCACCGTGTTCTCCGATGACCCGGTGAGCATGGCTGCCAAATGGGTGGAAGGGGGCTGCCGTCGCCTGCATCTGGTGGACTTGAATGGCGCCTTCGAAGGCCAGCCGGTCAACGGTGAAGTGGTCACCGCCATCGCCAAGCGCTACCCGCACCTGCCGATCCAGATCGGTGGCGGTATCCGCTCCCTGGAAACCATCGAGCACTACGTCAAGGCGGGCGTGAGCTACGTGATCATCGGCACCAAGGCGGTCAAGGATCCGGCGTTCGTTGCCGAAGCCTGCCGCGCGTTCCCGGGCAAAGTGATCGTGGGCCTGGATGCTAAAGACGGTTTCGTCGCCACCGACGGTTGGGCTGAAATCAGCACCGTGCAGGTGATTGACCTGGCCAAGCAGTTCGAAGCCGATGGCGTGTCCGCCATCGTTTATACCGACATCGCCAAAGACGGCATGATGCAGGGCTGCAACGTGCCGTTCACCGCCGCGCTGGCCGCTGCGACCAAGATCCCGGTGATCGCTTCCGGCGGTATCCATAACCTGGGTGACATCAAGTCGCTGCTGGACGCCAAGGCCCCGGGCATCATCGGCGCCATCACCGGCCGTGCGATCTACGAAGGCACCCTGGACGTCGCCGAAGCCCAGGCTTACTGCGACGCCTACAACGGCTGAGGACTGACCATGGCGCTGGCCAAACGCATCATCCCTTGCCTGGACGTCGACAACGGTCGCGTGGTCAAGGGCGTCAAGTTCGAGAACATCCGCGACGCCGGCGACCCGGTGGAAATCGCCCGTCGCTACGATGAGCAAGGTGCCGACGAGATTACCTTTCTCGACATCACCGCCAGCGTCGACGGCCGCGACACTACCTTGCATACCGTCGAGCGCATGGCCAGCCAGGTATTCATCCCGCTGACCGTGGGCGGTGGCGTGCGTACTGTGCAAGACATCCGCAACCTGCTCAATGCCGGCGCGGACAAGGTGTCGATCAACACCGCCGCCGTATTCAACCCGGAGTTCGTCGGCGAAGCCGCGCAGCACTTCGGCTCGCAATGCATCGTGGTGGCCATCGACGCCAAGAAAGTCTCCGGCCCGGGCGAAACCCCGCGCTGGGAGATCTTCACCCACGGCGGTCGCAAGCCTACCGGCCTCGACGCGGTGGAGTGGGCGATGAAGATGGAAGGCCTGGGCGCCGGTGAGATCCTGCTGACCAGCATGGACCAGGACGGCATGAAAAACGGCTTTGACCTGGGCGTAACCCGTGCCATCAGCGACGCGCTGGGGATTCCGGTGATCGCTTCCGGCGGCGTCGGCAACCTGCAGCATTTGGCCGACGGCGTGATCGAAGGCCATGCCAGCGCGGTGTTGGCGGCGAGTATTTTCCACTTTGGCGAATACACCGTTCCCGAGGCAAAAGCCTACATGGCGGCGCGCGGTATCGTCGTTCGCTAAACGCTGCTGGACACCATGGCAAGTGCGCGGCACTCTCTGCGCTTGCCATGGATTCCGGTATCCCTTCATGTTCAAACAGCTGCTGCTCGCCCTCGCCAGTACGTCCATCCTTTTGACGGGCTCGGCCCATGCCGAGGAACCGTCGGGCACCGCCCTGGTGCTGCTGACGGAAAACTTCCCGCCCTACAACATGGCGAAAAACGGCAAGAACTTCGCCAAGGAAGACAACATCGAAGGCATCGCCGTGGACATCGTGCGCGAAACCTTCAAGCGCGCCGGCATTTCCTACAACCTGACCCTACGTTTTCCTTGGGAGCGCATCTACAAACTCGCCCTGGAAAAACCTGGCTACGGCGTGTTCGTGATGGCGCGCCTGCCGGATCGCGAAGCCTTGTTCAAATGGGTCGGCCCCATCGGCCCGGACGACTGGGTGCTGCTGGCCAAGGCTGACAGCAAGATCCAACTGACGGACCTCGAACACGCACGGCGCTACAAGATTGGCGCCTACAAAGGCGATGCCATTGCCGAAACCCTGGAGAAACAGGGCCTCAACCCGGTGGTGGTGTTGCGCGACCAGGACAACGCGCAAAAGCTGCTGGATGGCCAGATCGACCTGTGGGCCACCGGCGACCCGGCCGGGCGTTACCTGGCGCGCCAAGTGGGTGTGACCGGGCTCAAGACTGTATTGCGTTTCAACAGCGCGCAATTGTACTTGGCGCTGAACAAAGAAGTGCCGGATGACACGGTGAGCAAATTGCAGGCGGCGCTCGACCAATTGCGCAAAGACGGCGCTATTGACGAGATCATGGCGCGCTACCTGTAGGTGCCATCCTTGCCGTGCCCGGCCATCGCCTGATTGCTGCGCACGCTGATCATCAACTTGATATCGATCCAGTCCACGCCCTGGGCCTTGAGCTTGGGCAGTTCGCGCTCCAGCACCGCCAGGGTCTGCGGGTAGGGATGGCCGATCATCACGGCCGAGCCTTGTTTGTGGGCCAGCTTGATTGCCGTCTGCAATTGGGTGGTGATTGCCGCTTCGGTGCGCTCGTCATCCAGGAACACATCCCGCGAGACGCTGGCCAGGCCGATCTTCTGCGCCTCGGCGGCAGCGACGGTTTGCGCGCTGGTGCGGCTGTCCACAAAGAACTTGTGGCGCCGTAGCAGCTCGGCCATCAGCCACGCCATTGCCGCGGGCTGTGCGGTCATGCGGCTGCCCATATGGTTGTTGATGCCGGCGGTGTAGGGCACCGCCTTGAACGCGGCGTCCAGGCGTTTGCCGAGTTCTTCGATGGGCAGCTCGGGGTGCCAGGCGAACGGGCCGGTGGCCGGGTCCATGGGCATGTGCAGGATCACAATCTTGCCGGCCTTGTGGGCTTCGCGGGCAAATTCGGCGGCGTGGGGCGTGTCGGGCATGATCGCCGTGGTCACCGGCCCAGGCAGGGCCAGCACGCGACGATCCCGGGGCAGGTTTTGCCCGAGGTCGTCGATGATGAGGGTCAGGTAGGCTTTGTGCGGCTCGCTGGCCGGGGCCGCGTGAGCGACTCCGGCCAGGCTGCACAGCACAGCGATGATCAGGGCAAAACGCATATCAACGGCTGCGGGTGATGCTCAGGCCCTTGAGCAGGCTCAGCGCCTGGGCCAGTTGGTAGTCATCGTCCTGCGGCATCGGCTTGGCTTTGGCGCCGCTGCCGGTTGGCTGGTCGGCACCGCCGTTGCCATTGCCCAGGTGACCTTGCAGGTCCGCCTCTTTGTAGTACTCGCTGTCGGCCTCGTTGGTGATCTTGGCCTTGCGCACTTCGATGTCCGGCACGATGCCCTGGGCCTGGATCGAACGGCCGTTCGGCGTGTAGTACAGCGCGGTGGTGATCTTCAGGGCACGGTCGTTGTTCAGCGGCAGCACGGTTTGCACCGAGCCTTTGCCGAAGCTGGTGGTGCCCATCAGCACGCCGCGCTTCTGGTCTTGCAGGGCGCCGGCGACGATTTCTGAAGCCGAGGCGCTGCCGCCGTTGATCAGCACGGCCAATGGCACGTTTTCGCTGAGGTCGTTGCCGGTGGCCGAGAAGCGCAGCTCGGAGTTGGCGATACGGCCCTTGGTGTACACGATCAGGCCCTTGGTGATGAAGTGATCGACCACTTCCACCGCCGCCTGCAACACCCCGCCCGGGTTGTTGCGCAGGTCGAGCACGATGCCGTTGAGCTTCTTGCCGTTGTCCTTGCGCAGCTTGGCCAGGGCCTTGGCCACTTCGTCGCCGGTCTTGACCTGGAACTGGGTGATGCGGATGTAGCCGTAGCCCGACTCCAGCAGCTGGCTCTTCACGCTCTTGACCACAATGGTCGCGCGGGTCAGCGTCACGTCGAACGGCGTGCCGCCATCGCGCACCAGGGTCAGGGTGATTTTCTGGCCGATCTTGCCGCGCATCTTGTCCACGGCTTCGGTCATGGTCTGGCCACGGGTCGGCTGGCCGTTGATCTTGACGATAAAGTCGCCGGCCTGGATGCCGGCCTTGGAAGCCGGGGTGTCGTCGATGGGCGATACCACCTTGACGTTGCCGTCTTCGGAGCCGACTTCAATGCCCAGGCCGCCGAACTCACCGCTGGTGCTTTCCTGCAGCTCAGCGAAATCTTCCGGGCCGAGGTAGGCGGAGTGCGGGTCGAGGTTGCTGAGCATGCCCTTGATGGCATTTTCCAGCAGGGTCTTGTCGTCTACAGGGTCGACATAAGCCGCCTTGATCCGGTCCATGACCTCGGCAAAGGTGCGCAGCTCGTCCAGCGGCAACGGCGCCTTGGTAGTCACTGCGGGTGCAGCCGGTGCCGCCGGTGCGGCGAAAGCCAGAGGTGCGCCGATCACCAGGGCGATGGTCAGGGCCAGCGAAGTGAGGCGGGACAAATGCAGCATGTCGAACGAACTCCTAATGTAGATGCGGCCCTATCCTTGGGAACGGCACCATTGTGCAGGATCGCTCGGGCGGCCCTGCTGACGAATAGCGAAGTACAGCGCCGGGGTATCCTGGCCACCACTGTTACCGACAGTGGAGATGGATTCACCGGCTTTTACAACATCACCTGCCGACTTGAGTAAAGTCTGATTGTGGCCGTAAAGGCTCAAATAGCCATTACCGTGGTCCAAAATCACCAACAAACCGGCGCCCCGCAGCCAATCGGCAAACACCACGCGGCCACCGTGGACAGCGTGGACCTGGCTGCCGGAGGAGGCGCTGATCATCACCCCATCCCACTTGGCACGGGTGTCATCGCCACGGGTTTCACCGAAGCGTGCCAGTAGTCGACCATCAACTGGCCATGGAAGTTTGCCGCGGGCTGAAGCAAAAGGGCCGCCGAAGTTCTCGCCGGCGCTGGAAACCAGCGGGCCAGGGGCTGCATGCGCCGGTTTACGCGGCGCCGGAGCATCCGTGGTGGCTGCCAGCTCGGCCTCACGCTGGCGCTTTTTTTCGGCTTCCTGCTGGGCGATCAGCGCTTTCTGGCGCGCCTCTTCGGCCTCACGTGCCTGGCGGGCCAGGGTTTCTTCGATGGTCTTGAGGACTTTGCCCAGGTCGGCCTGGTCCTGCTCGCGGGCCTGGAGCTTGGCGTCGCGGGCCTTCACGTCGTCATTGAGCTTGGCCAGGGCCTGTTGGCGCTCCTTGCGTACTTGTTCCAACTGATCGCGTTGGGTGTCGAGGGCGGTTTTCTGGTCGAGCAGCTGTGATTGCTGGTCGGCAATTTCCTGTTCGACGTTGGCCAACTGGCGCAGGGTTTCGTTGAAGCCCTTCAGTTGCGCGAGACGCGCCTGGCTCAGGTAATCGTAATAAGTAAGGGTGCGCGCGAATTTTTCCGGGTTCTGCTGGTTCAGCAACAGCTTGAGGTATTCCTGGCGGCCACTCTGATAAGCGGCGCGGGCCTGGATGGCGATCAGGCGTTGCTGTTCAACGCGTGCGCCCTGGAGTTTTTTTTTCTCAGCGTCGAGTCGCTCCAGTTCCGACTCGCTCTTCTTTAATTCTTTTTGCAGCTCCTGGACCTGCTTCTCCAGCTTGCCCATCTCGGTTTCCGTGCCGCGCAGGTCTTTCTGCACCCCGGATTTTTCTTCCTGGAGCTTGCCGAGCAGCTTTTTCAGCTCGGTAATGTCCTGACGCGTAGCGTCCAACTGTTGTTGGGTTTGTGCGCGCTCATCGGCAAACGCCGGTTGGAGCAGGCAGACAAGGGCAAGGGAAATCAAGGCGCGAAGCATAGAGGCGGGCGACACCAGGGAAATGGACGGCCTAGTATGCCCGCCAACTGCTGCAAAAAAAACGCCCAATTCGGGCTGGGGGGCAAGATAGGTGCCGAGTGGCGGGGGTATGGCTAAAAGACATCTCTGAAAGCTGTGCAAAACAAATGTGGGAGCGGGCTTGCCCGCGATGGCGGTGGGTCAGCCACATAAATGTGTACTGATCTGCCGCTATCGCGGGCAAGCCCGCTCCCACACTGTTTTGTGCTGTATCCGAGATTTAGACCAGAATCGAGGTGCCGGTCATTTCAATCGGCTTCTCCAGCCCCATCAGCTTCAGCATGGTCGGCGCCACATCGGCCAACACGCCACCTTCACGCACTTTCAGATCACGCTTGCCGACATAGATGAACGGCACCGGCTCGGTGGTGTGGGCGGTGTGGGCCTGGCCGGTGGACTCGTCGGACATCTGCTCGCAGTTGCCGTGGTCAGCGGTGATCAGCGCTTCGCCGCCGACTTTTTCCAGCGCCTCGGCGATGCGGCCGACGCACTCGTCCAGGCATTCCACGGCCTTGGTCGCGGCGGCGAGGTTGCCGCTGTGGCCGACCATGTCACCGTTGGCGTAGTTGACCACGATCACGTCATAACGCTGGTGTTCGATGGCATCGACGATCTTGTCGGTGACTTCCGGCGCGCTCATTTCCGGTTGCAGGTCATAAGTGGCGACTTTGGGCGACGGGATCAGGATGCGCTCTTCGCCCGGGAACGGTTCTTCACGACCGCCGGAGAAGAAGAAGGTCACGTGGGCGTATTTCTCGGTTTCGGCGATGCGCAGCTGGGTCTTGCCGTTTTTCGCCAGGTAATCGCCCAGCACGTTTTCCAGGCTGCCTGGCGCGAAAGCGGCTGGGGCCGGGATGCTGGCGGCGTATTGGGTCAGGCCGACGTAGTGGACTTTGGGCTGGCGCACACGTTCGAACTCGCTGAAACCGTCTTCGACAAACACCCGGCTCAACTCGCGGGCGCGGTCGGCGCGGAAGTTCATGAAGATCACGGCGTCGCCGTCTTCGACTTTCACCGGCTCGCCGATAGTAGTGGCCTTGACGAACTCATCGCTCTCGCCACGGGCGTAGGCGGCTTCCAGGCCTTCCTGGGCAGTGGCGGCATTGAATTCGGCCTGGCCGTCGACGATCAGGTTGTAGGCCTGGGACACGCGATCCCAGCGGTTGTCGCGGTCCATGGCGAAATAGCGACCCACCAGGCTGGCGATGCGGCCTTTGCCCAGGGCGGCAAAGGTGGCGTCCAGCAGTTCGATGGACGATTGCGCGCTTTTCGGCGGGGTGTCGCGGCCGTCGAGGAAGGCGTGCAGGTAGATCTTGTCGGCACCGCGCTTGAAAGCCAGCTCGGCCATGGCGACCAGGTGGTCCTGGTGGCTGTGTACGCCGCCATCGGACAACAGGCCCATGAAGTGCACGGCCTTGCCGGCAGCCACGGCTTTATCGACGGCGGCGCAGATGGTCGGGTTCTCGAAGAACTCGCCGTCGCGGATCGCTTTGGTCACGCGGGTGAAGTCTTGATAGACCACTCGTCCGGCGCCGAGATTCATGTGGCCGACTTCCGAGTTGCCCATCTGGCCGTCCGGCAGGCCGACGTCCATGCCGGAACCGGAGATCAGGCCGTTGGGCATCGTCGCGGTCAGGCGGTCGAGTACGGGCTTCTTGGCCGCGTATACCGCGTTGTCGTGGTGGCTTTCACTGTGTCCGAAGCCATCGAGAATTATCAGGACCAAAGGTTTAGGCGTAGTAGTCATAGATCCTCTCGTGGCGGTAATAAAGGAAGGCGATTGAAAAGGGAGTGGCAGTTTAAAGCGAAGTTCCGACCGCGTCACCGCTTTACGGGGGTTGGCCGCCCCTGACGGCTGTGTATACTTACCGCCATTTTAACGCCCTGGAACCTCCTTGATGGTTGATCACCTGATTGCATTTGCCACTGCCCACTATCTGCTCGTGGGTGCCTTCGTCATCCTGCTGGCGCTGCTGATCGCTCACGAGATGAGCCGTGGTGGCCGCAGCCTGAGCACAGCGGAGCTGACCGCGCTGGTCAACAAGGATGAGGCCGTTGTCGTGGACATTCGCCCGGCCAAGGATTTTGCCGCCGGCCATATCGTCGGTGCCCTGAACATTCCACAGGACAAGCTGATCGCGCGCCTGGCCGAGCTGGAAAAGCACAAGGCCAAGACCATCATCCTGGTCGATGCCCAGGGCCAGCACGCCGGCACCCACGCCCGCGAAATGCTGAAGGCCGGTTTCACCGCCGCCAAACTGTCCGGCGGTATCGGCAGCTGGAAAGCCGATAACCTCCCGCTGGTGAAGTGATATGAGCCAGGTTGTCGTGTATTCCAGCGATTGGTGCCCTTACTGCATGCGGGCCAAGGCCTTGCTGGAGAAAAAGGGCGTTGCCTTCGAAGAAATCAAGGTCGATGGCAAACCCCAGGTGCGTGCCGAAATGGCCCAGAAGGCGGGACGCACGTCCGTGCCGCAGATCTGGATCGGCGCCAAGCACATCGGTGGCTGCGACGACCTGTTTGCCCTGGAGCGCGCCGGCAAGCTGGATGCGCTGCTCGCCTAACCCCTAAAAGACCCCAAGATCACAAGGATCTGCGATGACTGACCAACAGAACACCGAAGCTGCGCAAGACCAAGGCCCACAGTTCTCGCTGCAGCGCATCTACGTGCGTGACCTGTCGTTCGAAGCGCCGAAAAGCCCGGCGATCTTCCGCCAGGAATGGACGCCAAGCGTTGCGCTGGACCTGAACACCCGTCAAAAGGCACTGGAAGGCGACTTCCACGAAGTCGTGCTGACCCTGTCGGTGACCGTGAAGAACGGCGAAGAAGTGGCCTTCATCGCTGAAGTGCAACAGGCCGGTATCTTCCTGATCCAGGGCCTGGACGAAGCGTCCATGAGCCACACCCTGGGCGCGTTCTGCCCGAACATCCTGTTCCCGTATGCCCGTGAGACCCTGGACAGCCTGGTCACCCGTGGCTCGTTCCCAGCGCTGATGCTGGCACCGGTGAACTTCGATGCCCTGTACGCGCAAGAGCTGCAGCGCATGCAACAGGAAGGTTCGTCGACTGTTCAATAAGTCGACGCGGTAAAAAATGTGGGAGCGGGCTTGCTCGCGAATGCGGTACTTCAGTCGACATCTTCAGTGACTGACATACCGCATTCGCGAGCAAGCCCGCTCCCACATTTTGTTTTGTGTATTACTTGAAACCGAGTTGTCGCCAACCTTCATAGACAGCAACGGCTACGGTGTTCGATAGGTTCAAGCTGCGGCAGCCCTCACGCATCGGCAATCGCAGGCGATGGCCATCGGGCAGGGCATCCAGCACTTCGGCCGGCAGCCCACGGCTTTCCGGGCCGAACAGGAAGGCGTCGCCTTCGGCAAAGCTGGCATCATGAAACGGCCGCGAGCCTTTGGTGGTGAACGCGAACAGCCGTGGGTGCCCCAGGCTTTCCAGGCAGCTGGCCAGGTCGGCGTGGCGCTTGAGCGTGGCGTACTCGTGGTAGTCCAGCCCGGCGCGGCGCAGGCGCTTGTCGTCCATGTCGAAGCCCAAAGGTTCGATCAAATGCAGGTGGCAGCCACTGTTGGCGCACAGCCTGATAACGTTGCCGGTATTCGGCGGAATTTCTGGTTGAAAAAGGATGACGTGAAACATGCACGGCTCCGAAGGTAAAGATGCGCTGCATTCTACCCCCGAAGAGGACCCAAGGCCGAAGCTAATGCCGAGGGTCATGGGCTCTTTGGCGATTGTCGGCATGATGGTGGGGCTGATGATTGGTCGCCTGACCACTTCAGACCCGGTGGAACTGCAACAGCTTGATACAGCGGCGGACGGCGTGGTGGTGTGGTTCAACAGCGAACCCAAGCTGCACGGTGAACATATCGATGGCACCGTGGCGCTGCTGTTCGACGCCCAGGGCAAGGCGGCCAGTGGGCAGCTCAAGGTCAATGACAAGGATGTGAATTGGCGTATCCGCAAGACCGATGGCGGCCTGCTGCTGAACCTGGTGGCAGCTCGGCCGTTGCGCGGGGACTGGAAGGGTGAGGAGGCCGAAGGCCGCTGGCGGTTGGAGATCCATCTCCAGGAGCAATAAAAGAGGGAGTTCCCGGCCTGCCTGTACCAGGGCTCCCAAAACGGGGTGAAGCCGCACGGGCTTCGGTGTTAAAGAGGGAATCCCTGGCCTGCCTGTACCAAGGTTCCCCAAAGCGGTGTGGAGCGCGACGCGGTTCGCATCAAGCACCCCGGGTGTAAAGAGGGGATTCTCGGCCTGCCTGTACCAAGGTCCCCGAAACTGGGTTGTACAAGGGTTATTGCAGGGGGCGTGCCAGATTCGCCAAGTTGTGCCGAAAAAAATCTGTAGAAAGCGCAAAGCCCCGGGATACGGGGCTTTGGTGTTTTTGGTTTTCAGGTTTTTATCAGCGACGCTGAAGTTTCATGTGTTGGTTCCATGCCCAATGCCGGTTCATGGTGCCTTGAAGCGGTGCACGGTATTGGGTCCGGCACAAAACAAATGTGGGAGCTGGCTTGCCTGCGATAGCGGTGTATCAGCCAGCACATCTAGTGACTGACACGGCGCTATCGCGGGCAAGCCCGCTCCCACATTGGATTTTCGGTGGAGGTTAGAGAGATGTCAGGCGTCATCGCCCTCGTCATCATCACCACCATCAACCTTCATCCCCAACTCCTTGATCTTGCGGGTCAAGGTATTACGCCCCCAACCCAGCAACACCGCCGCATCGCGACGGCGACCAGCGGTGTGCTTCAAGGCCGTCTCGATCATGATCCGCTCAAACGCCGGCACGGCGCTGTCCAGCAGGTTCGACTGGCCGCGTGCCAGCGCCTGGTCGGCCCATTGGCGCAGCGCCTGCTCCCAGTTGGTCACCGGCGCCGAATCCTGCGGCAGGCTCAACAGCTCGGGCGGCAGGTCGCTGATGTGCACTTCGCGCCCGGACGCCATCACCGTGATCCAGCGGCAGGTGTTCTCCAGCTGGCGCACGTTGCCCGGCCATGGCAGGTTCTTCAGGTACTCCTCGGTCTCGCTTTTCAGCAGCTTCGGCTCGACGGCCAGCTCCTGGGCAGCGCGGCTGAGGAAGTGGCGGGCGAGGGTCGGGATGTCTTCGCGACGGTCCGACATGCGCGGGATGTGGATGCGGATCACGTTGAGGCGGTGGAACAAGTCCTCACGGAACTTGCCCGCGTGTACCAGGGTTTCCAGGTTCTGGTGGGTCGCCGCGATGATGCGTACGTCGACCTTGACCGGCGTGTGCCCGCCGACGCGATAGAACTCGCCGTCCGCCAGTACGCGCAACAGGCGGGTCTGGGTGTCGGCCGGCATGTCGCCGATTTCATCGAGGAACAACGTGCCGCCGTCGGCCTGTTCAAAGCGCCCGCGCCGCAGGTTGGCCGCGCCGGTGAACGCGCCTTTTTCGTGGCCGAACAGCTCGGACTCCATCAAGTCCTTGGGAATCGCCGCCATGTTCAGCGCGATAAACGGCGACGCCGCCCGGGGGCTGTGGCGGTGCAGGGCATGGGCCACCAGTTCTTTACCGGTACCCGACTCGCCGTTGATCAGCACGGTGATGTTGGAATGGCTCAAGCGCCCGATGGCGCGAAACACTTCCTGCATCGCCGGCGCTTCGCCGATGATTTCCGGGGTGCGGGTCAGGGCCGGTGGGGCTTCCTGGCTTTGCTGTTCCTGGGCGTGCTGGTTGGCGCGCTTGACCAGCGCCACCGCCTCGTCCACATCGAACGGCTTGGGCAGGTATTCAAACGCGCCGCCCTGGTAGGACGCGACAGCGCTGTCCAGGTCCGAGTGCGCGGTCATGATGATCACCGGCAGGCGCGGGTGCTGCTCGCGGATGCGTGCCAGCAGGTCCAGGCCACTGGCGCCGGGCATGCGGATGTCGGAGATGATCACGTCGGGCTGCTGGCGCGCGAGGCGGCTCATCACGCCGTCGGCGCTGTCGAAGCTCTGGGTGGTCATGCCTTCCTGTTGCAAGGCTTTCTCGAGGACCCAGCGGATAGAACGGTCGTCATCGACGATCCAGACAGTTTCACTACGGCTCATGTCGATGGGGCTCCTTGTTCCAGAGGCAGAAAGATCGAGAACGTGGTGTGGCCAGGATGGCTCTCACATTCGATCAGACCCTGGTGCTGGCTGATGATGTTCTGGGTAATGGCCAGGCCCAGCCCGGTACCGTCCGGGCGGCCGCTGACCATGGGAAAGAAGATGGTTTCCTGAAGTTCCGCAGGAATGCCCGGGCCGTTGTCGATGATCTCGACCTTGGTCACCAGGCGATGGCGCACGTGGCCGATGGTGAACTGGCGCAGGGCGCGGGTGCGCAGGCTGATGCGGCCCAGGCGCAGCTCGTTCTGGCTGCTGATGGCCTGCATGGCGTTGCGCACGATATTGAGCACCGCCTGGATCATCTGTTCGCGGTCGATCAATACGTCGGGGATGCTCGGGTCGTAGTCGCGCACCAAGGTGATGCAGCCCTGGCTTTCGGCCTCGACCAGCTGGCACACGCGCTCCAGCACCTCGTGCACATTGGTCATCGCCAGGGACGGCAGCTTGTTGGAGCCGAGCATGCGGTCCACCAGGTTACGCAGGCGGTCGGCTTCCTCGATGATGACGTTGGTGTAGTCCTTGAGGTTCTCGTCGGGCAGCTCGCGGGCCAGCAGCTGCGCCGCGCCGCGAATGCCGCCGAGCGGGTTCTTGATCTCATGGGCCAGGCCGCGCACCAGCATCTTGCTGGTCTCCTGCTTGGACAGCTGCGCTTCTTCCTTGGTGATGCGCAGCAGGCGGTCGCGGGGATGCACTTCGAGCAACAGCAGGGTCGTGCCGTTGCTGAGGATCGGGGTCACGGCGTAATCGACGGTCAGCGTCTGGCCGGTGAGGGCGGTGAGCATCGCTTCGCGCTTGGTAAACGGGTGTGCCTGCTCCACCGCCTGGCGCAACGAGCTCAAGGCTTCGGCCGACTCGGTGAACAATTCGCTGATGAACTGTCCATGGCTGCGCTGGCCGCTGATGGCCAGGAGCATCTCAGCCGCCGGGTTCATGTACTCAAGACGCAGGTCGTCGTTGAGCAGGATGGTCGCGGTGGTCAGGTTGTCGAGTAGCAAACGGTGCAGTGCATCGCTGATGGTCATCAGGACCTCTTTTGGAGCAAGGCGCGGGCTTGAGGCACGCGCTGATACAAGGAAAATGCAAAAACCAAACCAAGGCTCCGAAAAGAAGCGCGAAAGCCCTGAAATGGGGGTTTAAGGCGCGAATCTGTGGCGTTCTGCCAGCTTGCCCGGGAAGTTTCGAACCAAAATGGGCTGGCCGGTGGGAAGGGTGCAGCCTGTCGCACCAATATAGTGCGGTTTTGTGAAGCTTGTTCAGGAAGACTGCAAATGGGTGTCTGAATGCACTCTGTTCAAATGTGGGAGCAACTGTCTTGGCAGCTTTTCAAAAAGCATCATTAAGGCAGCCATAAAACCGCCCACAGCCTATGCCGTGTACTACTCCACTAGTGATCGCGTAGTTGATTACGCTACGCGATC